>BDTT01000083.1 GCA_002897995.1 bacterium BMS3Bbin10 | reverse complement strand
TTGGCGGGAGGCGCCTTTTCCTTCTGCACGGGGGCGGGCTTCGTGACCGGTGCAGCTTTCCTGGGCGGCGGCGCAGCCTTTTTCCCGGGCGGCGGCGCGGCCTTCTTCCTGGGCGGCGGCGCGGCCTTCTTCCTGGGCGGCGGCGCGGCCTTCTTTTTCACGGGCGGCGGCGCGGCTTTCTTCTTCGGGTCTTGCGGCTTCTGCGCCAGGCGCATCAAACTCCGGATACGGGCCTGCGCGCGCTGCCTGGTCGCGGCTTCTTCAGAGGCGGAAAATTTCACCGCCGGCTGCATGATTGTTTGGCTGGCGGGTTTTGCGCCCGCCGCGCCGGGGGCGGGGAGCCAAATAAAAAGCGCGGCCAATGCCACGCCGACCAGCTTTAACAGAGCAGTTCCATGGAAAACCGCGCGCCCGAACACGCCCAGCGTCTTCCTCCCCCGAAACAAACACGCGGGCACTGCGCTTCCCCACCCAAATACTATATCCCCCGGCAATCAGCCTACATATGAAATGCTCCATCTGTAAACCTGATCCACCCCGATGGCCGGGCCGTGGTTCAAAACTTTCCGTCATAGCTCTTGGCGTCAATGGGGATCGCCAGAAGGGTGAAACCGTCACGGGCGAACGCCCCGGCGGTCTCGCTTTCAACCGCCTCGACGCTTTTGGCCACCCGGCCGGTTCCTCCCATCGCTTCGGCGAGCGCGGGAAAATCCGTGCCGCCGAAATCGACCCCCAGATTCTTCATGCCGCTTTGGCGCTGCTTGAGCTCGATGAGCGCGAGGGAGTGATCGACGAAGACGACGACCAGTACGCTCAGACCCAGATCGCGCAAGGTGGCGAGTTCGCCCATTGTCATTTCAAGCCCGGCGTCGCCCATGAAGGCGATAACCGGGCGGCTGGCGCTGGCGAGCTTGTATCCGATGGCCAGCGGCAGGGCGCAGCCCATGGTGCAGAAGCCGCATGATTGCAGCATCGCGCGCGGTTCATAGCACTCCCACATCTGGGACAGGAGAATCCGGTGCGCGCCCGAATCCGCCGTAATGACGCTATCGCGCGGCGCGGCGCGGCGTATCGCATCGATGGCCAGCGCCGGGCCCCAGGCCTTGCCCGCGGAAAATTTCGATTTGAGCGCGATGCGCAGCACGTCCGCTTCTCCGCCGGGCCAGATGCTTCGCGCGCCATTGGCGGCCGTATTTGCATCCCCCACGGCAAGGGCGCTCAATCCGGCGCGAATGCTGCATGTGAAGGAGATGTCCGCATGGTGCATGTCGTGCCTGTTCGGCGCTGACGCGAATTCGATTGCCTTGGCCGGATCCCAGGGGTTGCGCCAGCCGGTGCGCATTTCAATCGGGTCGTACCCCGCCGCGATGACCAGATCGGCCTGGGCGACAAATGGCATGACGAGGGCGTCCGACACCGGCGACAGGCCGTGCCCGCCCAGTGACAATTCATGATCTTCGGGCAGAATTCCCTTGCCCTTATATGTGGTAAGCAGCGGGATCCGGTGGGTCTCGACAAAATCGCGCAAGGCCTGCGCGGCGCCCTCCTCGCAGACCACATCGAGCCCGGCGACCATGACCGGCCGCCTCGAGGCGCGGAACATCGCGCGCGCGCGTTCCAGCGCCGGTCCTTCGGCCGGGCCCGCCGGGCTTAAGGGTTTGCGTCTTTGAGACCGTCCGTCCGCATGATCGCGGGTGGCGAGTGAAATGGGGATATCGATATGGACCGGCCCGGGGCGCCCCTCGGTCGCAATCGCCAGTGCCTTTTCGATCACCACATCGGTTGCGTTCTCGACGGCGGTGAAGCTGGCCTTGGTCACCGTCTCCATAAGCGCCCCGTGGTCCATGACCTGATGGGTGTAGGTCAGCGCCTCCTCCGCATCGACGCAGCCGGTGAGCACGATCAGCGGCACCCGGTCCTGCTCGGCATTGGCGATGACATTGACGGCGTTGGCGAGACCCGGCCCGATTGTCGCCAGCAAAATGCCGGGCGCGCCGGTCGCATGATAGGCGCCCTCGGCCATGAAGCCGGCGCCGTTTTCATGCTTGGTGAGCGTGAATGCGATGCCCGCATCCTCAAGCGCCTTCATCATCGCCAGGACCTCGCCGCCCGGAATGCCGAAGGCGTGCCGGCAACCGGCCTCGTATAAACGGCTCGCTATTATGTCGACCGTGCTAGGCATCGGCGGTTTTCTTCTCTGGTGAATTATGTCCGTATTTCGCATAGCCGTCGCGGGTTTGCGGCAGCTTGCGCCCCAGCAGCTTTGAGGCGACCAGGGTGCGCAGAATTTGCGCGGTTCCGCCGCCGATGGTGAACATCCGCGCATCCCGGACCATACGTTCCAGGGGCAGGTTGCGCGAATAGCCCGCGGCGCCGAACAGTTGCAGCGCATCGTTGGTGACCTTGATGGCGGTTTCCGAGGCGATGATTTTTGCCTGCGCCGCATAGGTCATGTCAGGGAAGCCCGACGCATCGGCGCTTTGCGCGGCGCGCCAGATCATCAGCCGCGCGGCGTCAAGGCCGGTCGCCATATCGCACAGCATCCATTGCAGCCCCTGAAATTCGCAGATCGGCCGCCCGAACTGCTCGCGGGTCTGTACATAGTCGAGCGCCAGTTCATAGGCTCCCTGCGCAATGCCGAGCGCGACGGCTCCCGCCCCGACGCGCTGGCCGTTGTAAGCGGTCATCAATCCGGCGAACCCGCGCCGCATCCCTTCGGGCGGAACGATGACCATGTCCTCGCCCACCTCGAGGTCGCGGAAATGGATTTCCGTCTCGGGGATGCCGCGCAGCCCCATGGCCGGTTCGCGCGTGCCAATCTCCAGTCCCTTCGGCGTACCTTTTTCGCCATCGCGGACCGCGATAAAGCCGGCGATACCGAGCTCTTTGCCCGCCTCGTCGAAGGCGCGCGCGAAAATCAGATGCAGCCTTGAGATGCCGCCGCCGGTAATCCAGTGCTTGGTGCCGTTGATGACCCAGCGCCCGTCCCTCCTGTCGGCCCGTGTCGTCATCGCCGTTGCGCCGGACCCCGCGCCGGGCTCGGTGATGCAGATCGCCGGCTTGTCGCCGGACAGGACGATCCCGGCAGCGAGCTTTTTTTGCGCCTCGCTGCCATATTTCATGATCGCGCCGAGCGCGCCCATATTCGCTTCCACGACAATGCGGGCGGTCACGCCGCAGGCCCTGGCCATCTCCTCGACAACGAGAACGGCCTCGAAATATCCAAGTCCGGGGCCGCCATAGTTTTCAGGGATTGTCATGCCGAAGAATCCGGCCTCTTTGAGCTTTTCGACATTGTCCCAGGGGTAGGCCTCGGAGCGGTCGACCTCGGCCGCGTTTGGAGCAATTTCCTTTTCGGCCAGGCGTCTGGCGCTATCCTGAATCTGGCGTTGCGTCTCGTTAAGTTCAAACATGGGAACTCTCCGTTTGTGCGCCGGTTTCGATGACACCATCGCCAACCAGCGCGTCAATCTCTTGAGATGTCATGCCCAGGAGCCCTTGCAGAATTTCCCGCGTATGCTCCCCGAGCGCGGGGGGAAACCGGCGATAGGACACCGGCGTCGCCGAGAGCTTGAGCGGGCTGCCGATGAGATCGGCCCCGCCGCCGGCAATGCGCTCATCTTCAAACCGCACGCGCATGCCGCGCGCCTCCGTCTGGGGTTCATCGAACGCCTGGGCGATGTCGTTGATCGGGCCCGAGGGAACATTGGCGCGTTCCAGCCCGGCCAGCCAGAAGTCGCGGGACTTGCGCGCCGTCAGGCCGCGCAGCCGGTCGACAAGAATTTCCCGGTTTTCAAGACGCGCCGGGTTTGTGGCGAATCGCGGGTCATCGGCCAGTTCCGGCGTCCCGGCCAATTCGCAGAATCTCTTGAACTGAGCGTCGTTGCCGACCGCCAGCATGAAAAACCCGTCGCTGGCCGGGAACACCTGATAGGGAACGATGTTGGGATGGGCCGTCCCGTAGCGCCGCGGCGCTTCATTCGTCACCAGATAATTCATGCCCGCATTGATCAGCCACGCGAGCTGGGCGTCGAACAGGGCGACATCGATATGCTGGCCCTCGCCGGTTTTCTCGCGGTGGTGCAGGGCGGCCAGTATGGCGGTGCCGGCATACATGCCGCACATGAGATCGGCGATCCCCACGCCGACCTTCATCGGGTCGCCGCCGGTTTCGCCGGTGATGCTCATGATCCCGCCCATTCCCTGGATCATGGCGTCATACCCGGCGCGATGGGCCATCGGGCCGCTCTGCCCGAAACCGGTGATTGAGCAATAGATCAGGTCGCCGCGTTCCTCGATCAGATCGTCATAGCCAAGGCCGTATTTGGCGAGACCGCCCACCTTGAAATTCTCGACGAAGATATCGCAGTGCCCGGCAAGTTCGCGAATGATCCGCTGCCCCTTTGCGCAGGTGAAATCGAGCGCCAGCGAGCGCTTGTTCCGGTTGGCGCTCAGGAAATAGCTCGACCAGCCCGGCTCGTCCGCTTTTGCCGATCCGAGGAATGGCGGGCCCCATTGGCGCGTGTCATCGCCGGTGCCCGGACGCTCGATCTTGAGTATGTCAGCGCCGAGATCGCCCAGAATCTGGGTCATTGACGGCCCCGCCAGTATCCGCGACATATCCAGCACGCGCAGTCCGGCAAGGGGTCCGGGGGGCGGCTTTTTCTGGTCCATCATTTCGCCCGGCGGTTTAGGAAAAAAGTGATCCCGGAACGGGATCGGACAATCCTACGCTTATTACAGGCTTGAGAAAAATTGATTTTAATCAAGTGTAATGTGAATTCTCATTAAGCAAAGCCCGTTGCCTGAACGCCGCTTTCCCGGGCATATTCCGCCGCGGTGAGACGGATCATCTCAGCGAGTACGTCCTGCGCCTTGCCGTGCGCGGAGCCGACACGCGAAACCATGCCGACGGAGCGCAAAACCGTGTTCTTGCCGAACGGAATAACGACGAGCGGCGCGGGGAACGGGTCGGCGATAGGCCGCAGGGGAACCACCGATACCCCCAGTCCGCGGCTGACCATAAGCGCGATCGCCTCAAGTGAATCGGTCTCCATGGACTGATTGACCTTGATCTGGCGTTGCCGGAGCGCCTTGTGAATGAGGCGCCCGGCCCAGGCGCTGCGGCTGAAGCGGATAAACGGCAATTCCTTCAGCAGCTGCACATCGGTCTTCGCCTCGCATCCCTTTGGCGCGATCACCACCAGCGGCTCGCCATACAAGCCGGTCCACACGAGATCCGGGTCAAGTTTGGCGGGAGGCTCACTGACCAGCGCGGCGTCGATTTCGCCCCGGTCCACCATATGCACAAGTTCGGCGGACAGGCCGCTGACCACCCGTGCCCGCAGCCGGGGGTGGGCATTGCGCAACCGCCTCAGGGCTCCGGGGAGGACCCCGGCCATGATTGTATTCACCGCGCCGAAGGTGAAGGATCCGGCCAGATCATTGGGCTCGGACACCGCCTCGGGCAGCTGGTCGTAAAGACGCACCACTTCGCTCGCGCGCGCCAGCAATTCACGCCCGCTGGCGTTTATGGTGGGGCGCCGCAATGTGCGATCGAACAGCTCGGTGCGAAACTCCTCCTCCAGCGCCTTCATTTGCAGGCTGACCGCCGACTGGGTCAGCCCCAGCTTGTCCGCGGCAGCCGCGAAGCTCCCCTCCGAGGCGATGGCGATGAATGTTTTCAGGAGCCTAATCGACATGATCCGAAATGCTTTGAAATGCCTAAAGTCAAGTCTCGTTGATGGTATCCGGCACGCATAGTGGATAGCATTATTGAGTCCACGGCCCAGGCTAAAAGGTGAGTTTCATGATTTTCCAGCAGCTGTTTGACCCGGTGTCCAGCACCTATACCTATCTGCTCGCCCGCCGCTACGGCGCCGAAGCCCTGATTATCGATCCCGTCATCGAACATGTGGACACCTATATCTCGCTGCTGAACCGGCTCGATCTGAAGCTGGTCAAGGCGCTCGACACCCATGTTCACGCAGATCACGTCACCGGGCTGGGCAAGCTGCGCGACCTGACCAGATGCGTCACCGTCATGGGCGAGAGAAGCGGCGCCGACGTGGTCTCCATGCGGGTGCGCGAGGATGAGACGATCGATGTGGACGGGATTTCGCTGCGGACCCTTTACACCCCGGGCCACACGGACGATTCATACTCCTTCCTCGGCCCCGACCGGGTGTTCACCGGCGATGCGCTGCTGATCGGCGGTACGGGACGCACGGATTTCCAGAATGGCGATCCGGGCCAGGCTTATGACAGCCTGTTCAACAAGCTGCTGAAACTCCCCGGGGAGACGCTGGTGTTTCCGGCCCATGACTATCACGGCAACACCGTCTCGACGATCGGTTACGAGGCCGCAAAAAATCCGCGTCTGCAAGTCGGTTCCGTGGATGAATATGCCGAGATCATGAACAATCTCAATCTTCCCGACCCGAAGATGATGGACGTGGCGGTGCCGGCCAACAAGCAGGTTGGCCAGTCACTGAGCCTGCTTGTGCGTCCGGGCGAAGAGCTGGAGGTGGAGGAGGTCCGGTCGGCCTCTGCCCGTGACGATGTCATTCTCATCGATCTGCGCGAAGAGCGTGAGCGCGCGCGCGACGGCTGGATTGCAAACTCGCTGCATGTTCCCTACGGGCATCTGGACACACAGCTCAGCCCGTCCGGCACGCTGACGCGCCTGGCGCGGGACCATCAGGGCCGCATCCTGCTCTATTGCGCCTATGGCGAACGCTCCGCGCTGGCGCTGGACACCATGCGCAATGCCGGGTTCACCGGCGTCAGGCATCTCAAGGGCGGTTTCGCGGCGTGGCTCAATTCCGGCGGCGAGGTCCAGCGCAGCGCCTAGATCGCTTCATGTTTTGATGGAATCAAAACCGCGATCCAGTTTTTTGTTTATGCGTATCATTTTTCCGATAACCGGTTCCCATCCCCGCCTTCGCGGGGACATGCTTATCGGTGATACGCACTAGCAGCCATAGCCCAGCGTTATGAAACACCAGACGCCCTGGCCGGTTTTTTTCGCCACCTTTCCCGCACCCTTGGCAACGCCGACCGTGGCCTGCCCGGCGCCCTTGACTGTTCCTTTCACCGCGCCGGCGGGGCCCTGGGCGATACCTTGAACGGCGGTGCCCGTGCCCTGAACAATTCCCGCGCCGGCCGTTCCCGCGCCCTGGATGACGCCCTGACCGACCTTCTCGGTCCCTTGAACCGTGCCCTGGACGGCGCCCTGCACCGGCCCGCTTGGCGTTTGTGCTTGCGCGGTTAGCGAAAAAGCAGCGGCGAGCGAAAGCGCCGCAAGAAATGTTACACGCATCATATTCTGCCTCCTGTGACGGGAGTTGCAACCATACTCCGCCTCACGCGAATTGGCCAACGCCTCTCACAAGGCCATGATTGAGGCCTCAGTAAGACGGTCCGGCATTCCGGCCGCTAACGGATCCTGATCGTCCCGCCGCCCGGCAGTTTCAGGATCGGACCCGTCTGCGGATTGAGGAGCTGCGGATTGATTTGCTGCGGATTGATTTGCTGCAGTTTTGGAACGCAGTTTCTGCCGGTCCATACAGGCCGGCTGGATGGACACACGCAGCGGCCTTTTCTGTTGCGCTGCCGCCCGCCGGTGCAAGCCATCTCGGAGGGCACCGACGTGCCCGGAGTGGGTGTCTGGCCCGTTCCCGGGATCGGATAGGTGGAGTACTGGGTGCATTTTTTGCCATTCCAGTAGGGCTTGTTGCTCGGGCACACGCACTGGCCCCTGCTGTTGCGGATTTTGCCGCTCTTGCATGCGGACCTGGGTTTCTTCGCGCAGATGGCGTTTCCGACAGTTTTTATCTTCCAACCCTGCGTGGCCAGGACCGCGGCCTTGAGCGGGTCGACCTTCGAATAGCCCGAAGGACATCTGGAAACTGGCGGTTTGGCCATGCACTGCCGGCCATTCCAGACGGGCCTGCTGGACGGGCATGCGCAAATGAGCTTGCCGCGGACATATTTTTTGGACCTGCCGCCCGTGCATTGCGGCGGCGGCGGAGGCGGTGGCGTCACGTGCGGAATGCATTGCTGACCGGTCCAGACCGGCCTGTTCGAGGGACATACGCAGGCGCCCTTGCTGTTGCGGACCTTGCCGCCGAAACATTGTTGCGGGGGCGGGGGCGGCGCCTGGGCAATGATCGGGGATGCGGCGCAGGCCCTGTTGTTGGCGGGATTGGAATCTTTTCCGCCGCCGGCGCCGCCAAACAGGGCGCTCAGCAGCGCCTGGTCAATGCGGCCCGTCGGCTGGAGGCCCTGGGCGTTCTGGAACGCGCGAATGGCGCTGCGCGTTTTGTTGCCCATCTTGCCGTCGGCCGGACCGGGATTGTATCCGCGCGCGGCGAGGGCGCTTTGAACATCGCGGACGCTTCCGCGGGTCTGCGTGGCGCCCCACGTCAACGTCGCGCAGTTGTTGGCGACGCCCCTGGCTGTGCGAGGCAATGTGAAGTTGAGCGACAGGGTCCTCGACTGGCCCGGCGCGAGCGTTGTGTTCGGATAGGTGCAGTTAACGCCGCCGCGCGTCGTGAAGCAGCGCCAGGGGGCCGGGCCGGACCCCGTCAACCGAGCGTTCGCCGGCGTGATGATGTCGGAGATCACGATCTTCCCGCTATAGGGCGCCGTGCCCGCACTGGTGACCCGGACGGTGTAACGGCATGGCGAACCCGCCCTGCAACTGTTCTGATTGGCGGTCTTTGAAACTGCCAGATCGGGTTTTCCAACTGGCTGCGGCGGTGGCGGCGGAGGCTCCTTCGGCTGCTCAATGGTAATGATGGAGGTGTGCACATCGTTCTGCGGATTGGTGTCCTTCACCTTCCGGTCGGGCCAGATCATGGTCTTGGTGTGGGTGATCTGCTTGTGCGGGAAATTGGCCGGGATCACGGCGATGAATTTCAGTTTCGCCGCATCGCCCGGCGCGATATTCAGCACCTGGCCGATGCACTCATACTTGCCGAATCCGGTCACCTTGCAGGAAAGACCCGGGGTCTGGCCGGTTATGCTCTTGATCTGTACCGCCGGCGACAGGGTGCCGCGCAGCCCGGCGGCGCCAACGAAGGGGAGCTTGCCCTTGTTCTCGACCTTGACATCGAGCGAGCAATCCGTGCCGAGAACGCACTCTGACGGGCTCCATGGCGCCAGGTCGGGGAACGGCACGACCGCGGTGGCGCAGTCCCTGTCGTTGAAATTCAGGACATTGCCCGGCCCGGGCGCGACTTCCGCGCAGTTTTCGAAGGTGGGCGAGGCGTATCCGGGCAGAATTGGGAACTCAAGGTCAAAACTGGTGGTGGCGCCAGGCGGCAGAGCCGCTGGATTGCTGCAGGTGTAAGAGCCACCGGCCGGAACGCAGGCCCATCCCGGGGTGAGGACGTTCGGCGCACCCGCGCCCGGGTCCGGAATATCGGTGACCGTAACGGGGGCGGGGAAAGCGGCATTGCCCAGATTATGCACCTGAACGGTGAACGGGCATGCATCGCCCTTCAGGCATGGGCCGATGGGCGGAAACTTGAGCATAGCCAGATCTTGCGGACAGTTGGCGGACCCGGCGTCGCAGATCATGGCGATCGCACTGGCCTGGTGGTCCTCGTCCGCGCCATCGCCGTCATTGTCCCATTTGATCGTGGCGGTGTTCATCTGCCAGCCCGGCACCGGCGTTGCGGCCGGCAATTCGAAGATCATCATTATCGAGACCTCTTGGCCTGGAAGCAGGCCGCCGGGGACCGGCGGTTGCGTGCAGGTATAAGGGCCCGCCAATCCGACGCCGGGCACGCAGGCCCACGGGCCTGGCCCGCCCCCAAACCCGAGCAAGGTGGCCGGATTCGGGGTTAGTTCATCGGTAAATTCGATCGGGCCGATAAGCGGGGCGGCGCCGCTGTTCTTGATTCTTACAGCATAGAGGCACCTCCATGGATTGCCGGCGCCTGCTCTTGAGCACGTCGGTTGCGCATCCTTCTGGATAATCACCTTCGCCCGGGCGTCCGGGTGCCCCGGCGGCAGGTTCGAAATCTCGGCGCAGTCATATTCGTTAAACGGGTTGACGTCGCCGGGCGCGCCGTTCCAGTCGATCCAGGCGCAGTTGCGAACGGTGGTGACCCCCGGCGCTATGGGCGGCCCCTGAGTGAGAATGACGAGTTCACGGAAGTCACCCGGCAGAAGTGTGACGGGCCCGGCCGTGCTGCAACCGTAATTGTCCGGGGCCAGCAGCGCGCAGTTCCAGTCGGGCTTGGGCGCCCAGTCGGTGATTGTCGCGCCCGGCGTCGTGGTGAAATCGTTCACGTTGAGCTGCCCGGTATAGGGCGCCGCGCCGACATTGGTGACGCGCACGACGAACTCGCACAGCCCGAAGAAATCGCAGGCCCCGAACAGGCCGAATTTTTCGAGTTGCAGGTCCGGGACATAGTCCGGGTGGCCGGGCCCGATGGTCGCCACATAGGCGCAGGAGCGGTTGTTGTAGGGCCGCTCGTCGACGCCGGCTCCGGGGATGCGCAACTCGGCGCAGTTGTCATAGACATGGCGAACCCACCAGGGCGGCATCTGGAACAGGAGTTCGAGCGAGGTTTTCTGCCCCGGCTTCAGCGTCACGCCCGGATTGCTGCATTCATAGACGCCCGTGCCGGGGAACACCTCCCTGCAATCCCAGCCCGGCGGCGGCGGCGAATGGCCGATCAGCTGCGCGCCGTTATGGGCGATGTCCTGGATAACCAGCGGTCCTGAATAGGTCTTGGTGCCGGTATTCTCGATTTCCACGCCGAACGGGCACTGGTTGCCCACGGTGCAGCGTTCCGGTTTGGCCCGCTTCAGGATGCGCAGGTCCATGACGTCCGTGCGTTTGCGGCCGCATTCGCGGGCGATTTCGACGTCGCCCACATGGCCGGCGGCCTGCGGGTCGTCGAACTGGCTGTCATAATCGACGAAATAGGTTTCCCAGGGCGGGACATTCGCGGGCCGCACGAGGCTCAGTGCGTTGCCCTGCAGGCCGTGCACATTGAGCGGGCCGCCCTGTGCGAGCCTTGCCCCGTGAACCGGGTTGTCGCGCAGCGCGTCGCCGGTTGACCACAGCGTCCCTTTGCAGGAACCGCGGACATAGTTGCCGCCGGCGTCCTTGCGGTAGCCATAGCCGATGGCGATGCCGCCGGACGAATTGCGGTGGATGCCGGGAAAGCCGATGGCGTAGTCTTCCGGCGCGGAAACCCAGCGGCTCGGCGTAGCCGGATCGTTCGGCGATTCAAGGCGGTAGCGCAGAACGCGTGTCTTGCGGGGGGTCTGATATTGCGAATAGTCATAGCGCGAGGTGATGCCGCCGCGCTGCGCCAGCAGCATCAGGCTGTTGGACTGGAAGGCGATGTCGGAAACCGGATAGGCATTGGGGTCGGCGGGCACATCGAGTTCCCAGCGCGGGTCGGCGCCGAAACTTCCGTCCTGGTTGATGCCGAGCGACCAGATTTGCGGCCCCTCTTCGACCGAATAATACAGCCGGTCGCCGCGCACCGCGAGACCCCACACGCGGCGCTCCGGCGCCGCCAGGCCCCAGCTGCCGGAATCTTCCGCGTCAAAGGCGGGGCTGGTAATGTCGAGCCTGTTGGCCTGATCTTCGGGCACTGCATTCATGCCATTGGCGGGACGGCCCTGAAGCCCGTGATCGTAGGCGCCAAGATCATTGCCCGCCATGTCGAGGCGATGGATGAGGCCGGTATCGAGATCGGATACGAACAGCTGCTTGCGTTTGGCGTCATAGGCGATATTGCCGAGACCGGGACCGGAATTGGGGATGCCGCCGCCCAAAATATCGGCGAATTTCGTGATCTCGCCGGTCTCGCCGTTGATCTTCCAGAGCGTGCCGGGTCCGCCACCGCGGCCCAGGCCGAACTGCCCGTCCATCCATTGCGCGCCGGGCTGGCCGAGCTTGATGCGCTCGGGCCGGCCGTCACCGTCGGCGTCGGGCACGACAATCTGCAGGCCGTGCACGGATGTGCTGGCTGCATAGATATTCGCGGGGTCGGATTTGTCGAGCGCCAGTCCGAAAACCTGACCGACGTCCCGGGCGAAAACCTGAAATTTCGTCGGGACGTTGAGAAGCTGGGCCTCGGGCGGGCCGCCGGGATTGGTTACGTCGAATATCTTCAGCGATGCGCCGTCGGGGTTGATAAACGTCTCGTCTAGCGCGTTTACGCCGGGCGGCAGGGGCGCACCCGGCGGCGGCGGCAGAGCGCCCGAGAAACCGGTGACGACCAGATCTCCGAGGCCGACCACGCCGGGCTGGCCCTGTTGCGCCTGGGCCGCCGTGGCGAAAAGCGAGGCATTCAGGGACAGGAGCGCGAAGGCGAGAAAGAGAAGAAGTGCGGGGAAAACCAGCGGGCGCGGGGTGCGAGGAGAAAGACAAGGCGCGCCGCGCCCTCCCGGCCGGCGTGCCGAAATGCCCAGAATGTCAACCCAACCGCGTACAGTCATAGGGCAGCGTCCTCCCCAGAGACAGGCGCTCTTTCAGTCAAGGTAGCTGGCCATCGGGTCAATTTCAATAACAGAATCGTGATTATTGGTGATCGCGCTTCCGCCGGGCCGGTTGCACTCGATGCCGGGCTCCTTCATTAATGGCGTGCACGGGCAACAGGTAAATATCGCCGTATCATGATAAGTCAGCGACGCCAGTTCATTCGCGCAATGGTCTCGACATCCGCGCTCGGCGTCTTGTCCCTGGCGGGCGCGGGACGCGCGGCCGCGGTCATGGCCGGCACTTCGCCCATTATCGCCGCGGCGGCAAGTTTGCGGTTCGCTCTCCAGGATGCCGCCGGCGCCTTCAGGAGCGAGACC
This sequence comes from bacterium BMS3Bbin10, assembly GCA_002897995.1. GTDB lineage: Bacteria > Pseudomonadota > Alphaproteobacteria > Rhizobiales > Methyloligellaceae > UBA2767. The sequence goes on along the minus strand of BDTT01000083.1, from coordinate 81,428 downwards.
GGCTTGCCGCTTCGTCTGAACTTCGGTTCGTCGGGTAATCTCGCGCGGCAGATACGTCAGGGCGCGCCGTTTGAGCTGTTCCTTTCCGCCGATGAGGAATATGCGCTCAGCCTGGCGCGTGACGGATTTACGGCCGGCGAAGGCGTACGCTATGCCCTGGGCCAGCTGGTGATATTCGCCCCCGGCGAATCCCCGGTCCGTGTCGACCCGGAACTGTCCGGCCTGCGCGAAGCGCTTGCGCGCGGCGACATCAAACGCTTCGCCATCGCCAATCCGGACCATGCGCCCTATGGCCGCGCCGCGCGCGAGGCCCTCATCCATGCCGGGTTGTGGGAGGCGCTGGAGCCCAAACTCGTATTCGGGGAAAATATTTCGCAAGCCGCGCAATTCACCGTTTCGGGCTCTTGTGAAGGGGGGATGATTTCCCGGTCCCTCGCCGTGGCGCCCCGGTTTGCCGGGCGGGGAAGATTTGTGACCATATCGGCTGAATTGCATCGTCCGCTGCGACAGCGCATGGTCCTGATGACCGGCGCGGGCAACAGCGCGCGCGCCTTCTTCGACTATCTTCAGGGACCGGCGGCGCGGAAGATTTTTGACGCTGGCGGGTTTGCGCAACCCGGGCCCAGGCGAAAGTCCGGAGCGGAGTAGCAGAGATGGACTGGAATGCGTTTCTTCTGTCGCTGAAGCTGGCCGGCTGGACCGTCGCCATTTTGCTGCCGCTCAGTGTTTTCATCGCCCGCCACCTGGCATGGAGGCGCTATGCCGGCAAAGCCTTCGTGGAAGCGGCGCTGGCGCTGCCGCTGGTGCTGCCGCCGACCGTTCTTGGCTATTACCTGCTGGTCGGCCTCGGCCGCGCCTCCCCCATCGGGCAACTCTATGAAGGCATTTTCGGCGGCCCGCTCGTGTTTACCTTCGAGGGGCTGCTGATCGCCTCGATAATTTTCAATCTGCCCTTCGCCGTGCAGCCCATGCAGCGCGCCTTCGAGAATATTTCAGAAGAAATTCGCGACGCGGCGGCCTGCTGCGGAATGACGTCATGGCGCAAATTGTGGCGCATTGAGCTGCCGCTGGCCTGGCCGGGGCTCATGACCGCTTTCGTGCTGACTTTCGCGCATACGATCGGGGAGTTCGGCGTGGTCCTGATGGTCGGCGGGTCCATTCCCGGGGAGACCAGAACGGCGGCGATCGCGATTTATGACCGGGTCCAGGCTTTCGACAACGCCGCCGCGGGCGCCATGTCCGCATTGCTCCTGGTTATTTCGCTGATCGCGATCGGCATCGCCAATCTCGCCACGTCACGGGCAGGCGCGCGCCGTGGCTGACCGGCCCACAGGGCTCGATGCCCGCCTTGTGCAGGATGCGCCGATTCCGCTGAACGCCCGCCTCAGATGCGAGCCGGGCGAGGTGCTGGCCCTTGTCGGGCCCTCGGGCGGCGGCAAGTCGACCATCCTGTGCGCCATCGCCGGGCTGCGCAATATTGCCGAGGGGCGCATTTCCTGCAACGGGAGCGTTTGGTATGACAGCGAAAAACGCATCAATGTGGCGACACGGCTCCGGCGCGTCGGATTCGTCTTTCAGAGCTATGCGCTTTTTCCGCACCTCTCGGCGCTGGCCAACGTCATGGAGGGTCTGGGCTCCGGCCGCAACGGCGGCAGCGAACGCCGCGCCCGTGAACTGCTTGAACTGGTGCGTCTGGGCGGCCTTGAGACACGCCGGCCCTCGGAACTCTCGGGCGGCCAGCAGCAGCGCGTGGCCGTTGCCCGCGCGCTTGCCCGCGACCCGGAAGTGCTGCTGCTGGACGAGCCGTTTTCATCCGTGGACAGGGCTACGCGCCAGCGCCTGCATCGCGAACTGGGTCATCTGCGGGGCCGGCTGCGGATGCCGATTGTGCTGGTCACGCATGATCTGGAGGAGGCGGTTCAACTGGGTGACCGGATGAGCATTCTTCATCATGGCCAGACGCTTCAGGAGGGCGCGCCGCACGATATCATGGCCCGTCCCGCGAACCGGGAGGTTGCCCGGCTCATCGATCTGAAGAATATTTTCCAGGCCCGGATCGCCGGGCAGCGCCCCGGCGCGGGCATCACCGCGCTGGCGTGGGGATCAACCAGGCTTGAGGCCGGATACAATCGCCGTTTCGCGGTTGGGGATCTGGTTGACTGGGTTATCCCCTCGGGCAGCGTTATACTGCACCGGCGGCGGCGTCCCTCGCGCGGCATACGCGAGAACCCCGTCCATGGCCGCGTCGAAAGCATGGTCCGGCTGGGCGATACGGTGATTGTCGCCGTTAAGGTCGACGCGCATGCTGGCTACCCCCTTTTCATGTCCATGCCGGTCCATGCCGCCGAGCGGAACTCCGTCGCACCGGGCGAGCGGGTCGGCGTTTCGCTGGTTCGCAGCGACATACATATCATGCCGGCGCTGCAACCAGACGGCCATGACGATGCAAACGCGGACCCGTAAGCCCGGGTCGGGCGCGGGTTGCGCGGCCGCGGGCGCCGCCGCGCTGTTTGCGGCGTTTCCCGGCGCGGCCTACGGGGCCTGCGAGACGCAGGCCCTGCGCACGGCCACCGTCGCCCAGGTCATGGATGGCCAGACCCTGCGCCTTGAAGATGGCGGCGGCGTCCGCCTGATCGGCGCGCTCGCGCCGGAGGCGCCGCGCTGGTGGAAGGGCATAAAGCCCTGGCCACCGGCGGAGCGGGCGCGACGTGCGCTCGAAGAGCTGATCGGAACGAGCAAGGTTGAACTCAGATTTGCCGGGGGCGAGATGAAGCGCGACCGTCACGGGCGGTTTCTGGCGCAGCTTTTCGTCCTGCGCGGCGCGGAGCGTATCTGGGCGCAGGGGGAGATGATACGGCGCGGGCTTGCTCAGGCCTATTCGTTCAGGGGGCACCGGGCCTGCGCGCGCGACCTGCAGGCGTATGAGCGCCAGGCCCGGGCCGGGCGCGCCGGCCTTTGGCGCTCGGGGAAATTCGCCGTTCTTGGTGCGCAAAGCGTTGCCGCCCTGTCAAAACGTCGCGGCGTCTTTCAGGTCGTCGAGGGGAAAGTGCTCTCGGTGGGGCGGACCAGGAAGTGGAGTTTCGTGAATTTCGGCGCCGACTGGAAGACGGATTTCACCGTCGCAATACGCGCCGGCGACAGGTCCCGGTTCCAGGGTTCGGACCTTCCCCTGGATCAGCTCGCGGGAAAGCGCGTGCGCGTGCGCGGCTGGATCGGGCGCTGGAACGGCCCGGTCATAAAGGCAACCCATCCCGAGCAGATAACCATTGTGGAGGAGCCCGGCGACGCCGATGCCGGCAACCGAAAATGACAAAAGACGCTCTGAAGCATGATTCAATATGAACGGATTATGCCCTAGCAGTCGAGAACGACCTTGCCGTCCGATCCGGTCATGACATCGGTGCGGATACGGTCGACCAGGCGCAGGCAGGTCTTGACCTTGGCCCGCAGCACGTCGAAGTCGACCGGTTTGGTGATATAATTGTCAGCGCCAAGCCTCAACCCCGCGACCACATGCTCCTTGTCCGCGAGCGCGGACAGAAAGATAAACGGCATTTCCGCCGATATTCCGTGGTCTCCGCGTACTTCCTTCAGAAGCTGATACCCGTTCTTGCGGGGCATCGTGATGTCGCAGATCACCAGATCGGGATGGTGTTGCAGGATTTGCTTCAGTCCCTCATGCCCGTCGCAGGCTTGCAGAACCCGATAGCCTTCATCTTCAAGCTCCTCGACGATATCCTCTCGAAGAAGTACTTCGTCGTCGATGCAAAGGATAGTGGCCGCCATTTACTCCTCCTGGAGATCAAATAATTCACCTGTCACGCCGCCTGATGCTCGCTGTTTCCGGCAGTTGAAGGACCGTCAATGGGCAGGAAAATCTTGAACAGGCTTCCTTCGCCCTTGCTGCTTTCCACCGTTATCTTTCCATCATGTAACTCTACTAAGGTTTTCACAAGGTTAAGACCGATTCCCGTTCCCGCGATCCCGGCTGACGATTTTGCCCGGAAAAAGCGCTGGAACATGTTTGGCAGGTCATCCTCGTCAATGCCCAGCCCCTGGTCTCCGACCTCAACCGCCGCGAACTCGCCTTCGCGCCAGCCTCTCATGTGAATATCGGAGGTATCGGGCGAATATTTCACCGCGTTTGAAAGGAGATTGGAGAATATTTGGCCGAGCGCCCCTTTGTCTCCCTGGATACTGTCGGGCAGTTCCTTCAGATCGCAGGTAATGTTGTGGCCCGGAGAGAGCTCGATCTGGTGCATGGCCACCTCAAGAACAACGTATCGAAGATCGCATTCATTGATTTCAATATTGATCTTTCCTTCTTCGATCCGGGCGGCATCCAGCGTGCTTTCCATCAACTGGGTCATACGCCCGACAGCGCCCCTGATCTTTTCGACCCGTTTGACCGTATCCGCCGGGGTCAGATTTTCGGCCCGGCGCAAAAGCCGCTGGGCGGCGCCGTCGATAATCGCCAGCGGCGTACGGAATTCATGGCTCGCCATGGAAACGAACTGCCGCTGAAGCTCATTCAGCTCCTTTTCCTTTGCCAGCGCCGTCCGGAGTTCCTCGGCCCGTTCGCTGAGCTCGGTGGTTGCCTCATCGACGAGATCCTGCAGGTGGTCGCGGTGGCGGATAAGCTCGGCCTCGTCGCGAAACTCCGTCGTCCGGTCGGAGCCGGTGCCGCGATAGCCGGTGAAAGTCCCTTCCGCATCGAACACCGGGCGTCCGCTGATCACCCAGTGCCGCGTATCGCCGCTCTCGTCTTTCACGGCATAGCTGAACGCGCGGAATGATCTGCGCGCCTCCAGATCGGCCAGATGGGAGTCCCAGTCCGCCACGGCGTCCTTGCCGAATTCATGGCGTGTCCTGCCGAGAACCCGTTCCATGGGCATGCCGGTCACCTGCGTGAAGCGCTGTGAGAGATAGGTAAAGCGCAGGTTTTCGTCACACTCCCAAATCCAGTCCGAGGATATCTCCACAATGTCCTTGAAACGCCGCTCGCTGCTTTTCAGCGCCTCGTTCGCCTTTATGCGGTCGGAAATATCGATGAGGACGCCGCGCAATCCTTTCGTCTTGCCGTTCTCGGCGACAACCGATACGACGTCGCGCACCCACAGGACGCGGCCATCGGCCGTGAGAGCCCGGTATTCGAAATCATGGTCCTTGCATTCACGCGTCGCCGACATGCAGACATTCGCGGCGGCTTCCCGGTCACCGGGATGGATCATGTTTTGCCAGAAATCTTCCTCGTACCAGCTCTCGATCGGATAGCCGAACAGTTCGGCCGCCTGAGGTCCGACATATGTGAACCGCATTGAGACGGGGTCGAATTCCCACGGCACGACATTGGTTGTTTCTACCAGTGTCTTGTAGCGAAGCTCACTCTCGCGCAGCGCTTCTTCGGCTCTTTTTCGTTCGGTGATGTCGTGAATGACCATGAACAGCAGCTCTTCTCCGCCGACCTCGACATATTCGCCGTAAGTCAGAACATCCAGCTCTTGCCCGCTCTTGGTTTTCTGTTTGACCTCGAACTCACGCATCGATCCGGTGGTTCTCAGCTTTTCAAGAAATCTCTTCCGGTGTTCGGGGTATTTCCAGATTCCCAGCTGGAGAACGGTGTTCGCCATGGCCTCCGCGCGGGAGTAGCCAAACATCTTTGTCCAGGCATCGTTCACCGCGTGGAAGGAACCGTCCCCGGGCCTGGAAATCGACAGGGCGACAGGGCTCAGCTGAAAGGCCTTGGAAAACAGCTCCTGGCTTTCCTGCAGCGCCCGCTCCGACTCCACCCGATCCGTGATGTCCTCATGCGTGGTGAGCCAGCCTCCGCCGGGCATCGGCTGATGGGTGATGGCAATCGAGCGCCCGTCACTGAGATGCTGAACCTTGCTTGAGACCTCGCCGCTTTCCACCCAGGCCATGCGTTCCTTGACATATTCCTCCGGGTTGGCTCCGGAGAAAATGCCGTTTGCGATGCGGTGGTACAGTATCTGGCGCAGCGAAATACCAGGCTTCATGACTTCCGGGGGCAGGTCGTACATCTGCGCATAGCGGTCGTTGGAGACGATGAGCCGCTTGTCTGCGCCGAACATGCACAGCCCCTGGGTCATGTTCTTCAGCGCGGCGTCGAAGCGCGCGTTTTGCTCCACCAGCGCCCGGTCCCGCTTGCGCAGCTCGGCCGTCACCCGGGTCATCAGCAGTTTCTCCGAGCGGTCACGTTCCGCGACCCGGCTCATCTGGGTGCATACGTGAGAGAGGATCTCTTCAAGCTGCGGGTTTGTCTGGATTGGCTGCGACGAAAAGAATTCAAGCACGGCGGCAATCCGGTCGCGTATCGTTACCGGGAAGGCCGCGCCGCCGACGATGCCCGATTTCTCCGCCACCTCGGCTCTGGGAAAATTGGCGTCCGACGTCACATCGCGGAGCCACACCGGTTTGCCCGTCTCGAAGACCCGTCCGGGCAAGCCCACCCCGGGATCGCACAGGGTGCGTTCAGTGGTTTCCTTGAACGAACCGAAGCGGGCCTCATCGGCGAAATACCAGGCGCCCGCCGGGCTTGAGCGGCCCGTGCCGTCGTCACTGGGGAGGTAGACATGGCCGACCTCCCAGCCGGTATATTTACAAATACGCTCAAGGCAGATCGCATAAGCCGCGTCGGCGCTGGCGGATTCGTTCGCATCGACCGCGACGGCTTTCAACAGGTCCATTGTGGCGGCCTGAGCCTCCAGCAGCTCGGTCTGGCGGATAATATCGCTGATATCGGTGTGGAGGGAGACGAAGCCGCCGCCGGGCGCGATCCTTCGCTGAATCTTGACCGTCCGTCCGTCCGCCAGCACGTGCTGCTCTGTTGTATCTCTGGAGAGGACTTCCTGCTCGAATCCCGCAAGGCCGTCATCGGACAATTCAGGCCGCTGTTTTTTGACCAGTCTGCTGAAATGATTGCCGGGACGTTCCTCCTCCGCGGACTCCGGGTACATCGTGGAATAGGCCTGATTGGTCGTGATGATGTGTCCCGACGCATCGACGAGGAGCAGGCTGCTGTCAATGACGTCAATCGCCGATTTCAAAGTTGCGTAGGCTTTTTTCTCGCTTTCCTGAAGCTTGGTCATCAGGCGGCGTTGCGCGGTGACGTCGGTGCGGATCGAGCCGTAGCCGACAATCCGGTTCCGGGTGTCGAAGATCGGACTGATGGTCGACTGGGCCCAGTAGAGCGAGCCGTCCCTGGCCTTGTTCTGGATATCCCCGGTCCACGTGCCGCCGGATTTGATGACCGACCACATCTCTTCGAAGAAGGACGGCGGGTGGTAATCCGATTTGACGATGCGGTGGGTCTGGCCGATCAGTTCTCCGCGCGCGTATTTGCTCACCTCGCAGAACCGGTCATTGGCATAGATGATACGTCCGGCGCGATCCGCCACCGAGACAAGCGAATGGGCGTCGATGATCAGATGCAGCGCATTGAGCATGTGGGTGCCGGGCGCAAGTTCGCGGAGGGCGCCCGTCAGGCCGTTCTGGCCGTGTCTCTCGGCGGGAGCATTTCGATCGCAGGAATCCATAGAGTGGCCGCCGTCCTCGAGGTCTCTTGTATTCGCCCCGGTCTTCGGCCGGCAGCCTGAGCAGGCTGCATATGCGGAAGAAATTCGCGGCGATGTACCTGACCCGCGAGATTAAGAAATTAGGGTAAACAACTGGTTGACTGCGGTATGCGCGAGTTTGGGACTGCTCGGCCGGACAGGGGGATTTGCGATCAAGGAGCGCCGCGGCTCTTCGGGGCCGTGCCCGTTCTGAGATTCCTCAGAAGGAGTTCCGGGGTCCCGAACGGGCCCCGGCAAAAAGACCCGATGCGCGGTGCGCACCGGGTCTGAACTCGTTTAATCCGCCAATTTGGGATCGCAGTCTCAGGCGGCGGCTTGCGCCTCGCTGGACTCCTGACGCGCCTGAGCCGCCTGGGCGGTTTTGGAGAGGACTTCGACGATTGCGGCAATCGCGCATTCTTCATCCTGCTTGTGCACCGCGGCCACTTCGCGCGCCATGCGGTCGAGCGCGGCCTCATAGAGCTGGCGCTCGGAATAGGATTGCTCGGGCTGGGATTCCGAGCGGTAGAGATCGCGAACGACCTCGGCAATCGACACCAGGGAGCCCGAATTGATTTTGGCCTCGTATTCCTGGGCCCGCCGGCTCCACATGGTTCGCTTCACCCGCGCCTTGCCCTTGAGTGTCGTCAACGCCTTCTTGACGACGGTGTCTTCAGACAATTTGCGCATCCCGACCCGTTCCAGCTTTTCGATGGGCACCCGCAACGTCATTTTGTCTTTCTCGAAATTGATCACAAGAAGCTCGAGTTTCGCGCCCGCCACTTCTTCTTCCTCGATCGAAACAATCCGGCCGACGCCATGGGCCGGATAGACGATCTGTTCATTCGTGCGAAAGCCTTTTCTTTGCTGGGGCTTTTTGTTTTTAGCCATACGCTCTCTTTCTCACCTTAAAATGATTTTCATGTCACCTTCACACGGCAACCTGACGCCGCGCGCAGCTTTGTGGCGCCCGCGATTGCGGGCCAAGGTAGATCGGCAGGAAAAATCCAAAAAAATCGATAGCCGCCTGTATTCTTAAGGAGACCTTCCAGGAAACAAATGGCTTCCAGGGCCTCTATTTTCAATGGCGCGCGTTCCCAGCGGACGACGAGAGTTGCCCGCAAAGGGCCAAATCGCCGCAAATAACATTCAGCCGAAAAAAAAATCCGCCCATTTCCGGACGGCTCGTTTCCTGCTCCAAAGCAACCTGCGCCATTTCGAGAAGCAATATAACACATTTTCAGCAGATTCGGAAGCCGCGCGGCGCAATGACGCCGCAATTTGCCCTGTTTGCGCATGCAATTGGCGGCATATGGTTAATACCCGAAGCGGGGAACCACGTATTTCAGTCGCCCTCGCCGGGCTTTTCCGAAAAGTACTTGGAAAATTTGTCCTTTTCGTCGGCATGATCGTCGGCGCCGGGCAGCGGATCCTTCTTGGCCGTAATATTGGGCCATTTCTCGGAAAAATCGCGGTTCACTTCCAGCCATTTTTCCAGATCGGGCTCGGTATCGGGCTTGATGGCCTCAACCGGGCATTCGGGTTCGCACACACCGCAGTCGATGCATTCGTCAGGATGGATGACCAGCATGTTTTCGCCCTCATAGAAGCAATCGACCGGGCAAACCTCCACGCAATCGGTGTATTTGCACTTGATGCAGTTTTCGTTGACGATATACGTCATGCAAGCGTCTCCGATTGCGGTGATGTGAGAGCGTTCACGTCACTTCTTGTTATCTAGGGTCCGGACCCTAGTTTCGGTACGGGGTTTGCCGGTCCGGCTACTTCACTCCAGCGCGCCTTAGTAATACAATCGGCCCCGGGGCTCAACCGCGCAGAGACATCATTCTGCTGGCGGTTATTCACCGGCATCCTCATTCTCCGAAAGCCAGCTGTCGATGCGCCGCCGGTCACGCTTTGTCGGCCGGCCCGACCCCTTCTCGCGCTGGGCCGGGGCCTGCAGCGGCGCGGGCCCCTTCTCGCGTTTCACCGGGGGCGGGCTCAAATCTTCGTAAAGCTCGCGCGCTTGCGCCGCCGGGCCGCGGCGGCGGCCGCACGCCAGCACTTTCAGCACCCGCACGCGGCCGCGAATGGTCAGTGTGAGAACGTCGCCCGCGCTTACGCTCCTGCCGGGCTTGCGCACCGGCGCACGGTTCACCCGGACCTTGCCGGTTTCGACAAGCCTGGCGGACAGGGTTCGGGTCCTGGCGACGCGCGCATGCCAGAGCCATTTGTCGAGGCGCTGATTCCCGATGGCGGAGACGTCAGGAAGGGTCTTTGACTCGGGTTTCAAGGTCACGTTTGAGATCTTTCAGGGCGGCGAAGGGTGAATCGGGGTCGATGACGGCGCGCGGCTCCGGCTTCGGCCTGGCGGCGCGCATCGGCGCGGCCTTGCCTTTGCCCCTTGCGGGTTTGGGTTTTCTTCCCCGTCCCTTGTGCGCCGCGGCCCGCGGCGTCTTGCGGCGGGGACGCCATACCTCGTCCATCTGCGCGCCGGCCCGGCGCGCGCCGTCGCCGGATTTCTCCGCAGCTGCGGGGGCGGCCTTCCCGTCCTCCCGCCGGGCCGTATCCGGGTTCGCCTTTTCAGCCCGCGGTTCCGGCTTGGGCGCTTTGCGGTCCCGGCGGAAACCAAGAACCGTGAGGACCGAGGCGAATTCCTCGCCCGAACAGCCGATGATCGACGTCATGTCCGGCGTTACCGTGAACCCGCCATCGCCGGTCGCCCCTTCGGGCGCTACTGGCGCCGCTGCGCCGGCCTTTCCCTCTTTCCCGGCCTCCTCCGCGCCCTTTGGCTCTTCCTTGGACGGGTCCGCGCCTTTGGACACTTCCTTGGCTATCTCCGTTTCCACGGCCTTTTCCGCCGCCTTCACATCGGCTCCGGCCTCTGCTTTTTTCCGGCGCCAGGAGACCAGCGGCCGGATCATGTCGGCCAGGCGCTCCAGCATGTCGAACCGCACCACGCGGCGGCCGCAATGGTGAAAGCCCGCCGCGCGGTAAAACGATTGCGGGAGCTTGGGGTCCGCGGCGGCGGAGGTCAGCCCCTGGCGCGGCGGTTCGGGCAGGGCGCCGGGGTCCACGCCATCGCGCGCGCCATGATGCAGCGCCCACAGCAGCAATATCAAATCCGACGCGGCCGGTTTCAGCAGCATCGGCATGAAGATATTGAAAGCGCCGAAACGAACGCCGTAGCGTCGCAACTGACCGCGGGCTTCCTGGTCGAGCTGGCGGATATCGTCGGCGACATCATCGCGTTTCAGCGCCCCCAGGCTTTCCAGCAGCTGGAAGGCGACGCCCTTGGCCAGGCCGGAAATGTCTTCCGCCGCGGCCAGCTTGACGAGCGGTTCGAGGCGCTCGTCTATGACGCCGTTAAGCCAATCGGAAATCCTGGCTTCAATCCGGCCGTGTTCAGGCGCGCTCAAATGCTCATCCGCCAGGATGGTGAGCGAGGGCTTTAACGGCTCCGAACCCTTTTCCAGCCGGGCCACGGGAGAGTTTTCCCACATGATCTGGCCCAGCCGCGTGAGTTCCAGCTTCTCGGGGGCCGCTTCCACCAGCCGTTTTGCGCGCTCGGCCAGTTCTTCGCTCAGGACCTTGGCGGCCGCGTTGCGCGCCGCCTTGCCGTGAATGCCGGCGGCGCTGGTGTCGGGCGTAAACAGGAAGCCGTCCAGACGGCCGACGAAATGGCGCTCGACATGGACCGAGCCGTCGGCTTCGATTTCCGCATGCAAACTCTGTTTGTCGCGCATGCTTTTCATTAACACGCTCGTGCGCCGGTCGACAAAACGCTGGGTGAGCCGTTCATGCAGCGCATCGGACAGTTTGTCCTCTATTGCGCGGGTGCGCTCCTGCCAGTGCCCGGGGTCGGCCAGCCAGTCCGAGCGGTGCGAGACGAAGGTCCAGGTGCGAATGTGTGAAATCCGGTTGGCGAGCGTATCGATGTCGCCGCTGGTGTTTTCCGCATGGCGCAACTGGTCGGTGAACCAGTCTTCGGGGATATGCCCGTTTTCGCTCAGCAGATGGCAGTAGAGCTGGGTGATTATGGCGGCGTGATCCGCCGCCGATATTTTGCGGTAGTCGGGAATCTGGCAGACTTCCCAAAGGCGGGCGATGGCCGCGGGCGCGATCGCCAGCGCCTTAACTTTTTCATCGCTCGAGACATTCTCCAGCGCGATGAGATCGTTCACCATGCGCCCGCGGGTCAGCCGTTTGTGATCGGGCTGCGCGCGCAGGGCGTCTTTCAGCCGGTCGACCGAGGTGAAATCGAGCGAGCCATTGCGCCACTGCAGCATTTTCACCGGTTCGAACTCATGCGCCTCGAGGGCGGCGATGCGGGCCTGTTCGAAAGGAGTAATCTGCGCCGTGACGCCAAAACTTCCGTCATTGGTGTGCCGGCCCGCGCGGCCCGCGACCTGGCCGATTTCCGCATTGGTCAACTCGCGGTGCTGCTGCCCGTCGAATTTGCTCACCGAAGCCAGGGCCACATGATCGACGTCGAGGTTCAGCCCCATGCCGATGGCGTCGGTGGCGATCAGAAAATCAACCTCGCCGTTCTGATAGAGTTCCACCTGGGCATTGCGCGTTTTGGGGCTCAGCGCGCCAAGCACCACCGCCGCCCCGCCGCGCTGGCGGCGCATCAACTCGGCAATGGCGTAGACCTCGTTGGCCGCAAAGGTCACAACGGCCGAGCGGCGCGGCAGGCGGGATATCTTTTTCTGTCCCGCATAGCTGAGTTTCGAAAGCCGCGGCCGCGAGATGATATTGGCGCCGGGCAGCAGATCGATGATCGCGCCTTTCATCGTTGCGGCGCCGAGCAGCAGGGTTTCGGATTGCCCGCGCGCATGCAGCAGATGCCGCGTGAAAACGTGGCCGCGCTCGGGGTCGCCCGCGAGCTGGATTTCATCGACCGCCAGGAAGGCGACGTCGATGTCGCGCGGCATGGCCTCCACCGTGCACACATAATAGCGCGGCGATTTGGGGTAAATTTTCTCCTCGCCGGTAATCAGCGCGACATTGGCGGCGCCCGCGGCGCGCACGACCTTGTCATAGACCTCGCGCGCCAGCAGGCGCAGCGGCAGGCCGATAATGCCGCTCTCGTGACCGAGCATCCGTTCGATGGCCAGATGGGTCTTGCCCGTATTCGTGGGGCCGAGCACGGCGGTCACGCCGCGCCCGTGCCGCGCCCTGCCTGAAGAGAAGTAATCGCTCATCTCAATGACCCCAACGAAGGAAAAAGGCGCTGGAAACAGTGGTTTGGAGAGGCAAATTACGCATTTTCGTTAACGTTTGGAACGATTCCGGAACGAACCCTGTCCGAATCACTGACTCGCAAAGATTCAATGTTCGTTCACTACGACATGTTGTGTTTGGGTCCCGCTTTCCATGAATCCTGTCCGCCCGGAGAGTCCTGGGCAGCGTATTTTTCCCCCCGTTTGTTAACAGGTTGTCCAATTTGAACCAACAGGGGAGAGTTATGGACCGCCACGTCTTCGCCCGCAATGTTAATAACTGGAAGGCATCGCGAACGAACCATGTCCGAATCAGGGGAGCGTTAATTTTCACGCCTTGTTCCCTACTAGATGTTGAATCCGGCGCCTGCGGGTTAATGGTTCCACATCGCGCAATCAGCGTTTTGGCGCGCCCGCGGCATGGTGTGTTAACCCTTGTTCCGCTTTGGAGCGTGAATCGGCGCCGTTCAGCGAATGACGGCAATTTTGTTTTCGCCGGGGAATTCCACGTTGAATGCCGTCGTGGTGGCGGACGCGGTGCCATATGGCGTTGGAATGGTCACATGGTAGGGCACATACATGTCTTTCCTGGGCACTTTGATGAGCCAGACTTCGATGTCGTCTCTCGCCGCCATGAACTTGATACCCGAATTGTCGGGCTTGTAGCCGGCGATGGGGATGTATTTGATCTGGCATACGACCGCCACTCCGCGGTAGCCGCCCTTGCCGCGCTTTTTCACCTTTACCGTCTTTTTGTGGCTTAGCCGAAGGTCGAATCTCTGGCGGCCGTCAAACACCGGTATGAGCCCGGGACAGACCGACTCGTCGGCCGCGCCGCTGGTCGTCCTGGCCGTGAAAAACAGGGCGCTCAGGGGGTCCAGCACCCCCTTAACATGGGCGGCCGTCAGCGGGATGATCTTCGGGCTGTCGGAAAACGGCGGTTTGGCCGTGACGTGGGAGACCGCATTGCCTTCGAACATCATGGCGAGATTGCCGCGGCTTTTCTTGGTCTTGAAGTTGAAGGTGAAGGAGCTTGGCTGGGGCCCGGTCTTTGTCACGGCGCCGGTGGTGGTGGTTCCGCCTTCGATTTCGAACAGCAATCCGGTGATGAATTTCAGCGTGCCCTTGCCGCGCATCGAATAACTTTCGCTATTCAAATTCGACCAGATTTTGAATTTGCCGAGCTTGATGCCGGCAAAGCGGATGGTATAGACGGCCGCGATGCGCGCATGGGGAGACGCGGCGCTGGCGGGCCCGGTCGCCGGCAGCGGGACCGTCAGTCCCGCGAACATGATCCCAGCGAACATGACCGGCGCCGCGACAGCAGCCGCTTTTACCCTTTTTGTGACCACCGGTAATTGCATGAAAATCGCCGCGTCTCGCGTTGGCGCCTTCGAGGGCGCCATATTTGTGACCAGACTATTCCGCCATTTCGTCAATTATGTGTTAGTACCTGCCGCAGACTGCAACACTTCGGCGTCGAGTACAAACTTTGCAGTTTTGCGAACCCCGCCTGCTTGACGGGCGCCCTTGCGGTCCGTATATCATCGCGCCGCCGGACCCTGTCGGGCGAACCGGCATATTCACAGGAGCTCATTTCATGGCGCGGCGTTGCGAACTAACGGGTAAAGCGGTCCTGACCGGCAACAATGTCAGTCATGCGCATAACAGGACGCGGCGGCGTTTCCTGCCCAATCTGTGTAAAGTCACCCTGACAAGCGAAACGCTTGGCCGCAGCGTGCACTTCAAGGTCAGCGCCAATGCGCTTCGGACCGTTGAGCATCGCGGCGGCCTGGACGCCTTTCTCGCCAAGGCCAAAGCCGCCGAGTTGTCGCTCAAGGCGCGCCGGATCAAGCGGCAGATCGAGAAAGCAAAGAGCGCAACCTAGAGCATGATCCGGTAAGGCTGGTTGGCGCTGCACCGGCATGGCTGACAAGGTTCAGATACCAGGTAAATCCACCGGCGCGGCGCGGCGCGCACCTGCGGCCGGGCGCAATACCGGTCCGATCCTTCAGGTCCTCAAGACGCAACTGCCTGCTTCGGGCCGGGCGCTGGAAATCGCCAGCGGGACGGGCCAGCATGCGGCCGCATTCGCGCGAAGCTTTCCCGCCATCACCTGGATTCCGAGTGATCCCTCGCCGGACGCGCGCCACAGCATCGCCGCCTGGGTCGAGGAGGCCGGTCTTGGGAATCTCGAGGCCCCGCTCGATCTCGACGTGATGCAGGAGCATTGGCCGGCGGCGGCGGAAGGGCCGTTCGATGCTGTACTCGCCATCAATCTTATTCACATATCGCCGTGGGCGGCGTGCCAGGGACTACTGCGCGGCGCCGGCGCGCTGCTCCCGGAGCGCGGGATGCTGTATCTCTACGGCCCTTACAGGCGCGGCGGCGCGCATACCGCCGGCAGCAATGTCCGGTTCGAGGAATGGCTTCACGGGCAAAACCGCGAATGGGGCGTGCGCGACGTCGGCGAGGTCGAGCGCGCGGCGGCCACTCATGGCCTCTGCCTCGATGCGGTCATCGAGATGCCCGCCAACAATTTCTCTCTCGTTCTGCGTAAATCGTAATATCCCGCCGGGGTGCGCGCGGGTCAGCGTTTCGAACGCGCCGGCGCTTTGCGGCGCTTGTTTTTTACGGCCGTTTCCGGGGGTGTCAGGGCCTGCCCTTCGGGGAAGATCAGCTGACGGTGCGGGTAGGGGATGGCGATGCCGTGCTTTTTGAACGCGTCCCAGAGCGCGAGGAATACATTGCCGCGAATGTTGGTCAGTCCGTTTTTCGGATCGCGAATCCAGAAACGCAACACCAGGTCCAGCGAAGAATCGCCGAAGCCGACGATGTGGCAGACCGGGAGAGGCTTCCCCAGCACGCGGTCGATCCGGCTCGCGGCCTCGACGGCAATCGCGCGCACCTCATGCGGGTCGCAGTCGTAGCTGACGCCGAACTTGACCTCCAGGCGGATGTTCCTGGTGCTGAAGGACCAGTTCACCACCTGCTCGGAGACGAAGCTTTCATTGGGGATCAGATACTCGACGCCGTCTCGGGTGAGGACCGACACGTAGCGCGAATTGAGGGAATTGA
This sequence comes from bacterium BMS3Bbin10, assembly GCA_002897995.1. Classification (GTDB taxonomy): domain Bacteria; phylum Pseudomonadota; class Alphaproteobacteria; order Rhizobiales; family Methyloligellaceae; genus UBA2767. The sequence continues at coordinate 65,551 of BDTT01000083.1, read as the reverse complement.
TCCAGCCGAAGGTTTCCCCCAGCGAGATCACGTCGCCCGGTTTGATGGAGCGGTCCGAGAGAATGATGATGCCGCTGATCAGGTTCGATGCGATCTTCTGCAAACCGAAGCCGATGCCCAGCCCCAGGGCGCCCGAGAAAACGGTCAGGGCCGTCAGGTCGATGCCCACCGCCGACACGGTGCCCAGCAGGGCGATGGTGAGCAGCGCGAATTTGATGAATTTGGAGAGCAGCACCTGGAGCGCGGGGGCAAGATCCTCGTTCTGCCGGATGCGCCGCTCCAGGAAATTTCCGGTCAGAAATGCAAGCCAGATGAGCACTGTGAGAAACAGGACCGCTTTGAGAACCGCCAGCAGCGAGAGGCGGAAATCGCCAACTGAAAAAGCGGCCGCATCCAGCGCCGTCAGCGCCACACTGAGGAAGCCGGCGATATACAGCCCCGCGACCGTCCAGGCGGAATAGGCGAACAGAGTGGCCAGGGAACGGTTGCGGATGAACCTTGAGATAATCGCGATAATGACGCCGGCAACGGCGAGCGCCGCCGCAAGCCCCACATAGTAACCGCGGCTGGGCCAGGTCACCTCCCGCAGAAAATAGGCCGCAAGCCACAGAGAAAGGGCAAACAATATCCATTTCGCCCGCCGCAGGGGCACCACCAGAACGCGCAGAAGCTGTGGCTGGGATTCAATGCCGCGCAGCCGTTTCTCAAGAGGCGGCGTGATGAGTTTGGCGACGAGATGGGCGACGCCGTAGCACAGCGCGATCACCATGAGTTGCAGGAATGCCCAGGGCGTGACCAGCGGATCGAGATATTCGAGGACCGTATCGGAGAGACCGGTCAGAACCTGTTCAAGATCGAACTCCGGGATTTCGATCTTCGCGGGCGCGGGCGCGGCCTCACCCGCCGGAGCGGCGGGGGCTGCGTCCGGGGTTCCGGCGGTACCGCTTGCCGGAGCAGAGGGGTTTGGCGCCTGGGGTGGCTTTTGAAGCTGCGCCTGCGCAAGCCTGGTCAAAGAGGCATCCTCCGTAAAGCGAGCCTTCTATCTGTCCTGTCGCTTTGCTGTTCGAGGACCCTATCAGATTCGTGGCGCAATCCCGGACCCCGGTCCGATTTCAGGAAACCGACAGCAGGGTCATGCCGGCGAGAATGAGACCGGCCCATCCCATGCGCCTTTTGAAGTCTCCTTCGCCGAGCAGGAGCGTCCCGGCCATGACGGTGAGGAGCACGCTCACCTCGCGCATGGGTGCGACATAAACGACGGGCGTGAACACGAGCGCAAACAGCACCAGGATATAGGCGAGCGGGTTGAATATGGCGATGCCGATGACCGCAAGCCGGTGGTCGCGCCAGTGCCGCGCGACCTGCTCGCGGCGGGTCAGGGCGATTGGCGCGAGCGCCGTGGCGCGCAGCAGGTTCGATGTGTATTCGAGCAGCAGTGGCGGCACGAGCAGCGCCGTCACCGTATAGGCGTCCCACACCGTGTAGACGCCGATGACCAGCCCCGCCGACAGGCCGAACAGAAGCGAGTTGGTGAGTTTGCCGGCGCTGCGTTTGAAACCGCCTGTGAGAAATATGACGCCGGTGACGATGGCGGTCCCGCCGAGAATAACGGGCAGGGTGATCCGCTCGCCAAGGACCAAGACGGCGAAGGCGACCGACAGGAGCGGTCCGGTCGCGCGGGCGGTCGGATAGACCAGCGACAGATCGCCTTTCCTGTAGCCGCGTTGCAGCAGCAGGAAATAACCCAGATGCAGAGCGGCGCTGACGATGCAGAAGGCGATTTCACGCGGGCCGAGCACCGGGCGCTGAACCACAAGAACCCAGGCCGCCACCGGCAGATACAAGACTGCCGAAATGAGCGAGAACAGCCAGACGAGTTCCGGCCCGCCATTGATGCGTTTGACGAGCACATTCCAGGTGGCGTGGCATACAGCGGCGGCGAGAACGAGAGCGAGCGCAAGAGGGGTCATGGGGTCACCTCAAAGACAAAAACAGGGGCCGTGCGAAACCGCACCCGCCTATCCCCTCGAGCCTTTTCGTCTTTAAGGTGTCTGCCGGGTCTGTCCGGCGTCTGTCTGACGCCGCGGCGTTTCGTGGCGCTCGGTCCGGACCTGAAATGCCCGAAGACATGGTTCAGCGGAACCCTAGCCACACATAGAGCGGACATTCACATTAGCAGATGCATGGGGGGAGAAAAGCCCGCTTCTGAAACGCGCTTTCCGTTTTTCACTCGATAATCGCGAACTGCATCAGCAGCGTCCGCTGGAGGCGGGTATTGAAGTTGTTGTCTGAAATCAGCGTGAGGATGTCGCGCCCCCGCGCGTCCTGGTGGACGGCCAGCCCTTCCATATTGTCGATCTCGCGCAGATCGCCCGTCTCGAACAATATCTCGCCGCCGAGCAATGCGCCGCGCTTCACCTCGGCGGCCTTCACCCGGCGCAGGCGCATTTTCACCCCTTCGGAAAACCGGAAGCGCCGTTCAAGAATGATGACATCGCCATTGCCCGCGCTGGCAAGATCGGTGACCGCGAAACCGCGCAGCCGCTTGAGCTTCACAAGCCCCGGCGCGGGGCCGCCGATCAGCCAGCCGGTATGGTCGCCCTGCCCATCCAGATATTCCTCCGCGAAGGCCAGCAGCGCGCCCTTGGAGCGCCCGGCGCGCAGCATGGCAATCCCTTCAAGACCCTTGTTCCGGCTCATCGATCTGGCGCGCTTGGGCAGTTTGAGATTGCGTATCGCCGCGCCGAAGCCAGCCGATGTGACCTTGTATTCGGCAATCCGGTGTCTGCGCTCAAACGAGACATAAGCCTTTCCGGTGAGCGTGCCGGGGCTGGCAAACACCACCGATTCGGAATCCGCCAGAACCTTTCCGCCGAGCGGCTTGCCGTCCAGCCCGCGCAGGCGTCCGATCCTGGCGTTGCGGAGTTTTTCCAGGCGTCCCTCGCGGTAGACGATCTCGGCCCCGAGCCAGCGACCCTGGTCGGAAATGGCGAGCATTTGCGTGCCGGTCCTGTCCAGGGCAAGTCCGGAAAAGCCGCCGAAATCGGGTGAGGGGGATGTCAATCTCAGAGTTCCGAGCCATTCCAGTTTGCCGTAGCGCCGCCTGCCCGGCTTGTCACGGTCGAACAGAATGCGCTCGGAGCCGACCTTGATGGCGGAAGATTTGGCATGGGCGCGCGCCTCGCTTGGCGTGCTGGCGGCCGGCCACAGCGCAAGCGCCGCGCAGAGCGCCGCCAGCACGCGCCAGGAGCCGGCATTCGCGCGCCCCCTCGTCAATGGAGGCGTCCCGCGCTGTGCCTTCGCGCCGGCTTTGCCGCGCCGGCGCCGTCACCGAACAGCTCGGCCAGTTGATCGGTAATCGCGCCCGCGAGTTCCTCCGCATCGGTGATGGTCACCGCCTGCCGGTAATAGCGGGTGACGTCGTGACCGATGCCAATGGCGATGAGTTCGACCGGAGAACGGGTTTCGATCTCTTCGATGACCTGCCTGAGATGCTGTTCCAGATAACAGCCCGAATTCACCGACAGGGTGGAATCATCGACCGGCGCGCCGTCGGAGATCATCATCAGGATGCGGCGCTGTTCGGGCCGCGCCAGCAGCCGGCTATGCGCCCAGGTGAGCGCTTCCCCGTCGATATTCTCCTTCAGCAGTCCCTCGCGCATCATCAGTCCCAGCGCGCGCCGTGAGCGCCGCCAGGGCGCATCGGCGGGTTTGTAGATGATGTGGCGCAGATCATTCAGCCGCCCCGGCGAAACCGGTTTGTCATTGGCCAGCCACTTCTCGCGGGATCGCCCGCCCTTCCAGGCGCGGGTGGTGAAGCCGAGAATCTCGACCTTCACGCCGCAGCGCTCGAGCGTGCGCGCCAGAATGTCGGCGCAGCAGGCCGCCACCATGATGGGCCGCCCGCGCATGGAGCCCGAATTGTCCAGCAGCAGGGTGACGACGGTATCGCGGAACTCGGTGTTACGCTCCTGCTTGAAGGAGAGGGTATTCATCGGGTCGATGATGATGCGCGGCAGACGGGTTGCGTCCAGCAGGCCCTCGTCCAGATCGAAATCCCAGCCGCGGTTCTGCTGCGCCATCAGCCGGCGTTGCAGCCGGTTCGCGAGCCGCGCCACCACGCCGTGCAGGCCCTGCAGCTGCTTGTCGAGAAAGGCGCGCAGGCGCTCCAGTTCCTCGGCGTCGCACAGCTCGTCCGCGGCGACGGTTTCGTCGAAGCCGCGTGTATAGATCTGGTAGCCGAAGGCGCCTGGATTATCGAGAACGGAAGCGTTGGGCCGCCAGGGCGGGGCGTCCTGCGGCTGACCGTCGCTCTCCGCCTCCCCGTCGAGCTGATCCAGCATATCGAGATCGGCGGGATCCATCTCCTCGCCGCCCTCGCCTTCGCCAAGGCCCTGTTCATCGCCGCGCTGCTCGCCCTGCTCGCCGGCCTCCTCGTCCTCGCCGCCGTCCGAAAGGGTGTTCTGCTCATCGGCCTCCGTATCCTCGCCGTCCTCCTGCTCGGAGGGGTCGAAATCATCCGACAAATCCAGCGAGGACAGCAAATCGCGCACCAGCCGCCCGAACGCCGCCTGGTCCTCGATCCGGCCGTCCATCCGGTCCAGCGCGGCCGCGGCGCGCTGCTCAATCCAGGGACGCCAGATATCGACCAGCGGCAGCGCCTTTTCAGGCGGCGCTTCGCCCGTCAGCCGCTCGCGCACAAGCAGGGCCAGCGCTTCATCCAGCGGCGCCTCGTCCCGCTCGGTGATGTTTCCATAGGTGCTGCGTGCATACTGGCTTTCGACCTTGGCGGTCAGATTTTGCGCCATGCCCGTCATGGCGCGTGCGCCGATGGCTTCCACGCGGGTGCGCTCGATCGCCTCGAACACCGCGCGCGCGGTCCCCGAGGCAGGTGCTATTTTGCGATGTATTTTGCTGTCGTGGCAGGCGGCCTTGAGCGCTATCGAATCCGCATGGCCGCGGATCGCGGCAATCTCCGGCGGCTTGGGAACGCGCGCGGGCTCGGGCAGGCGGGCAATGCCGTTATGCAAACCCGGCGGGTCGGAGCCGAACACGACCTGAAGCTTTTCATCGCCCGCGATGGACCGCGTGGCCGCCGCCAGCGCGCGCTTGAAGGGCTCGGCCGGTCCGTCCTTGTTTTTTGGCGTTGCGGGCATGAGCCTTGTTCACTCTCCGTTTGGCTTTAACCATTCCGCTCTCCCTCCCAGCCACCGCGAGGATACGCTACCGGGCGGCTGGGAGGGGGAGCGGAATGGCCGGGTCAATTCCACGCCTGTGGAATCCACTCAGCTCAATACGACATTGGCCGTTGAATCGGGCAACTCCTCGCCGAAGCAGCGCTGATAGAACTCGGCCACCAGACCGCGCTCCAGCTCATCGCATTTGTTCAGGAAACTCAAATTGAATGCGAAACCGACATCGTTGAAAATTTCCGCGTTCTCCGCCCAGATGATGACCGTGCGCGGGCTCATGACGGTCGACAGATCGCCATTGATGAAGGCGCTGCGCGTCAAATCGGCCACACGGACCATATTGCCCACGATCTTGCGGCCCTCCTCGGTCCGGTAGCTCTTGGCCTTGGCCAGAACGATATTGGCCTCATCGTCATGGGGCAGATAATTGAGCGTGGCGACGATGTTCCAGCGGTCCATCTGGCCCTGGTTGATCTGCTGGGTGCCGTGATAGAGGCCGCTGGTGTCGCCGAGACCGATTGTGTTGGTGGTCGAGAACAGCCGGAAGCAGGGATGGGGGTGGATCACCTTGCTCTGATCCAGCAATGTGAGCCGGCCCTTCACCTCCAGGACGCGCTGGATGACAAACATCACATCGGGACGCCCGGCGTCATACTCGTCGAACACCAGCGCCATGTTCGATTGCAGCGCGAAGGGCAGGATGCCTTCCTTGAATTCGGTGATTTGCTTGTTGTCGCGAATGACGATGGCATCCTTGCCGATGAGATCGATGCGGCTCACATGGCTGTCGAGATTAATGCGGATGCAGGGCCAGTTGAGGCGCGCCGCCACCTGTTCGATATGGGTCGACTTGCCGGTGCCGTGATAGCCCTGAATCATCACCCGGCGGTTGTGCTTGAACCCGGCGAGGATAGCCAGCGTCACGTCCCGGCTGAACAGATAGTCGGGGTCGTTTTCGGGAACATGCTCCTCGGCCTGCGAATAGGCGGGAACCTCAAGGTCGGTATCGATGCCGAAAACCTGCCGCACGGATACGAACATATCCGGCATGCCGGCGGCATCACCATTCGTTGCAACTGTCATTGGCTGGATGTCCATATAAAATGCCATCGCGGCAAACGCCGCGTAACGGCCGCCGGTCTCTAGCAGAGCCCAGCTTCTTTCAGATAATTATAGGCTTGGATCACTTCACGCAACTTATCCTCGGAGCGGCGGTCGCCGCCATTATGGTCCGGGTGATGCCGTTTCACCAGCAGCTTGAAGCGGGATTTGATCTCCTTGCCCGTCGCCGAGGCATTGAGATCGAGCGCTTTGAGGCATTTGCGCTCGGCATTTCTGACCGGTTTCGCGAATGCTTTTTCGCGCCGTCCCTTGCCGCCGATTGACCCGAAGAGGCGGAAGCTGTCCTTGAAGTCGAACCCGTGGGTGAAGCCTTCCGGATTTCCCGGGCCGGCGCCTTCGCCGGCTTTTTTGCGGCTGTTCACATTGACCCGCCATGTGGGCCTGTGGCCGGTCACGTTGGCCTTCTGGAAGGCGGCGACGTCCTGGTCGCTCATCCCGTTGAAATAGTTGTAGGACTTGTTGTATTCGCGCACATGAGCGAGGCAGAAATTGAAATACTGCCCTTCGCGCCCGCGGCCCCTGGGAGCCAGATGCTGCGCGGAATTGCGGCATTCGGGCCACTCGCAGACCGGGTCCTGGTCGCTCCGCAACCGGTCCTCTTCCGGCTTGACGCGGATGCAGTCGAAATATTTGGAGTCCAGTTTCATAGGACTGAGTATTATGAGGTCACGAGCCTAACAAAACAAGAAGCTGACATATGCGGCGACTTGTCCCCGGCGCCGGGCTGAACCAGGTGGCCGGGGCCGGGGCCCAGTGCGGTTTTCCATGAAACCGGAAGAGCCCCGCCACCCGCTCCCCCTGGCCCAACCACTCCAAGGGTGCACTCACGGGGTGGTTGGGCCAGGGGGAGCGGGTGGCGTGGATTGCCGCGAAAGCGCCCAAGATCGCTTCATGTTTTGATGGAATCAAAACCGCGATCTGATTTTTTGTTTATGCGTATCATTTCTCCGATAACCGGTTCCCGCTTACCGGTGATGCGCACTAGGCTGCAATCTGCCGTTTGAGCGTCTCTCCCCGGTAGCTCAGCGCCTCGGCGATATGAACGCGCGCGACCGCATCGGCGCCATCGAGATCCGCCAGCGTGCGCGCCACGCGAAGCGTGCGGTGATAGCCGCGCGCGGAAAGCCGCAGGGTTTCGGCCGCCTCGCGCAGCAGCGTCATCCCGGCCCTGTCCGGCGCCGCGATTTCTTCCAGCAGCGGCCCGGCGCAATCGGCATTGGTGCGCACGCCCCTGCGTTCAAGCCCCGCATAGCGCTCGTTTTGCAGGACCCGCGCGGCAAGGACCCGCCCGCGCACCGCGTCGCTTGCCTCCGCCGCCGGCGGCATGATGAGATCTGCGGCCGTGACCGTCGGCACTTCAATCTGCAAGTCGATCCGATCGAGCAGCGGCCCCGAAACGCGGGCCTGGTAGCGGTCCGCGCAATTCCTGCCCTGAGGGCAGGCGAAGCCGGGCTCATTGGCCCGCCCGCAGCGGCATGGGTTCATGGCCGCGATCAACTGGATTCTCGAAGGATAGGTGATGCGGTGATTGGCGCGCGCGATTACCGTCTCGCCCGCTTCCAGCGGCTGGCGCAGCGCATCCAGTGCTTGGGGGGAAAACTCAGGCAGTTCGTCGAGAAACAGGACCCCCAGATGGGCGAGCGCCGCCTCGCCGGGCCTGGGCTTGGTGCCGCCTCCCACAAGCGCCGCCATGGAGGCTGAATGATGCGGCGCGCGGAACGGGCGCGCCCGGCCCATCTGCCCCCCGGACAAGGCGCCGGCCATGGAATGAACCATCGAGACTTCCAGCATCTCCTTCGCGGTCAGCGGCGGCAGGATCGAGGGAAGCCGCCGCGCCAGCATCGACTTGCCGGCGCCCGGCGGGCCGATCATCAGGAAATTATGCCCGCCCGCGGCGGCCACTTCCAGCGCCCGTTTGGCGCTCTCCTGCCCCTTTATCTCGGCCATGTCGGGCAATGCGCCGGGTTCTTTCTCCAGCGCCGGCTCGGGGCGGGCAAGCGTCTGCAGGCCCTTGAAATGATTGATGAGCGCCAGCAGATTGGGCGGCGCCAGCAGGTTCATCTCGTTTGACGCCCAGGCGGCCTCCGCGCCGCTGGCCCGCGGGCATATCAGGCCCTTGCCCAGCGCGTTCGCGCCCATGGCCGCGGGCAGCGCGCCGGTCACGGCGGTAATGGACCCGTCAAGCGATAATTCGCCGATGACGCAGTATCCGGAGAGCGCATCGGGCGCGACCGCGCCGCAGGCGGCCATCAGGCCCAGCGCTATCGGCAGGTCGTAATGGCTGCCTTCCTTGGGAAGATCGGCGGGCGCGAGATTGATGGTGATGCGTTTGGGCGGCAGCGCCAGGCCAATGGCCGCCAGCGCCCCGCGCACCCGCTCCCGGCTCTCCGCGACCGCCTTGTCGGGCAGGCCGACAAGCGTGAAGGCGGGCAGCCCCGGCATAATCTGCACCTGCACGTCGACAGGCTTGGCTTCGATGCCCTCGAACGCAACCGTCGAAACCTGCGCAAACATGGATGCCCCGATCTTATTCCCGGCCGGCCGCCTAACCGGGTGGTTGCGGCCGGGAGTACCCCTCGCCTGGATGCCGGGGAATGTAGCAAAGGAAGAACCCGATCACAAGAACAATATATGAACATGTAACTTTGCAACCCTTCGAGGCCATGACATTCGACAGGACTCCCGATGGTGATTGCCGCCGACGGCGGTTCAGGACCACTCCGGATTCAACAGGATATGACCCCCTCGCTCCGCAGCTGTTCCAGCTCCTTCTCCCGCATTCCCAGTTCCTCGCGCAAAATGTCGAACGTGTCCGCACCGAGGGTTGGCGGCGCCCGGCGGCAGGTTGCCGGGGTCATGGACATTTTCACCGGATAGGCGACAACGGGAATTTCCGTCCCGTCGTCCCGTGCGCAGACCTCCACCAGGGCGCGATGTCTGATCTGCGGATCGGCGAACACTTCATCGACCCGGTTGATCGGCCCGCATGGCACGCTGGCCTGTTCAAGGACGGCGATCAGGTCGTCGCGCGTCCATTTGCCGAGCGCCTCTTCCAGCGCGGTGTCGAGGGCAACGCGGTTTTCCACCCGTGCCGCATTGGTCGCGAACCGGGGGTCGTCCCTCAGATGCTCGAGGCCAAGGGCCTCGCAGGCGCGGGAGAACTGGCCGTCATTTCCAACCGCGAGGATAAAATCGCCATCCGCCACCGGGTAGACCCGGTAGGGCGCGACATTGGGATGGCTGTTGCCCATGCGGCGCGGAATCACGCCGGCCGTGAGAAAGCCCGCGCCCTGATTGGCGAGCCCGGCGACCTGCGCTTCAAGCAGCGAGATATCCAGATACTGACCCTCGCCCGTGCGTTCGCGATGGAGGAGAGCGCCAAGAATGGCGGTTCCCGCATACATGCCGCCAAACAGATCGGATGTGGCGACGCCGGCCTTGAGCGGCCCGTCTCCCGGCGCGCCGTCCGGCCGGCCGGTGATACTCATGAGGCCGCTCATTCCCTGGATGACATAGTCGTAACCGGGCCGCGCCGCATAGGGGCCGTCCTGGCCAAAGCCGGTGATCGAGCAATAGACAATGGACGGATTTTCCGCCGCGACGCTTTCATAGTCGAGACCGAATTTCTTCAGGCCGCCAACCTTGAAATTTTCAAGGATTACATCCGTATTTGCCGCCATCCGCCGGACTATCCCGGCCCCGCGCGGGTCGGAAAAGTCGATGGCGAGGGAGCGCTTGTTGCGGTTGGCGGCGGTGAAATAGGCGGCATCGCCCCTTTCGCCATTTTCACCTGGAATAAAGGGAGGGCCCCAGACGCGGGTATCGTCGCCATGTCCCGGCCGCTCCACCTTGATCACGTCGGCGCCCATGTCGCCGAGCATCTGCGCCGCCCAGGGACCGGCCAGCACGCGGCTCAGATCCAGCACGCGGATATGGGAAAGCGCGCCCTCGGTGTGGCGGTCCCCCGCGCCATCGGATAACGTTCCGGTCATTGCATCCTCCAGCCAACGCCATCGCGCAGTTTACGCGCGAGGCCCGTTCCTGCCACGATACATAACGGATTTCACCATAAGGTCACCGGGAGAAAGAGATGGATTTCAGCTTCAGCGAGGAACAGGAACGCCTGCGCGACACGGTGCGCCGGTTCGCCAGGGCCGAGCTTCGCGATGTGGCGCGGCAGGTGGAGGATGACGACAGGCCCGCGCCGCGGGAAATCGTAAGGCGCTATGCCGGCCTCGGCTTCCTCGGCGTCAATATCGCGCGGGAGTATGGCGGCGGCGGCATGAGCCATCTCGATGCGGTGCTGGTGCTGGAGGAGGTGGCGCAAGTCTCTCCCGCCGTGGCCTTTCCGATTTTCGAATCGAGCTTCGGACCCATACTCGCGATTGAACATTTTGCGCCCGAGGAATTGCGTCAGCGCGTAATCCCCAAAGTCTGTAGCGGCGAGATGACGGTTGCCGTGGCGATGTCGGAGCCAAATGCCGGGACCGCCCTGACCGATCTGAAAACATCCGCCAGCGTCGCCGGCGGCAAGATTGTCGTCAATGGCCAGAAGCGATGGTGTTCGGGCGCGGGGCACGCCGATGCCTATCTGGTCTATGCGCGCATGTCCGATGCGCCGGGGGCCAAGGGCATCGGGGCGGTCCTCGTCGAGAAGGAGCGCGGCGGGCTGACCTTTGGAAAGCCCGAACGCCATATGGGGTTTCGCGGCATCCCGAGCGCCGACATGTTCTTCGACAATGTGGAGGTGCCGGAGGAAAACCTTGTCATCGACGCAGGCGGATTCGGCAAGCTTATGGAGGCGTTTGACCTTGAGCGCTGCGGCAACACCACCATGAGCCTCGCCATCGCCCAGTCCGCATTCGATGCCGTGCTCGACTATGTGCAGGAACGCGAACAGTTCGGGAAGCCGATTATCGACTTCCAGGCCGTACAATTGCAGATCGCGGAAATGAAAATGAAACTGGATGCCGCGCGCCTGCTGCTCTACCGGGCCGTCGTCAATGCGCAGAAGGGCCTGCCGTCGGTGGCGGACAGTTCAATCGCCAAGTGCTTCGCCAATGAAATGGTCCGGGAGGTCACCGGAAAGGCGATGCAGCTGATGGGCGGCTATGGCTATTCCAGGGAGTTCCCGCTTGAGCAGAAGCTGCGCGACGGCTGGGGCTGGGGCATTGCCGGGGGCACGATCGATATTCAGAAGATCAACATCGCCGCCGCGCTCGCAGGGCGCCGTTTCAACCAGCGGTGCTGAGGGCGCGGGCGTGAAGAAACCGGCCAAATGAATTCCGGCGCGCGGCATCGCGCCCTTTGTGGGGCCCGTGTCATTGGTTAGTGTGTCCCCTGAACCTCAACAGACCCTAGCCCGGTGATTCATCCGGGCCTTCGCCCGCCAGCATGGGAGGCATGACCAACATGGCCGCGACGCCCAGCCGCAAGGCTTTCCTTATCCATCTTGCCGCATATGCGGCGGTCAACGTCGTCCTGCTGGCGATAAACGCCTTTCAAACTCCTGGCGAAGGCGAGGCGAAAAACTGGTGGGCGCTGTGGGCGCTCGGCGGCTGGGGCATCGGCGTGGCCGCCCACGGACTTGGCCAATGGATGCAGAGCAGGGGCGGCGAGGGGCAGCTTCTGGGCGAGGCGGAGGTGCGCGGCGTTGCGGTGCATCTGTTTGTTTATCTTGCCGTCAACGCGCTTCTGATCTTCATCAATCTCACCCGGTCTCCCGAGAACATATGGTTCATCTGGCCGCTGCTGGGATGGGGATTGGGGCTGGCGGCGCATGCATATCTTGCCTATCGCGCAGTGTTGCGCCGCACGGTGGAGCGCTACGCCACCGAACAGCGTATTCTCACCGAGATGCAGCTTGAGCGCCAGGCCGGCGAGATTGCCGCCGCCATTGAACAACCGCCGAAGAAGAAAGCGCCCGCCACACGAAAGCGCCGCAAACAGGCGGGCGCGAAGACAAAGAAGAAGACCGCCGCCCGGCGCGGCACGGCGAAGAAGAGCGCGGTGAAAACGTCAAGGGCGGGAAAACCCCCGAAGGCCTCTGGTAAGGCCAGGGCTGGCAAAGCATCGGCCACGCGGAAAAGAGGAAACAAACCTCCCGCTAAGGAGAGCTGAGCGCACCTTACCCCACGCGCTCCTCGATCACGTCCCAGATCATGGCGGCGAGGTCGTTGCCGCCGAAGCGCCTCACCTCGCGGATGCCGGTGGGGGAGGTGACGTTGATCTCGGTGAGATAGTCGCCGATCACGTCGATGCCGACAAAGATCAGGCCCCGTTCCTTCAACTCCGGCCCCAGCCGCTCGCAGATCTCATGGTCGCGGGCCGAGAGGTCGACGGGCTTTGGCGTGCCGCCGATATGCATGTTGGAGCGGGTCTCGTCGGGGGCCGGCACGCGGTTGATGGCCCCGGCCAGCTTGCCGTCGATGAGGATAATCCGCTTGTCGCCCGCGCGCACCTGCGGGAGATATTGCTGCACCATGAAGGGCTCGCGCAGCATGAGCTGGAACAGCTCGACCAGCGACGCCAGATTGGTGTCGTCTTCTTTCAGGAGGAACACGGCCTCGCCGCCATTGCCATAGAGCGGCTTGACGATGATGTCGCGGTATTCGGCGCGGAATTCCTTCACGTCATCGAGCGAGCGGGTCACCATGGTCGGCGGCATCAGATCGAGAAAATCCAGCACGAAGACTTTCTCCGGCGCGTTGCGCACACTGGCCGGATCGTTGACCACCAGGGTTTCGGGGTGGACGCGCTCGAGCAGATGGGTGGTGGTGATATAGCTCATGTCGAAGGGCGGGTCCTGGCGCAGATGCACCACATCCAGATCCCCCAGATCGACCGTGCGCGGGTTGGACAGGGTGTAGTGGCAGCCTTCGGTATCCTTAACTTCAAGCGTGTGCCCGTGCGCCTTCAGCTCGTCATTGCGCAAGGCAAGGTTCTGGGGCGTGTAGTAGAACAGATCATGGCCGCGCGCCTGCGCTTCCAGCAGCAGCGCAAATGTGGAATCGCCCCTGATGTCGATCCGGTCGATCGGGTCCATCTGAAACGCGACTTTGAGGCCCATTTCACTCTCCTTGAGATTTTCATGCAGGCTGACCTTTGTCCGCGCCCGCGTCAAACCCGAAATGCAGAGGCGATATGACGCGGCCACGTCCAGGGCGCGATCAGCACCACGTCGAACGACATATCGAGGTCCTGCCCCGCGCCGTTGATGGCCAGCCAGTGTTCCGCCGCGCGGGCGATGCGGGCGCGCTGGCGCGGCGTCACCGCCCAGGCGGCCTGCGCGGCGCGTGCGCGCGCCTTGACCTCCACGAAGGCAAGATGGCGTCCGCGCCGGACGACGAGATCGATCTCGCCGGCGCGCGAGCGGAATCGCCGCGCAACGATCCGGTAGCCCTTTGCCTGAAGCCAGAGCGCCGCCAGTGTCTCGGCCCATTGCCCCCGGCGCTCGGCCGCGCGGCGCGAGGGCCGGCTCATGCCGGACCGCCCTTCAGCTGAAGCGCAATCGCATAGACGCGCCTGCGCGGCACATCGAGCATATCGGCCACATCCTTCACGCCGTCGCGCAGGGACCCGCCGCCCAGCACCGCCTCGAGCCCGGCGCGGATGTCGGCATCGCTGACATCGGCGGGCGGCGGCGGGCCGGCAAGGACGACGAACTCGCCCTTGAGCGCTATTTCGTCTCCCGCCCGCGAGGCCAATTCCGCGAATGTTCCGCGCGACACACTCTCATGCAGCTTGGTGAGTTCTTTTGCGATCGCCGCCTCGCGCGCTCCCAAAATATCGCCCGCGTCCTTAAGCATGGCCTCCAGCCGGGAGGGGGCTTCAAAGAACACGATCGTCGCCGGGATGCCGCTCAGGGCTTCAAGGCGCTTGCGCCGCGCCCCGCGTTTGGGCGGCAGGAAGCCTTCAAAGAAGAAGCGGTCGGTGGGCAGGCCCGAAGATGTCAGCGCGGCCAGCGCGGCGGACGCGCCGGGAAGGGAGATGACCGCAAATCCGGCCGCGAGCGCCTCGCGGGCGAGTTTGTGGCCGGGATCGGAAATGAGCGGCGTTCCCGCATCCGACACCAGAGCCACCGATTGCCCCGCGCCGATGCGGGCAAGGATGCGCGGGCGCTCCCGGGCGGCGTTATGGTCGTGATAGGCATGAACCTCGCCGGCTACGCCAAAATGGCGGAACAGCTTGCGGCTGTGGCGGGTGTCTTCACAATAGATGAGGTCGGCGCGCGCGAGCGTGGCCAGCGCGCGCAAGGATATGTCGGCGAGATTGCCGATCGGCGTCGAGACGAGATACAGGCCGGGCCCAAGCGGCTTGGCCAGTTCCTCCTCAAGCGCATCCGCGCCGCGCGAGACAAGGCCGCGGCCTCTCGCGCCGGCCGGTGCGGCGGGCTTGATGTCATCTTTTGGCATGGGATGCGAAATCTAGGCGATGAAGCGCGCGCGCGTCCATCTTGTTGACGCCCCACTTTGCGGTTAGGTGGTATTTTTTTCAGGAATTCCGGGGAATACCGGCTCCTGACCAAATGGAATGACGGCTCTTTATGAGTCCTTGACCTGACTGATTTCTACACCCGTGACACAATTGTGGATGACCATTGCCGCTTCCCTGCGTAGACTGAAAAACAAAGACACGCCGCAATTATGCGGCCCTTGATGAACCGCGAGACACCGGTGCGGGTTTTTTCCGCCGCAACCGGACGAAAAGGCCGATGGGATTGACCCTTTCAACTGACACGCCGTTCGGCGCATTGAGGCGCATGGCGCTGCTGTGCGTGGTCGCCCTGCTGGTTGCCGCTTGCGCGAGCGGCGGATCGCGGCGCGGGCAGGTCTCCGGCGGCGTCGATGGCGAGGGTCAATTCGGTTCCGCCCAGCCCGGCCAGCCCCGCCCGAGCGTCAAGGTGGCCCTTCTGCTGCCGCTCAGCGGCAAGGGCGGCGCCGCGAGTATCGCCATGGCGCTGAAGCAGGCGGGCGAACTCGCGCTGTTCGATCTCGACAATCCGACCGTCACCCTGATGACCCGGGACACAAAGGGCACGCCGGAAGGCGCGCGGGAAGCCGCGGCATCGGCCGTCCAGGCCGGAGCGGAACTGGTTATCGGCCCGCTGTTCGCAAAATCCGTCACCGCGGCCGCGCAGGTCACGCGCCCTGCCAATGTGCCGATGATCGCTTTTTCTTCCGATCAGAGCGTGGCGGGCAATGGCGTCTATCTCCTGAGCTTTCTCGCCGGGCGCGACGTGCCCCTGATCGTGTCCTTCGCCATGAGCCAGGGAAAGACGAATTTCGGCGCGCTCATACCCAAGAGCGCTTACGGCAAAATCGTGGAGCGGGCGTTCAGAGGCGCGGTGGCCCAACAGGGCGGCCAGCTGGTGGCGCTTGAACGCTTCCCGCTCGACGCCAACTCCATGCTGGAGCCGGCCAGGCGCCTGGCGGAATTCGCCAAATCCGACGACCCGTCGATACCGCCGCGCATCGATGCGCTGTTCATCCCGGTGGGCCAGCAATCCCTGCCGACGGTCTCCGCGCTCATGCCCTATTTCGAGATCGATACCACCTTAGTGAAACTGCTCGGCACGGGGCTCTGGGACTATGCCAATGTGGGCCGCGAGAAGCCGCTGGTCGGCGGCTGGTTCCCGGCGCCGGACCCGAAGGGCTGGCGCAGCTTTACCCAGCGCTATGTGAAATCCTATGAGACGACCCCGCCGCGCCTGGCAAGCCTCGCCTATGACGCCGTCGGCGTCGCCATAGCCCTGTCCCGGGGCAAGCCCGGCAGGCGCTATGCAACCGGACAGCTCACCCGCGCGCGCGGCTTTGCCGGCGTCGACGGCCTGTTCCGCCTGCTGCCCGACGGCACATCCGAACGCGGTCTGGCGATCCTCGAAGTCCAGAAATTCGGCGCGCGCGTTATCCAGCCGGCGCCGATTACCTTCGGCAGGGCGCAGTTTTAGGGCCTGTGGCGTGGCGCGCGGCTTGTCTGTCATGCCGATCCCGACCGGGATCGCGACGCAAGACAAGGCCGGCAACAGGAAAGCGGAACCCTCATGTGGGATTTTAAACTCTCCGACGCCTTCGGCGCCATGGTTCGTACGGCGCCGTTCATCATTCTTCGAATGCTGGTCTATTTGGGAATCTCGCTGCTCTACATAATAGCGACGGGAATCGGCGGTGCGATCGGCTACGGTTTCACCTCGTTTTCCGGCGGCCAGGGCGGCGGCGCGTTTTATGGCGGCCTGTTCGGCTTCGCCGGTGTGTCGGGCCTCCTGTATCTGGGCCGCGAATACATCCTCTATCTGGTCAAGGCCGGCCATATTGCCGTTCTCGTTCTTGTCCATGACGGGCGCGAGATGCCCGGCGGCAGGGGCCAGATCGACTATGCGTCAGGCATGGTGAAACAGAAATTCGCCGAAGCCTCGCTGCTGTTCGCCCTCGACCAGATCATCAAGGGCGTATTGAGAACGATAACCGGCATTCTCAATACGGTCGCCACGATCCTGCCAATCCCGGGGCTCAATGGTCTTGCCCGGCTGATCAGCGCCATATTGCGCATGTCGGTCACCTATGTGGACGAGATCATCCTTGCCCACAATTTTCATGTCAGGTCCGACAACCCCTGGGAAACAAGCCGGCAGGCCCTGGTCCTGTACGCACAGAACTACAAGGTGATGATCAAAAACGCCGCGTGGCTGTGGCTTTTGATGTGGGCGCTGACATTTGTGATTTTTTTCGTATTGCTGGGTCCGGTTGTCGCCCTGATTGCGCTTTTCCCCGGCGATATCGGCTTTCTTTCAATTGCCGTGGCGTTCATCCTCGCCTGGTCGCTCAAGGCGGCCCTGCTTGAACCGGTGGCGATCTATGCGCTCATGCAGGTGTATTTCGCGACCATAGAGGGCCAGGTGCCCGACCGCGAATGGGAGCTGCGCCTTGAGCAGGCATCGGACAAGTTCCGGCAACTCAGACAGCGGGCGGAAGACGCATTTTCAAGGTCGCGTCCCGCCGCGGACAGGGCCGGGCAAAACCCGCCCTAAAGCTGTTCCTCGCGCCGGTCCGTCGCCGGGGGCGGGGTGCGCGACAGGGCGGCGATTTCGCCGTGCAGCTCGTCGCTCATTTCGATTTCAACGGAATTCAAGGAGGGCTGTAGCTGCGCCAGATTGCGGGCGCCGATGATCGGGCAGGTCAGGGCGGGATGTTTCGCCGCCCAGGCGACCGCGAGGCTCACCGGGTGATGACCCTTGTCCCCGGCGAGTTGGGAAAATTTTTCCGCCGTTTCGAACACCCACTCCTCGCCATAGCGGCGGATATATTCCTGATTGGTCATCAGCCGCCCGGCGTCGGGGCGGGCTTTCACGCCATATTTGCCACTCAGCAGTCCGCCGCCAATGGGTGAGTAGGCGATGACGCCGAGACCCTCTTCTTGCGCGAGGGGAAAGATTTCCGTCTCCGCCTGGCGTTTCACCAGCGAATACATGGGCTGGATGACGTCGAGCCGCGGCCAGCGGTTTTTCGCCGCGATCCCCAGACCCTTGGCAATCTGCCACGCGGCCCAGTTGCTGGCGCCGAGATACAGCACCTTGCCGTCGCAAACCAGTTGCTCCAGCGCGCGCAGGGTCTCCTCCAGCGGCACGGTTTTGTCCCAGCGATGCATGAACAGGATATCGAGCCGGTCGGTGCCAAGGCGCTTCAGGCTCGCCTCCACGGCGCGCGGAATATGGCGCCTGTTGCCGCCGCGCGCATTGACGTCATCGGCCATCGGGTTAAAGCATTTCGAGGTGATGACGAGTTCATCGCGCTCCGTCTTTATCAATTTGCCGAGGATGGTCTCCGCCTTGCCCCTGGAGTAAACGTCGGCGCAATCGAAGAAATTGATCCCCGCTTCGCGGCAGGCCCTGTACATGGCCGCCGATTCTTTCTCATCGGCGTCGCCGCCGAAGGACATGGTGCCGAAACACAGCTCGGAAACCCGCAGGCCGGTTCGCCCGAGTAGTTTATAATCCATTTCAGATCGCTCCTCGCGCGCGCCGTGGGCCGCGCTCAATAGCCTTCCCTGAGAAGCGGGAAGGCGCTGTCCAGCCAGTTGTTTTGCAGCGGCGTGACCCTGGTGACGAAAGAGGGGTCGAGTTCGGCAAATGACGTCACGCCAAGCAGCATGAGGCAATGCTTTATTTCCTGTTCGAGAATTTCCAGCATCCGGATAATGGCGTCTTCTCCGCCGGCCGCCGCGGCGAGACCCTGAAGACGCCCGATGCCGACGGCGTCCGCCCCCAGCGCAATCGCCTTGACGATGTCGCTGCCGCGCATATATCCGCCATCGACAATGATCTCCGCGCGGCCCGCGATCTTTTCGACAATCTCCGGCAGCACGTCCGTCGAGCCCTGAACATGATCGAGCTGCCGCCCGCCATGGTTCGAGACATAAACCGCGTCGATGCCCATCCCGGCCGCGCGCGCGGCATCGCCCGGCGTTGCGATGCCTTTCAGGATCAGCGGGATATCGAACTTCTTCTTGATGCGCTCCACATCGCTCCAGCAGAAGCGCGCCTGATGTTCTTCGCCCGATGCCTTGCGCCTTGCGGTGGTCAGATAGCGTTTGGCGATGTCGCGTTCGCGCCGCCCGAAGGTGTCGAGATCGACGGTGAAACAGATTGCCATATAGCCGTGATCGATGGCGCGGCGAACCAGTTCATCGAGCCAGCCTGCGTCCCCGCGCACATAAATCTGGAAGATTTTCGGATGCTGCGGCGCGGCGGCGGCCACCTCTTCGAGCCCCGGCGCGCAGGAGGAGCTCAGCATATGCGCCACGCCGAACTTCGCCGCCGCCCGCGCCGGCGCCTTGCCGCCGCCTTTCGTCATGTCCTGAAGCGAACCGATAGGCGCGAGCAGAACCGGCAGCCGCCAACTGCTCCCAAGAAACTTCCCCGACAAATCCACATGCTCCACATTGCGCAGTACCCTCGGGCGCAGCGCCAGCGCGTCTATCGACATGCGGTTGCGATTGAGAGAGGTTTCGGTTTCCGCGCCGCCCATCAGATAGTCCCATGTCTCCGGAGAGAGATTTGCGCGCGCCGGTTCGACAAACTCGTGCAGCACCTCGAATTTACTGTTTCCGGTCATCTCGTATTTCCCCGAAGCCCGCGTCATGAAACCGGCAGGATGGCCCGTCCCCCAACATTCATGGGGCCGCGCGATGCGGCCCCATGACGGAAAATACTCCGGATTTAACGGAAATGCGAGAACGGGTCAGCCACAGATCCAGACGGCGCCGATTTTGACGCAGCCCAGTTTCGGGCCGGTCGTCCATACGCGGCCCCTGACGGGCACGCAGTTGGGGCCGGCATGTTTGTGCCACACATTGCCGAGCCCGGCGTGGAAGTGCTTTCTGAACGCCCTGTGACAAAGCGCGGCCCCGGCCACCGCAACCGGCCGGCAGCGGGCCCCCGCATGCCGGTGCCAGGCCGGGTAGCCCCACTTGTATACCATGCCATAGGCCCTGGCGCGGTGGCAGCCGGAAACCTTGGTGACGAGGCTGTCCCCGTTCGTGGAAAGCTGCGCCTCGCCGGTTTGTCCGAGAACCGGGAGCGGGGTGGCGGATGCCGGCCCGTTGAACGACAGCGTCAGGCCGGCCAGGATCGCCGCCTTGCCGGATATGCTCCGTAAAGATGTCATGTCATTCTCCCTTGCATCCGTGGAGTGCATGCACCTGCCCCTGGAACGCCCCCCCGGGCTGCGCATTTTTGCAAACAGGGCGCAACAGACAGTGCACAGATGAAATAGTCCGCAAATATGGCAATTCAAGACGGGGGCGGGGATTTGGCGCCGACGGCCCTATGCGCCGCAGGTCTCCGCCGTCTGCTGCGTCATATGGATGGAAAGATCGGTGATGACCGGGTTTTTACCCGTGAGCGGGTTGTTGGGGTCCCAGGCGACATTGACGGTCTCGAAGCGGCAGGCGCGGGCATCGTAGATCATCAGCCGCCCGGCGAGCGACTCGCCAAGCCCGAGCAGCTCTTTGAGGACTTCAAGCGCCTGGAGCGTTCCCATGACGCCGGCCACCGCGCCGAGGATGCCGACCTCCGAGCAGTTGGCGACCGTTCCGGGCGGCGGGGCCTCGGGGAAGATGCAGCGATAGTTGGGATAAGGCTTGCCGTCCTCCCCCCTCTCATGGGCGCGGAAGGTGGTGAGATAGCCGTCAAAGGGACCCAGCGCGGCAAACACCAGCGGGCGTCTGGCCAGGTAACAGGCGTCGTTGACGAGGTAGCGCGTGGCGAAATTGTCCGACCCGTCGGCGACGATGTCATATTGCGAGATGACTTCGAGCGCGTTTTCGCCCGTCAGGCGCTCGGAGTGAAGTTTCATTTCCACATGCGGGTTCAGGCGCGCAATCGCCTCGGCCGCGCTTTGCGTTTTCAGCGCGCCCACATGGGCGGTGTCATGGATGATCTGGCGCTGCAGATTGTCGAGGGACACGATGTCGTCGTCGATGATGCCGAGCGTGCCGACGCCGGCGGCGGCCAGATACATGAGTACAGGTGAACCCAGCCCGCCCGCGCCGACGACCAGCACCTTGGCTTCTTTGAGCTTCTGCTGGCCCTGACCGCCGACGTCATGCAGCACCAGATGGCGCTTGTAGCGGTCGATCTCTTCGCGCGTCAGTGTCATGGATGAGTTTTAGCGCAACGGCGCGGCTGGAACCAGTGCACGCCCTCTCTTCACCCCTCACGCCGCTCCGGTAGAACCAACCCCCCCCCGCCCCGCGCGCGCTTGACGAAAATTCTTCCACCTCGGCCGGCGCGGCGCGCGAAACCGGTTGAATCACCATCTGCGCAAATACTATGCGTACAGCACAGCCCATTGCTTTTTCTTGGCTTTTTCGAACTGTACCATAATTACCACAGAAGAAAGAAAAATTATGGGTCCCGCGCCCCGAAGACTCAACAAGCCATTGGAATCCGATAGTATTCCCGCAACGAAGAAGCGCCGTTTCGTGCGCTCGGGGGAGCCTCACGTGACAAATTACCGCAAAATTCTCAAATTGGCCGCGCTCGCGGCGATAGTGTCCCTGACGCTGCCGGCAGGCGCGCAGGAGTCCGGTTCCATGCAAGTCGGCGGCGCGACAGTGAGCGTCGGTGCGGGCACGGCAATCCTAACCCTGCCGGATGTGCCGTTACCGGCTGTTTGACGATCCCGCCATTACTGAGAAAGTGGCCGCCGCCACAGCCACCGGCAATACGCTCATATCGACCGTGGAGCGCGAGGTCGATCATTGGGGCGTATCCCTGGGATCGGCATGGAGCCTCAATCCGGGCATCATGGGCATCACTCGCACGCCACGGCCGCGCACCTTCTCACTCGGGGCGGATAAATGATCTTTCCGCCACGCCGAACACGTCCAGCACGCTTTCGCTATCCCGCGACGAAGTTTCCTTTATCGGTGGCGTTGTGCTGGAAACACGCAAGCTTCTTGGCCGGCGGGCAACTCTCTCTCTCAGGAGCGAGTATGAATATTACTCCTATGTCCCGGAAATGGCTTACAACACGGTCGATATTCCAACGACTCCATTTACTGCGGGACGTCAGGACGGCACGGTCATCGGCAGCGACGCCGCCTTCTCAGCCCGCACGTCGATCCGCCTGACCATCAAGCTCGGGCCGGACTCGATCATGGAGCCGTTGAAGTAGGGTTTGCCTCCGTTCGCGCAGCCCTGCCGGGACCCCGGCCCCACCTTCGGCGGGGACAGGCTGACGCCGGAATTTCGCACTTTTTTCTGAAAATCAATCCTGATCGTTATTCCGGCGAACATATGCTCTTCACCCCTCACCCGCCTTCGCGTAAGGCCCGGCATCGCTGCGCCAGCCCTTCGCATCCCTCTCCCCTCAAGGAGAGAGGGTGGGGTAAGGGGGTAAGCCTTTGGATCAACCGGTTCCGGTAGAACCGAAGCCGCCCGCCCCGCGCGCGCTGCCGGTAAGCTCTTCCACCTCGGCCAGCGCGGCGCGCGAAACCGGCTGAATGACCATCTGCGCGATGCGCATGCCGCGCAGGATTTCAAACGGCTCGCCCCCGAGATTGACGAGCAGCACTTTCACCTCGCCCCGGTAATCGGCATCGATCGTGCCGGGGGAATTGAGCACGGTGACGCCGTGTTTCAGCGCGAGGCCCGAGCGCGGGCGTATCTGGGCTTCATGGCCTTCCGGCAGTTCAAGCGCGAAACCGGTTCCGATGAGCGCCCGCGCGCCCGGCGTCAAAGTCTGGGGCGCCCCTTCGGGCAGGGCGGCGCAAAGGTCCATGCCCGCCGCCTGACCGCTTTCATATGCGGGCAGGGGCAAACCTTCTCCATGCTCGAGCCGGCGCAGCGCAACGCGCAAGGTCAGGGAGGATGGGGACATTATTCCGCCGCCGCCTCTCGCGCGGTAAGATGCTCCGCGGCTCTGGCGATGAGTTTTTCCGCAACCTTGTCCTTGGTCATTTCCGGCCAGTCCTCGGTCCTGCTTTTCGTCACCAGAGAAACACGATTATTGTCGCCGCCCATAATCCCTGTTCCTTCAGACACATCATTCGCCACAATCCAGTCGCAGCCCTTTGCCTGCCGCTTTTTCGCGGCGTTGGCAACCACCTGCCGTGTTTCGGCGGCGAAGCCGATGACGAGAGGGGGGCGCAGATGCCCCCGGCTCACCAGTTTCAGGATATCCGGGTTTTGAACAAGGTCGAGGCTCATTTCGTTATCCGTGGCGGTTTTTTTCATTTTTTCCCGGCTCTGCTCCCGCATGCGCCAGTCGGCCACGGCGGCGGCGAAGATGGCGATATCGGCGGGCAGGGCCCCCTCGACCGCCGCCAGCATGTCCGCCGCCGTTTCCACATGAACGGTTTTCACGCCCAAGGGATCGGCGATCCGGACCGGCCCGCTCACCAGGGTCACATCCGCGCCCGCCCGCGCCGCCGCCGCGGCGATGGCGTGGCCCTGCTTGCCCGACGAGCGGTTGGCGATATAGCGGACCGGATCGATCGGCTCACGGGTCGGCCCGGAGGTAACGATCACATGGCGGCCCTCGAGCGGCTTCGCGCCGGCCTGGCCAACAAGATTTTCGAGGACGCCGAGAATTTCCGGCGCCTCGGCCATGCGCCCGATACCCGCCTCGCCGGCCTCCGCCATTTCTCCCTCACCTGGACCAATGAAGAAGACGCCATCGCCCTCGAGCCGCGCCACATTGCGCCGGGTCGCCGGGTTGGCCCACATCCGCGGGTTCATGGCGGGCGCAAGCAAAATGCGGGTATCTGTCGCCAAAAGGACAGCCGTGGCCAGATCGTCCGCCAGTCCGCTGGCCATTTTCGCCATGAGGCTGGCGGTGGCGGGGGCGACGATAATGAGATCGCTGTCGCGCGCCAGACGAATATGCCCCACGTCGAATTCGGTTTTTGCGTCAAACAAATCGGTGTAGGGCGCGGCCCCGGCCAGGGCGCCCACGGACAGGGGCGTCACGAATTCTTGCGCCGCGCGCGTGAGAATGACCCGCACCCCGCACCCCGCCTCCCGCAAACGCCGGATGAGATCGAGGGATTTGTAAGCCGCAATCCCGCCTGAGATAATCAGCAGGATGCGCGCGCCGTTCAGCCCGTTTGAGGGATGCGAGGCCGCCTGGGGGCCAAGATCGAGAAAATCATTCGCCGTCACCGCGCCGCCGGTGGCGTCGGCGATGCGCTGCGCCAGCTCCAGCGACGGCCGGGCGTGGCCGTTCTTCAGGCGGGAGATGGTCGCCTCGGTGGTCTCGACCCGAGACGCAAGCTCACGCGCCGAAATTCCACTATTCTTGAGCCATGAGACAAGTTTCATAGCTCAATATTACATTAAAGGTAATATCTTGACCATAGCAGTAAGAAAGAATGAGGTCCTGAGAAACAGACAGGATCGGACGGGCCGGGAAAACCCTCCGTTTCAGACCCCGGATTTCCCCCGGGCGCCCGACTGCATGGTCGGCAGGCCCATCTCTTTTCCGGCCAGCGCGGTCCGGACTTTGTTCAGCGCTTCAAGGCTGGCGATGGTTTCCTTCGGGCGCTCGGAAGCCACGCCGACGAGGAGCGCCTCTATAAGGGCAAGCGTGGCGGTATGCATGCTCAGCATATCCGCCCGGCCGCGCGCGACGGGAAGCACAAGATCGACGCGGCCGCGCAGTTTCGCGCCCAGCGTATCGGAAAAAAGGATTTTTGCGAGCCCGCGCCGGTCTGCCTGGTCCAGCAGGACGCGCAACTCCCGGTACACCCGGCCATAGGCGAAGATCATCAGGAGATCGCCCTGCTTGAATTTCTGCACGCTGTCGGCAAGCAGAAGGCCGGTCTGCGTCAGGCTCAGCGCGTCGATGCCGAACCGCCCGAGCTGAACCTTGAAATAATCCGCCATCGCTGCCGACGGCCCGATCCCGAAGATAAACACCCGCCGGGCGCCTGCAATGGCGCGAATGGCGCTTTGGAAGCGGTCCGGGGTGATGTCGCGGCGCAGGCCCTCAAGGGATTTCTGATGAATATCCAGCGTCACCTCGAGGGCGGATCCCGGATCATCGCCCACTTCCGAGAGCGTTCGGGCCATCCGGCTGGCGGGGGACAGGTTTTCGCGCAGCTCGCGCGCCAGCGTGCGCCGCAACTCTTCCATGCCGGAAAACCCCAAAGCCTTGGCCGTGCGAACCACGGTCGCGTCGCTGGTGCCGGCCTGGCGTGCGAGCGCGCTGGCAGAGGCGATGAGAACCTCTTCGCGGTTCTCCTGGAAAAACCGGGCCACGCGCTGCTCCGCGGGACTTATCCGGTCCGCGCACGCTTTGAGCCGGTCATTGAAGGTGGCAGGCGGTTCCATGGCATCGCGACCCTGGTCTGATTCATCTTGTTGACTCGGTATGTCGTATATACTACATATCTATTAAAAATGGTAGTAAATACTACGTTTGCCGTTGACCTGGCCGGTGAACCGCGAGGCGGGCTGCAAAATGGCGTTGCTGAAAAACGCGCAGAAAATACCGAGCGGCGTCTGGGCGCTCGGCTTCGTCTCCCTGTTCATGGATGCCTCATCGGAACTGGTGCACTCCCTGCTGCCGGCGCTGTTTGTCTCGCTCGGCATCTCCATGGCGGCTGTCGGTTTCATCGAAGGCGTGGCCGAGGCGACCGCATCCATTACCAAGGTCTTTTCCGGGGCCTTGAGCGACTGGCTCGGCAAGCGCAAGATACTGGCGGTCATCGGCTATGGTCTGGCGGCGATTACAAAGCCGCTGTTTCCCCTGGCGCAGTCGGTCGAGGTCCTGTTTGCGGCGCGTTTCATCGACCGGATCGGCAAGGGCATCCGGGGCGCGCCGCGCGATGCGCTGATCGCCGACATCACGCCGCCCGCGATACGGGGCGCCGCCTATGGCCTGCGCCAGTCGATGGATGCGGCGGGCGCTTTCATAGGTCCCCTTCTGGCTATTGCCCTGATGGCGCTGCTGTCGGACGATATTCCCCTTGTTCTGTGGTTCGCCCTGATTCCCGCCGCGCTGTGCATGGCGTTTCTTCTGTTCGGGGTCGAGGAACCGGACGCTGTTCCGGCCGGAAGGGACAAGCGCGGTCTTCCTCTGCGTCGCGCCGATTTCGCGCAGATGAGCGGCAGATACTGGCTGATCGTCGTCATTGGCGGGCTGTTCGCGATGGCGCGCTTCTCGGTGGCGTTTCTCGCCCTGCGGGCCATGGATCTGGGGCTGCCGGTCGGCCTGTCGCCGTTTGTACTGGTGCTGATGATGGTCGTCTTTTCCGCGTCCTCCTATCCGGTGGGGGTGCTGGCCGACCGCATGGATAGAGGAGTGTTGCTGGCGCTTGGTTTCGTTGCGCTGATACTCGCCGAACTGGTACTGGCCGGCGCCTCGGGATACGCCGTCGCCATGATCGGAGTTGCGATCTGGGGCGTTCATCTGGGGCTCACGCAAGGGCTGCTGTCGGCCCTGGTCGCGGACGCCGCGCCGGATCATCTGCGCGGCACGGCATTCGGCATCTTTAATCTCGTAAACGGCATCGCGCTTCTGTTCGCCTCTCTCGTGGCCGGCGCGGCGTGGCAGATGCTGGGCGCGTCGATGGCCTTCTATACCGGAGCGGCCTTCGCCGGGGCGGCCCTGCTGCTGCTGCTTGTTTCCCTCCGCTCACGCCATTGGGCCTGACGCGGGCTTTGCGCCCGCTTCGCCACGGCCGCGCGCCCCGCATGGCTGATACTTCCTCAGGGCATGCCGGAGGGCGCGGACGCAAACATCCCCCATGGGTTCCTGCATCCCGGATACCGGCTCGGGAGCGACGGGCGATTCTACAACCGGCTGAAAAACGAACATTTTGCCGATGCGGTGAGAGAAATCATCGAGCGCAAGGGACTTGGCGCCGACCCGGTCATTTTTGTGATCTGCCGGGCCGGATATGGCGCGGCGCGGGTCGTTGACGAACTCGCCGCCGAAGGATTTACCCGTGTCTACAGCATCGTCGACGGATATGAGGGCGACCTTGACGCCAATGGAAAACGCTCCGTCAACGGCTGGAAAAACGCCGGATTGCCCTGGTCCTACGGCATCGGCGCGGAGCGTGCCTTCCGGCCTCCACTGGAAGCCATCGGCGCGGATTCCCGCTAGAGCCCCGGCTTTAGAGCGGCACCTGGGAGGAGCCGACAATGCGTTCCCAGACATCGCCGGGCCCATCGCTGAAAACCAGCTCTTCGGTCGCCTTGGCCAGTGACCAGTCGCCGCGGACCACTTCGTCCCCGAGCTGCCCCGCCCTCCAGCCGGCATAGCCCAGCGCAAGCAGCACGCGCCTCGGGCCTTTGCCATCCGCGATCGCGCGCAGAATGCCGACGTCGGTGGCAAATGAGATTGTGCCCCCGACGGCGCGCGAACTGGCGCCCTTATAGTCGCTGCTGTGCAATATGAATGCGTCATTCGGCTTCACCGGTCCGCCGAAATGCAGCGCCAGGGTTCCGCTTGCCCCTTTGGGGTCCATCCCGAAGCCTTCCATCAGTTTGGCGACCGGCCCTTTGCCGAAAACCTTGTTGACGATAATCCCGACCGCTCCCGTGGCATCGTGCCTGACCATGTAAATCACGCTTTTCCTGAACCGGGGGTCGGCAATATTGGGGGAGGCAACGAGCAGCTGGCCGGGGAAATAAAGCGGGTTTTCCGTGACCGGCATCTTGCCGGCCAGGCTCGGGCCATGCCCAAGGGCAAGAACAGCCAACAACAGGAAACAGATGAAGCCGCGGCGCATCAGCATGGCATGCGAAAACCCGTGAAACGAGACGGCGGTATCATACCATATTATGGGGGCGGACGGTCTCCCGTCTCCCCGTCCCAGGTCATGGCCTCAATAACGCCGCCCGGATTTCCTATTGCGAGCGCAGCTTGGGATCGAGCACGTCGCGGGCGGCGTCTCCGAATATGTTGAAGCCGAACACCGCGAGCGAGATGGCGATGCCGGGCCAGATCGCCATCCATGGCGCGCTTTCGACATATTCTTCAGCGCCCCCTTGCAGCATAAGACCCCAGGCGGGTGTGGGTTCCTGAACGCCCATACCCAGATAGGAGAGCGAGGCCTCCAGGAGGATCGCGTGCCCGACGAATGTGGTGACCAAAATCAGATAAGGCGCCATGACATTCGGTATCATGTGGCGCAGCACGATCCGGGTGTTTGAGAAGCCGTTGGCGCGGGCCGCGTCGATATAGGGTATTTCACGCAAGGCGAGGGCGCTCGAGCGAATGACGCGGGCGCAATCGGGAATGAAGGGAATTGTGATGGCGATGATGACATTCTGCACGCTCGGTCCGAAAATCGAGACGATGGCCAGCGCCATGATGATCAGCGGAAACGCCTGAAAGACGTCCATGACCCGCTGAAAATACAGATCGAACCTGCCGCCGACATAGGCGCTTGTCACGCCAAGCACGAGGCCGATGGTGGAGCCGACAAAGGCGCCCGTGAAGCCGACGAAAAGGGCCGTGCGCGCGCCATACAGGAGCCGGGAGAAAATATCGCGGCCAAACTGATCCGTCCCCAGGAGAAAGTCCGATCCGGGGGGCCGGAGCATATTCTCGAAGGCGACCTCAATCGGATCATAGGGCGCGAGATAGGGCGCGAAAATCCCCACCAGCAGCATGACCAGCACGATGGATGCCGCGAACGCCCCGAAGGGCTGTTTGCGGATCAGGGTCAAGGTCGTCCGCAAATAACCGGGCGGGTCCAGTAAATCCTCGGGCCGGGACTTGAGAATCACATTCGAATCAATGGTCATAAAGGCTCCGTTGGTTTACGCAGATGCACCGGCAATTCCCAGCCGTCAGCGCTATATCACAAGATCATGGCAGCCGCGATTGCCGCCAGTGACAGTGCGCCAATCCACAGCGCCCAGTTGCCGCTGCGGCCCTGACGGGATTGCTCCTCGGCCAGCCGGCTGATGGTGCCCTGATCGAGCCTGATGCCGTCATGGGCCATATCGGCGAAGGCTTCGGCCGCCATTTCCGCACGGCCCAGAAGTTTCGGAATTTCACCGACGAACTGGCCGACCTGCCCAACGCCTTCCGCGGCGTCCTGCAACTTGCCCTCGACGCCGAGATTTTTCTCCATCCACTCCGTCACCACCGGTTCGGATGTGGTCCACATATTAAGCTGCGGGTCAAGACTGCGCGCGACGCCCTCGACCACCACCATGGTCTTTTGCAGCATCAGCAATTGCGGCTGCGTTTCCATTTCGAAGACTTCCGTATACTGGAGCAGCTGACCAAGCAGCAGGGCCATGGAAATTTCATCCGCGGTTCTGTCCATCAGCGGCTCGCCGATGGCCCTGAGCGCCTGCGCGAACAGCTCGACCGATTGGTTGCGCGGAATGTAACCGGCCTCGAAATGCACCTCCGAGACGCGGGTATAATTGCGGGTGATGAAACCGTGCAGGATTTCCGCCAGAAAACGCCGCTCGCGGGGGGTGAGGCGCCCCATGATGCCGAAGTCGACGGCGACGATGCGGCCCTGCTTGTCGACGAACAGATTTCCCGGGTGCATGTCGGCGTGAAAGAAGCCGTCACGCATGGCGTGCTTGAGGAAGGATTGCATCAAAATGGTGCCGAGTTTCTTCAAATCATGCCCGGCGGCTTTCAGGGCGCCATGATCCGACAGGGGAATGCCGTCAATCCATTCCAGGGTGAGCACCCGGCGCGAATTGCGGGCCCAGTCGATGCCCGGCACGCGGAAGTCCTCGTCATTCGCGATATTCTCCGCCATCTCGGAGATCGCGGCCGCCTCCATGCGCAAATCCATCTCGATGGCCACCGATTTGGCGAGGGTGTCGACAATCGCATAGGGGCGCAGGCGCCGCATCGGCGGGTGGAAGCGCTCGATCATGCGTGCGGCGAAATAGTAGCTCTCGAGGTCCTTGCGGAAGCGGGCCTCGACGCGCGGCCTCAATATCTTCACCGCGACGGGTTTGAGAGTTCCGTCCGCTTCGCGCACGGCGGCTTTGTGAACCTGGGCAATGGACGCGGCGGCGACGCTCTCGCTGAATTCCGCGAACAGCTCCTCCACGCTCTCCCCCAGTGCGTCCTTGACCGCGCGCCGCGCCTCGCTCATGGAAAAAGGCGGCAGCTTGTCCTGTAGCTGGGCGAGGTCGCGCGCGATCTCCGGTCCAACGACATCGTCGCGGGTCGCCAGAAACTGACCCAGCTTGATGTAGCTCGGCCCGAGATCCGTCAGCGCCGCGGAAAGTTTTTTCTCATTGCCTTTTGCCCGCGCGCGCCTGCGCATCGGAGCCGTGACCCGGGCGAACATCTGCACCGGTCCGGGAAGGCTGGAGTCATCGGGCACGACCCGCGCGCCATGACGCAGGATCGTGAAACCCGCCCGGGACAGGCGGGCCATGTTCAATATAGCACGAAACATTTTACCTAAATCTTCCACCCGGAATGGAGCGCGGCAATGCCGCCGGTGAGGTTGCGGTAGCGGACCTGCTCAAAGCCCGCCTCGCCGATGAGCGCGGCGAAGCTCTCCTGATCAGGGAATTTGGCGATGCTTTCCACCAGATACTGATAGGACGCCGCATCGCCGGCGACAATACCGCCGAGTCTGGGAATGGCCAGGGTCGAGTATTGTTTATAGGCCGTATCCAGAAACGGCACGTCAACGTGAGAAAATTCCAGGCACAAGAAGCGTCCGCCGGGCTTGAGGACCCGCCACGCTTCCCCAAGCGCGCGATCGATATCGGTGACGTTGCGGATGCCGAAGGCGATTGTGTAGGCGTCGAAGCAATCATCGGGCAGCGGCAGGGCCACCGCATCTCCGAGGATGATCTGGAGCCGGTCCTCATCGATGCCGGCAAATCTGTTCTTGGCAACGCCGAGCATTTCGGCGGAGATGTCGCATAAGGTGCAGCTTGCGCCGGGGCCCGCGGCCTTGAGAAAACGCGAAGAAATGTCGCCCGTGCCGCCCGCCACATCCAGCAACCGGAACGTGTTCGCGGCCTTGGGCGGCGCCAGCCAGTTGATCAAGTCGTCTTTCCACAGCCGGTGCAGGCCGCCCGACATGAGGTCATTCATCAGATCGTAGCGCGAGGCGACGCGCGCAAAGACCCGGTTGACCAGCCCCTGCCTCTCGCCTTCGCCAACCGGGGTGAAGCCGAATTGCTCCTCTCCCGCGCGCCCGTTGTTTTCCGTCGTCCCCTGGCTCATGGGCCGAACATAGCGCAGGCCAACTGCGCGCGCTATGCTCGTGACCCTGCGTCACTTTACAGCAAGTCGAAGCGCCATGCCTGAACTTCCCGAAGTCGAAACCGTGCGCCGGGGGCTTGAAAGCGTCCTGGTGGATGCGCGCTTCGAGAGGGTCGAACAGCGCCGGGCCAATTTGCGCTTTCCTTTTCCTGAGCGCTTTGCGGAACGGCTGACGGGACGGCGCATCACCGCGCTCGGGCGCCGCGCGAAATATCTGCTCGCACACCTGGAGAGCGAGGAGGTGCTCATCATGCATCTGGGCATGAGCGGGCGGTTCACGATCCGGCGTCCGGGCGCCAACGCACAAAACCGGAGCGAATTTCTCCATGAAGCGGGCGGGCGGGACCGCCACGACCATGTGGTCTTCACCATGAGCAACGGCGCGACCGTCACCTATAACGATGCGCGCCGCTTCGGGTTCATGGCTCTGGCCGGCGCGAAGACGCTTGAAGCGCACAGGCTTATCGCCAATCTCGGCGTCGAGCCGCTGAGCGCGGATTTGTCGCCTCGGTATCTGGCCGAACGCTGCGGGCCGAAGAAAACCAGCCTCAAGGCGGCGCTGCTCGATCAGCGCATCGTCGCGGGGCTCGGCAATATCTATGTGTGCGAGGCGCTGTATCGCGCCCGGCTCTCGCCGCGCCGCTCGGCGGGCACACTGGCATTGCGCTCAGGGGCCCCAAGCGCGGGTGCGCGCAGGCTGGTGCCTGAAATCAAATCGGTGCTCGAAGATGCGATCGGGGCCGGCGGCTCGACGCTGAAGGACTATCATGCGCCCGAAGGCGATCTGGGATACTTCCAGCATTCGTTTGCGGTCTATGGCCGGGAGGGGCTAGAATGCGGGCGGCCGGGCTGCGAGGGAACCATCCGGCGTATCGTTCAAGGGGGACGGTCGAGCTTCTATTGCCCAGGCTGCCAGCGCTGAGCCGCTCAACGCTCCCTGGCCCGGGAAATTTCATCAAACTCTCATTCCAGTCACCACGACGATTTGTTAGGAGCCGACATGGCGTATGAAACCATCACCGTCGAGAAAAAGGGCAAGGTGGGGCTCATAACCTTAAACCGCCCCGACGCGCTCAATGCGCTCAATGCGCAACTCATTACCGAAATGGGCCATGCGCTCGACAAGTTCGAGGCGGGCGGGAAGATCGGCTGCATCGTGATTACCGGCTCCGAGCGCGCCTTTGCCGCCGGGGCCGACATCAAGGAGATGCAGCCCAAGACCTATGTGGAAGCCTATAAGGAGAATTTCCTGCATGACTGGGAGCGGGTGGCGCGCTGCCGTGTTCCGGTCATTGCGGCGGTGGCCGGATATGCGCTCGGCGGCGGGTGCGAACTCGCCATGATGTGCGACTTCATCATTGCCGCCGATACGGCCGTTTTCGGTCAGCCCGAAATCAATCTCGGCATTATTCCCGGCGCCGGCGGGACGCAGCGGCTGACCCGGCTGGTGGGCAAGTCGAAAGCGATGGAAATGTGCCTCACCGGGCGCAACATGGACGCCGAGGAGGCTGAGCGCGCCGGGCTGGTGAGCCGCGTGGTTCCGGCCAACAAGCTCATTGAGGACGCCCTCAAGGTGGCGGGCAAGATCGCATCCTTCTCTTCGCCCGCGGTCTATATGGCCAAGGAATCGGTGGAGCGCGCCTATGAGACCACATTGGCCGAAGGGATCCGCTTCGAGCGCCGGCTGTTCCATTCCCTGTTTGCGACCGACGATCAGAAGGAAGGCATGCAAGCCTTCGTCGAAAAGCGCTCCGCCAGCTTCAAGAACCAGTAGAGGGCAAGACCGGATTGGCCGGGCGCGGAGAAGAGGGCGGCGCGCCGCGGTTGACGGGCAAACGGGGTGGCACTATACAACGGGCCAATTGTGCCCCCCAAAACTTAGGGTCCAGCTTCGAGCAGCAAGGTAGTTTGAGATATGGCGAATACGAAGTCCGCGAAGAAGGCGGTGCGCAAAATGGCCCGGAAAACCGAGGTCAACAAGTCCCGCCGCAGCCGCATGCGGACCTATGTGCGCCAGGTCGAGGACGCAATCGACGCCGGCGACCAGAAGGCGGCGCAGGACGCATTACAGAAGGCCCAGCCGGTTATCATGCAGGCCGCCCAGCGCCGGATCCTGCACAAGAGCACCGCGTCGCGGCGTGTTTCGCGCCTTTCCGCGCGCGTCAAGGCGATGAGCGCTTAAGGGTCTGATCCCGGCTTGACCACCCTCATTTTCGCGCGAGCTGCCGGTCCCCGGAACATTTTTTCCACACCCGAACCGGGTTAAATACACCTGTTCCCTTTCCGGTAACCCTTTCTTGTGTCTTTGGGGCGATACTGGAACATAACACGAACATATGATTGACCCGGCGCAACGGGCGCATTACCTTAAAAGGGCTGCGGTTACGCCCCGGATCTGAAAAAACCATGAGCAAAGAGTTCCAGGTGGAGTGTCCGATCTCGCAAGAGATCTGGGACATGAAATATCGCTTCAAGGGCGATGACGGCAAACCCGGCGACGCGACACTCGCCGACACATGGTCGCGGGTCGCGCGCGCTGTCGCCGATGCCGAAAGCCCGTCCGAACGCGCGCTATGGGCGCAGCGCTTTGAAGACGCCATGTCGTCATATGAGTTCCTGCCCGGGGGGCGCATTCTGGCCGGCGCCGGGACCGGCCGCAGCGTCACGCTGTTCAACTGCTTTGTGATGGGGCTGATCGAGGACGACATGGCCTCGATCTTCGACAATGTGAAAGAAGCCGCGCTGACCATGCAGCAGGGCGGCGGCATCGGCCATGATTTCTCTCCCCTTCGCCCGCGCGGCGCACCCGTTTCCAGCATCGGCGCCGAGGCTTCGGGCCCCGTTTCCTTCATGGATGTGTGGGACGCCATGTGCCGCACCATCATGTCGGCGGGCACCCGGCGCGGCGCGATGATGGGCACCATGCGCTGCGACCACCCCGGTATCGAGGAATTCATTTCGGTGAAGGCCGACGCCGCGCGGCTGCGCATGTTCAATCTTTCGGTGCTGGTCACCGACGATTTCATGGCCGCGGTGAAGGAGGACAGGGACTGGGAGCTGACCTTTGGCGGAAAGACCTTCAAGACCCTGCGCGCCCGCGTTCTGTGGGACAGGATTTTGCGCGGGGCCTATGACTATGCCGAACCCGGCGTCATCTTCATCGACCGCATCAACGCGCTCAACCCCCTGAGTTACTGCGAGACCATTTACGCCACCAATCCCTGCGGCGAACAGCCCCTGCCGCCCCATGGCGCGTGCCTTCTGGGGTCGATCAATCTGGTGCGCCTGATAGACAAGCCCTTCAGCGGCGATGCGGCGCTGGATGAGGATAGGCTCGGCGAGCTTGTGAGCGTTGCGGTGCGGTTTCTCGACAACGCCATAGATGTGTCCAACTATCCGCTCGACGCGCAGCGCTCTGAGGCTCGGGCCAAGCGGCGCATCGGGCTCGGCGTGACCGGTCTCGCCGACGCGCTCATCATGTGCGGGCGGCGCTACGGGTCGAAGAAAGCGGCCGGACTGGCGCGCAGATGGATGGGGCTGATCGAGCGCGCCGCTTATCTGGCAAGCGCGGAACTCGGGTCCCAGAAGGGCGCCTTCCCCCTGTTTGACGAGAAGGAGTATATGGCCGCGCCCCATATCGAGCGGCTCGACAAGGACGTTAGAAAGATCATTTCCGCGCTCGGCCCGCGCAACGGGCTGCTGACCTCGATCGCCCCCACGGGCACCATTTCGCTGCTCGCCGGGAACGTCTCAAGCGGGATCGAACCGGTGTTCGATTATCAATATACCCGCCGCGTGCTGGGCAAGGATGGCGAACAGACCGAGCAGCGGGTCGAGGATTATGCGCATCGTCTTTATCGTCACATGTTCGGCGATGAGACGCCGCTGACGGAGAATTTCGTCACCACCGCGGACCTCAACCCCGGCGATCATCTGACCATGCAGGCCGCGCTCCAGGTCCATGTGGACAGCGCCATTTCCAAAACCGTGAATTGTCCCGAAGATATGCCCTTCGAGGACTTCCGGCCGCTCTATGAGCGCGCTTTCGAGCTGGGCCTCAAGGGGTGCACCGCTTACCGGCCGAACCCGGTCACGGGCGCGGTGCTTTCGAGCGCGGCGCAAGAGACGCATGAGGAGCCCGAGCGCCAGGAGAGCCTGCCGCTGAGCGCCGCGGGGGCGCCCGCGCCGCGCGAGCGCGGCGGCATTGTCTACATGTCGGAGCCGTTGCAACGCGACCCCTCGCTCCCCGGTTTCACCTACAAGCTCAAATGGCCGGACTCCGACCACGCCATCTATGTCACCGTCAACGACATCATTCAGGACGGGCGGCGGCGGCCGTTCGAGATTTTCATCAACTCCAAGAATCTGGAGCATTACGCCTGGACTGTGGCGCTGACGCGCATGATCTCGGCCGTGTTCCGCAGGGGCGGCGACGTCTCCTTCGTGGTGGAGGAACTCAAGGCCGTGTTCGATCCGCGCGGCGGCCAGTGGATGGAGGGACGTTATGTGCCGAGCCTGCTGGCGGCCATCGGCGGCATTATCGAACGCCATATGATCGACACCGGTTTCATTGCCCCCGCCCAGAGCTTCGCGCCCGAAGGGGCGCATGACGGGGCCGTAGTGGAGCAGATGAAAGACCTGCGCTATTGCCCCAAATGCGCGCAGGCCGCCCTCGTCTTTCAGGAAGGCTGCCACACCTGCCGCAACTGCGGCTTTTCCAAATGCAGTTGAGCGCGTCTTGCGGACGCTCGGCCGGTCCGTCTTAATTGCCGGTCCCCGTATACAGGAATGAGAGGATGGCCTTGCCGAAAGACGCAATAACCGGCGGGTGCCAGTGCGGCGCGGTGAGATACGCCCTGGAGCCGAAACCGTATAAAATATACGTCTGCCACTGCCTTGAATGCCAGAAGCAGTCCGCCTCCGCCTTTGGACTGTCGATGCCGCTTAAATTCGAGGATTTGGCGCTCGAGGGGGAAACGGCGGAATATGTGCGGTCGACCGACAGCGGCGCCAGGACCCGGTGCATCTTCTGCCGGCAATGCGGAACGCGTCTTTACCACCGCTCGGACAGGTCCCCGGAATTCGTAACCATCAAAGCGGGGACGCTGGATGAAACCCATAGCATAAAGCCCGTCGCCCATATCTGGGTTAGCCGCAAGCAGCCCTGGGTCGTCCTCGATGACGATGTTCCCGCCTATGCCAGCCAGCCGCCTGATCTCAAGGGATGGCGCGATGAGCTGATCGGGAACTCCGGTCGGGATAAATGACCGGGCGGGGACAATCAAACAAACGCCTTTCGAATTTGCCTGCTGCGCCGCATTGCGCCCCTCGCCCGAGGCGCAGCGCGGGTGAATGCCGTAACGATAATTTGTTGACGGATGCGCCTCCTCAGCATATGTTCTGTATTTGTTCTATTCCGCGTCACAATTCCGCTTGAAAACCTCTTTAGCGACACCACTTGAAGAATCAGAGCGAAAACAAATCAGCCGATGCGATGATAATGAGCGAAACCATTAGAAAAGAGATGCGCCGCGATGCCCGCGCCCCGGCAAACGAGCCCGCGCTCGTATGCCGTGAGGAGCAGGTCAAGCAGCCGTTTCACTATTGGCGCGGCGCATCGGGCATGCGTTATCTGCATACGGTGTTTGCGCTCATCGACTGTCCGCTGATGGGAAAAGTCAATTATATCCTGGTTCACCGCGGACGCGACGGCACGCGCCGGCCCCTCGATATCGGCCAGACAGTCTCTGATTCAGATAGCCTCAACCTTGCGCATATGCGCCGGCGCGGCGCGCTGCTGGGCGCCAATGAGGTTCATATTCATTTCCTGCCCGAGACGGCGCGCCAGCGCCGGGCGGCCGAAGCCGATCTTTCCTCGCGCCAGCTGGGCCGGACGCCCGTGGTTTGCGTTTCCGCGCCGGCCAATGATGGCGCGGAGTCCGTTTGCGCCTAGTGCGTTTCGTGTTCAATTGGCCTCATGCTGAGGAGGCGCGAAGCGCCGTCTCGAAGCATGAGGTGCAAATTGAATAGGATTGATTGCGACAGGCCCTAGAATGCTTCCGGTCAGGGCCGGGCTCACCTTCAGGGAACATCCTTCCCGACTTTGGTCATCACCTGTTCCAGCGCGGGTTCCGCGAGGCCCATTTCGCCGAGATGGCGGAGCGTGTTGGCGACATAGTCGATATTGTTTCCCGAGCGCCCGTGTCCGCCGCGCACCAGTTCCGCCTGCCGCGCAACCGACAGCCGGCCCGCATATTGCCGGTGGCTCCGGTCAACCAGAAAGCACAACGCCTCCACCTTGCGCCCGGCCCCGTCCAGCGCAACGGGCCGGCGGGTCTCAAGATAAACTTTTGTAACCTGCTCCCTGTCCCGCAGATATTCCAGAGTTGCCGGGGCGGCCCCTGCTTCCACGCGGAAGGCGATACCCCGGCATGACCCGCCCGCATCCAGACCGAGCACAAGCCCGGGGCGCTGGGCGGTGCCCCGGTGAACCACGGAGTAGACGCACAGCGAACGGTGCGCCCCGCGCAGCAGCGCGGGCCGGCTCTCGACATAGTCGAAGCCGGGACGCCACATGAGCGAGCCATAGCCGAACACCCAAAGATCAGACACGTCTTCTCCCGTCTCTGCGCGCGCGATCACGCATCGCCGCGTCTAATCAGATGGGGATCAATCGGAGAAATGACAGTAAAAAGACCTAGTCCGTCTCGGGGGAAATCGCCCGGATGCGCCCGAAATCGGGCTCCGCCGTCTCCTGGCCCGCATCGATCACCTTGCGCCGGACATCGCGCGTGCGGGTAAACAGCTCCTCCAGCGTCTCAGAGTCGCCGCGCCGGATTGCCCGCTGCAGGCCGGACAGGTCTTCGGAAAACCGCCCGAGCATTTCCAGCACCGCGTCCTTGTTGGCGAGAAAGACATCGCGCCACATGGCCGGGTCGGAGGCGGCGATCCGGGTAAAATCGCGAAACCCGGATGCGGAGTATTTGATCACTTCGGAACGCGTATCCGCCTCGAGGTCGGCCACCGTGCCGACGATGTTATAGGCGATCAGATGCGGAATATGGCTGGTGATGGCGAGCACCAGATCGTGGTGCCCGGCCTCCATGATCTCGACATCGGACCCCAGCGCCTGCCAGAAGCGGGTGAGCTTTTCGACCGCTTCGGGGGATGCTTTTTCGCCCGGCGTCAAAATGCACCAGCGGTTTGTAAAGAGTTCGGCAAAGCCGGCATCGGGGCCCGATTGCTCCGTGCCGGCGATGGGATGTCCCGGCACCAGGAAACACCCGTCGGGGATATGCGGCTCCATGTCGGCGATGACGCTGCTTTTAACGGAGCCGACGTCGGTGACGATCGCGCCCGGCGCCAGATGTGGCGCGATTTCACGCGCGATGGCCCCGCTGGCGCCGACCGGCACGCAGACGATGACCAGCTCCGCGCCCTCTACAGCCTGCGCCGGTGTTTCCGCCACCTTGTCGGCGATGCCGAGTTCGCGGACGCGTGCGCGCGTTTTTTCCGAGCGCGCCGTCCCGGAAATTTCGCGCACCACGCCCTTGGCGCGCGCGGCCCGCGCAATCGACGAGCCGATCAGCCCGAAGCCGATGAGGGCGATGCGGTCAAACACGAATTCGCTCATGATAAACTCCCGCCACGTTCCATGAACGCTTTCAGCACGGCAAGCGTCTGCCGGTTTTCATCTTCCGTGCCGACGCTCATGCGCAGCGCATCGGGAAATCCGTAACCCTCCACCCGGCGCAGGAGAATGCGGTTTGCGGTGAGGGCGGCGTCCGCGTCACTTGCGCGCAGGCCTTCCTTGTCCGGAAAATGGATCAGCAGGAAATTCGCCACGCTGGGCGTAACGGTGAGGCCAAGCGCCTCGATTTTTTCCGTGAGCCAGGCCAGCCACTCCTCGTTATGGGCTACCGCTTTTTCCATATGCGCGGCATCGCCAATGGCCGCCACCGCGGCGGCGATAGCCGGCGCGGACACATTGAAGGGCCCGCGGATACGGTTCAGCACATCGGCGATGGCGGCCGGCGCATAGCACCAGCCGATCCTCAGGGCAGCCAGCCCGTACACCTTCGAGAAGGTGCGGGTCATGACCGTATTGGGCGTGGTGGCCACCAGCTCCAGTCCCGCCTCATAGTCGTTGCGGCGCACATATTCCGCATAGGCCGCATCGACCACCAGCAGGACTTGCCCGGGCAGCGCTTTTCGCAAACGTTGCAACTCGTCAAAGGGAAGATAGGTTCCCGTCGGGTTGTTCGGATTGGCGAGAAAGACGATTTTCGTGGCGCCCGTCACCTTGCCTAAAATGGCGTCCACGTCAGCCCGGCACTCGGTTTCGGGCGCAATCACCGGTGTTGCGCCATTGGCGAGAATGGCGATGCGGTACACCAGAAAGCCGTGCTTCGTGTAGATGGCTTCATCGCCGGGCCCCAGATAGGCCTGGGCCAGCAGCCCGAGCAGTTCATCGGAGCCCGCGCCGCAGACGATGCGCGCCGGGTTCAGCCCGTAGCGCTCGGCAATCGCCTCGCGCAGCTTAGCCGCCGATCCGTCGGGGTAGCGCGCAAGCTCATCGGCGCCGGCAAAGGCGGCAAGCGCTTTGGGGCTCGGACCCAGCGGCGTCTCGTTGGACGACAGCTTGATCACGGGTTTGCCCCCAGCAATTTCGCTCGTCCCCGGCACATAGGGCGTAATGTCCATGATGCCGGGGCGCGGCGTTGGTGTGGTTTTGTCGCTCACTGGCCTAGCTCCTGACGCGCGGCGCCCATTGAATAGGCTGCACACCGTGCGAAATCAAAGGAAAGTTGGAGCAACATCTTAACCTCACTTCGCACCACCCCCTTGACCGGCAACCCCGTTAACGGTTTTACTGTACCTTAGTGGTGATTTGGCCGGCCGGCTTGCAGCCACTCTAAAAAAGTCGCTAAAAGGCCGCGGGAGTTCGAAACCCGGTCTTGGCGCACAGCCCGACCGGGTTTTTTTGCGGCCGGTCGGGGTTTCTTAACGAGCTGCCCGAGGCGAAAATGAATGAGGCAAAGTGGACGTCGAAGCCGGGCCAGGGCGCAAAAGGCCGCGCGCGGGCGCTACCCCATGCGCCCGGCAGCCAGATTGTGCATTTCCCTCAAAGCGAGCCGCTGCAACTCGATTGCGGCGGCGCGCTGGCGCCTTTCTCCCTCGCCTACCAGACCTACGGAACGCTGAACGAAGACAAATCCAATGTGGTGCTCATCTGCCATGCGCTCAGCGGAGATCAGCATGTGGCCAATACCCATCCCGTAACCGATAAGCCGGGCTGGTGGGAAACCATGGTGGGGCCCGGCAAGGCGATCGATACGGACCGCTTTTTCGTGGTGTGCGCCAACCATGTGGGAGGCTGCATGGGCTCAACGGGGCCCATGTCCCTCAACCCGGAAACCGGCAAACCCTACGGCCTCGATTTTCCCGTCATCACCATTCCCGACATGGTGCGGGCGCAGGCGCGCCTGCTCGATCATCTGGGGATCAGGGATTTGTTCTGCGTCGCCGGCGGCTCCATGGGCGGCATGCAGGTGCTCGAATGGGCCGCCTCCTACAAGGACCGCGTCTTTTCGGCCATACCCATCGCCACCGCCGCGCGCCACACCTCGCAGAACATCGCCTTTCACGAGGTTGGCCGCCAGGCGATCATGGCCGACCCGGACTGGCGCGGCGGGCGCTATCTCGATGAAGAAACGCTGCCGCGCAAGGGGCTGGCGGTCGCCCGCATGGCGGCCCACATCACCTATCTTTCCGACAATGCGCTGCATCGCAAGTTCGGGCGCAACCTCCAGGATCGCGACGCGCTCACTTTCGGCTTCGACGCGGACTTTCAGGTGGAAAGCTATCTGCGCCACCAGGGCTACACTTTCGTCGACCGGTTCGACGCCAACAGCTATCTCTACATGACCCGCGCCATGGATTATTTCGATCTCGCCGCCGACCATGACGGCGTTCTGGCAAAAGCGTTCGAGGGCACGGGCACGCGGTTCTGCTGCGTGTCCTTCACCAGCGACTGGCTGTTCCCGACCGAAGAAACAAGGGCCATCGTGCAGGCGCTGAATGCCGTCGCCGCCAATGTCAGCTTTGTCGAGATTGAAAGCGACAAGGGGCATGACGCGTTTCTGCTGGAGGAGCCTGAACTGTTCGACGCGGTCTCGGGCTTCCTGTCGGCCGCCGCCAGGAGGCGCGGCCTTGCGCTTCCCGGCGCGGCGGGGGACTGAGAATTGCAGGCGCCCATGAACACGCAATCCCCCTTGCCCCAGGGCACCCGCGTCGATCTGGTTCTGCTGTCGCAGATGGTCGAACCCGGGGCCCGCGTGCTCGATGTCGGCTGCGGCGACGGCGCGCTGCTGCGTCTTCTCGCCGAGACGCGGGACGTGGATGCGCGCGGCATCGAAATCTCACAGGCCGGCGTCAACCAGTGCGTGGCGCGCGGGCTGTCGGTGGTTCAGGGCGACGCCGACACCGATCTGGTGAATTATCCGGACAATGCGTTCGATTACGCGATCCTCTCCCAGACAATCCAGGCGACCCGCCGCCCGCGCGAGGTTCTGGAGCAGTTGCTGCGCATCGGGCGGCGCGCCATCGTGTCGTTCCCGAATTTCGGCCATTGGCGCATCCGGGCGCAGATCATGTTCAGGGGACGCATGCCGGTGACGCCGAACCTGTACAGCGCCTGGTATGACACGCCCAATATCCATTTCTGCACGATCAAGGACTTCGCGGCCCTGTGTCATGAACTCGATGCCGGGGTCGAGCGATCGATCGCCCTCAATGCGTATGGCAAGCCGCTGGGGCTGAAAATTCCCTATGTGATGCAGAATCTGATTGGCGAGCAGGCTATTTTTCTTCTCTCGCGGTGATGGGGCCCGCGGGCACCGGATGGAAGCGTGCGCGGGTGAGCACGCGCTTGCCTTCCGGCGTGGCGGCGTAAATCTGCTTTGTCGCCTCGACAATATTCACGCCGCAGAACCCCGGCCAGAAAATCGCGCCGACCCGCTCCCAGGCGATGGCCGAGCGCAGCAGGACGGGCCAGTTGAAGGGCGGCATATGCAGCGCCTGATCCCAATTGAGCGGGGCGAACATGGCTTCGCGCAGGAGTGTCGTCAGCTGTCCCCGGCTATAGGGGCGGCCATGACCGAACGGCGTGGTGTCGAACCGGGCCCAGAGGCCGGCGCGGTTGGGCACCACCAGGATCAGCCGCCCGCCCGGCGCCAGCACGCGCCAGACCTCGCGCAGCAATGCGCTGGTGTGCTCGGTTGTCTCGACCCCGTGAACCACCAGCATACGGTCGGCGCTGCTGTCCGCGAGCGGCAGCTCGTCTTCGAGCACGAGAACGGCCTGCCGGGGCTTGTTCTGCGGCCAGGCAATCACCCCCTGCGATGCGGGCATCAGCGCGCCGACGCGCGCGGCCTCGCCCCGGAATATGTCGAGATAGGGCGCGCAGTAGCCAAGCCCGAAGACATCCAGGCCCTTCACATCGCCCCAGCGCGCGCGCAGGCGCTGAACGATTATGCGCCGGACCACCGCGCCGAGCGGGCGGGCGTAGAATTCGCGAAGATCGAAAATATCGACATGCATGGGCGCGCCCCCGAGGGAAGATGTTCCGAGGTGACTATCCTATTGCTATTTTGCACGCAAACCAGCACGGCTTTTGAATAGCTTGGCATGACCGGGGCCGGATCCTCTCCACCGTTTCGCGGTGCTGCGCCATACAATGCCGCGCGCCGAGGACATCTCGCTTTTTGGGGGTCCATTCCCGCGCCCCCACGAGAGGCGGCCAGGTCAAACCACATATGTGCCCGAAGATAATCCTGGCCTGCGCCCTTGCCCTTGAAGTCGCCGATGCCGAGGTTGAACCGGGGCTTGGCGTCGCCGTGTCCGGCGGCCCTAAAGGCGCTGAACATTTCGCGATGACACAATGTTCCGTCACGCATTCCGATCAGGCTCAAATGCGGCATGGCACTTGAATCGCGGCCGGGCGGTGATAGGTTCGCGGCTGCCTTATCAAATTTCAAGAACAGCGGGATCCGTCATGGCCACACTCGAGATTTACCAGTTTCCCTGCCTGAGCGACAATTACGGCGTGCTCATCCACGATAGTGAAAGCAACCTCACCGCATCCATCGATGCGCCCGAGGCAAGCGCCGTCAAACAGGCCCTTGGCGAAAAGGGCTGGACACTCACCCATATCCTGACGACCCATTATCACGCCGACCACACCGGCGGGAATCTGGAACTGAAGGACGCGACCGGCTGCACCATTGTCGGGCCGCGCAATGAAGCGGACCGCGTGCCCGGCATCGATGTGCGGGTGGGCGAGGGCGACGCCTACGAGTTCGGCGCCTTCACGGTAAAAATATTCGACACGCCGGGCCACACCGCGGGGCATGTCACCTACTGGA
Organism: bacterium BMS3Bbin10; assembly: GCA_002897995.1. GTDB lineage: Bacteria > Pseudomonadota > Alphaproteobacteria > Rhizobiales > Methyloligellaceae > UBA2767. Next base: position 22,090 of record BDTT01000083.1, on the reverse strand, counting down.
TCCCGAAGGCGAATGTCGCGTTTACCGGCGATACCCTGTTTACGCTGGGGTGCGGGCGTCTGTTCGAGGGCGATGCCCGGACCATGTGGAATTCGCTGTCGAAGATCGCCGCGCTGCCGCCCGAAACGGTGATCTATTCGGGTCATGAATACACCCTCGCCAACGCCGAGTTTGCCCTGAGCGTCGAGCCCGGCAATGCCGCCCTGCAGACGCGCGCGGACGAAGTTCGTGAATTGAGGGCAAAGGGCGAAGCGACGGTGCCGACCACCTTGATGCGCGAGCTCGAGACCAATCCGTTCCTGCGCCCCGGCAGCCCCGAGATTCAGGCCAATCTCGGCATGGAGGGACGCGAGGCGTTTGAAGTTTTCGGTGAAGTGCGCCGGCGCAAGGACAACGCCTGAACCTAATCCCGCGCCCCGAACAGCAGCGCGCGGGCCGCCAGCACCGCGCCGGCGGTGATGAGGATGCAGGCGGCCCACAGAGCCGGCCCCGCCGTTGACTGCCCGAATGCCACAAGAGCGAGGGTCGACAATACGGGGATTGCATATGCGGCTGCGCCCAGCACGCGCAGATCGCCATGCTTCACGCCATGGTCCCAGACATAGAAGGCGGCGCCCACCGGCCCGAGCCCCAGCCCCGCGACCGCGGCCCATTCAACCGGACCTGCCGGCCAGATTGTCTCCTCGAACGCAAGATGAGCGCCAACCGCCAGCAGGGCGGTTGCAACGCAGAAGCCCGCAACGCTGGTGCTTGGCACGGTTGTAAAGCGCCGGTTCGCCACCGAATAGCCGGACCACACCAGAGCCGCCGCCAGCGCCGCGCCATAGCCGAGCCAGGGAATGTTTCCCTCGCCCTGCATTGCGCGCGCGCCGTCCCCTCCAGATACAATGAGAACCGTGCCGGAAAGGCCAAGAAACGCGCCCGCCAGATGCCACCATTTCAGGCCCCCGGTCCGGTCGCGCGCGGGCAACAGGGCCGAGAACAGCACAATCAGCAGCGGCCAGAGATTGTTTATGAGATTGGCCTGAAGGGCGGGGGCGGACCGCAGCGCCAGAAAATACAGGGCGTGATAACCGAACAACCCGGCGACACCGAGGGCCCAGGCGCCTAGAGGTATTTCACCCAGCGATCTCAACCCCCGGGGCGTGCATGCCAGATAGCCGAGCCCCAGCGTCCCTCCGATGGAAAAGCTGAAGGCAACGAGCAGAAACGGCGGGACGTTGCCGGTCGCCGTCGTGAGAAGCGCGAGCAGCGACCACAGGACAATGGCGATGCAGCCGATACAGGTTGCCGCGCGCGTGCTCATGATCGGGCGCAGTTCGGGACCCTAGTCCATGACCTGGCCGCCATTGGCCGACAGCGTGGAGCCGGTGATGAAGCCCGCATCGTCGGCTGCGAGGAACACAACGCAGCGCGCAATCTCTTCCGGCTCGCCAAGCCGCCCCACCGGAATAAGGGGGAGGATTTTCTCATTGAGCACTTTTTCGGGTATCGCGAGCACCATCTCGGTGCCGGTATAGCCGGGGCAGACGGCGTTGACGGTGATGCCCTTGCGGGCATTCTCCTGCGCCAGCGCCTTGGTGAAGCCGAGCTCGCCCGCCTTGGCGGCGGAATAATTGGTCTGCCCCATCTGACCCTTCTGGCCGTTAATGGAGGAGATGTTGACAATGCGGCCAAAGCCGCGCGTCCGCATGCCCTCGATGACGGGCCGGCACATGTTGTAGAGCGAGTTGAGATTGGTATCGATCACCGCGCGCCATTTCTCCACATCCATGCGGTGAAACATCGTATCGCGGGTAATGCCGGCATTGTTGACCAGAATTTCAACCGCACCGAGATCGCCCTCGACGCGCGCCAGTCCCTCGGCGCAGGCCTGCGTGTCGCTCACATCCCACTTGAAGACGGCGATCCCGCTCTTGTCGTTAAACTTCGCCGCCGCCTCGTCGTTGCCGGCATAGACCGCCGCCACCGTGCAACCAACATCCTTCAAGGCAATTGAAATGGCCGCGCCGATCCCGCGCGTGCCACCCGTCACTACCGCTATTCTAGACATGACTCCCCTCCCTGACTGAGCCTGGACAGCTTTTTTCTTGTGCGGTTTTTCATGAAACCGCAAGCCCGGCCACCCGCTCCCCCTTGCCCATCCACCCCAAGGGTACCATTGCGGGGTGGTTGGGCAAGGGGGAGCGGGTGGCCGGGACTATTTCTGAAAGACGCCCGCTCAACCGCGCTCCACACACATGGCGATGCCCATGCCGCCGCCGATGCACAAAGTGGCCAGGCCTTTCTTGACATCGCGCTTTTGCATTTCATGCAGCAGGGTGACGAGCACCCTTGCGCCCGATGCGCCGATCGGGTGGCCGATGGCGATGGCCCCGCCATTGACATTGACCTTGCCGGTATCCCAGCCGAGCTCCTTGTTCACCGCGCAGGCCTGCGCCGCGAAGGCCTCATTGGCCTCCACCAGATCGAGATCGTCAGTCGTCCATCCCGCTTTTTCAAGCGCCGCGCGCGACGCCGGGATCGGGCCGGTGCCCATGATCGCCGGATCGACGCCTGCATGCGCCCAGGACACAATCCGCGCCAGCGGGTCGATGCCGCGCCTGCCCGCTTCGCCCGAGCTCATCAGCACCACCGCGGCCGCGCCGTCATTGATGCCGCTGGCATTGCCGGCGGTCACTGTGCCGTTTTCGCGGTCGAAGGCCGGGCGGAGCTTGGCCAGGCCCTCTGCGGTCACCCCTTCCTTGATGTATTCATCCTCTTCGACAACGGTGTCTCCCCTGCGGCCGGGAACCGTCACCGGCGCAATCTCGTCCTTGAATCTGCCGGCCTTCTGCGCGGCTTCCGCCTTGTTCTGCGAACTGGCGGCGAAGGCGTCCTGTTCATCGCGTGTGATCTGGTACTTGCGCGCGACATTCTCCGCCGTGGCGCCCATGTGATAGCCGTTGAAGGCGTCCCACAGCCCGTCGCGGATCATGGTGTCGATGAATTTGACATCTCCCATTTTCGTGCCGTCGCGCAAATGCGAACAATGCGGCGCCAGGCTCATATTTTCCTGTCCGCCGGCGACAACCACGCCGCTCGAGCCGTCCTCTATCTGCTGGGCGCCGAGCGCGACCGCGCGCAGTCCCGAACCGCATAACTGGTTCATGCCCCAGGCCGGAGCCTCAACGGGAATGCCGGCGGCGATCGACGCCTGGCGGGCCGGGTTCTGACCCATGCCGGCGGTCAGGATCTGTCCGAGGATGACTTCAGAAACATCGCCCGGCTCGACTTTTGCGCGCGACAATGCCGCTTCTATCGCGACCTGACCGAGCGTATGGGCCGGCAAACTGCTCAGGCCTCCGCCGAACGATCCGACCGGCGTGCGCGCCGCACTGGCAATTACAATTGCGTCCCTGTCACTCATGACTGCTCTCCGTAGCGTGAAATTTCACCTGTTATTGCGAGGACCGGCGCCCGGCAAACCACACTTTAACTCTTACCTTGCCCCGCCGCTCTTGAGAATTCCCCCCAAAGGTCGCGTAGCCATTGGGATAATGACCAGCGGAGCGCGCATTCCAAGGCGCGCCCTTTACGCTACCACCCAAATCTTCTAGTGCTACGCACAATATCTATGCTAATCCTATTGCAGTGCGGCATAAAGTCACAAACGGTCCAGTTGGAGACGTATCCCGTCGTGTCAAATGAATCAGAGTCGCAGGGCGATCCGATCGTCATAAAGAAGTACGCCAACCGGCGTCTCTACAACACCGATACCAGCTCTTACGTGACGCTCGACGACTTGGCTGAGATGGTCAGGGCGGAGCGCGATTTCTCCGTGCATGACGCCAAGACCGGCGAAGACCTGACCCATGCGGTGCTGACGCAGATTATTGTCGATCAGGAGAGCAAGGGTCAGAATCTGCTTCCCATCGGTTTCCTGCGGCAGCTGATCCGGTTCTACGGCGATAGCATTGAACGGCTCGTTCCCAGCTATCTGGAGTTCTCCCTGGACAAGCTGACCAGCCAGCAGGACCAGTACCGCAAACAGATGGAAGATGCCTTCGGCGTGCTGCCCTTCGATGCGGTCAAGGATCAGGCGCGGATGAACTTCGCGATGTTCGAAAAAGCGATGGGCATGTTCAAACCCTTTAACACCGCCATGGGCAACGCCGAAGCCGCCAACCAGGATGACAAGTCCGAAACCGGAAAAGGCGGCGCCGCGGCGGATGCAGGTGCGAAATCTAAAGGGAAGCCGGGCGACATCGAGGCTTTGAAGGCGGAAATGACCGCCATGCAAAACAAGCTCGACCAGCTCTCCAAGAATACCAGTTAAAGCCTTTTGGAAGTATTCCGGGCCTTCCGCTCCGGAGACGAGATGGCTTCTTGTTTTGCTTCCATCAAAACGAAAAGCGATCTAGGAAATCTGGCTTTGCGGCCGTGCGTTCTGCTCGAAGTCGACGAGCTTGGGTTCACCCAGATAAAAGCCCTGCATGTAGGACACGCCCGCCTCTTCAACCAGTTTGGCGGTGGCTTCGTCCGTCACCCATTCCGCGACCGTATCCATGGTGAAGTTTTGCGCCAGATCCACAAATGCGCGAACCAGAATCTGGTCTTCCCGGCTGTTGGGCAGATCGCGCACGAATGACCCGTCGATCTTGAACATATCGAAGTCGAGCATGCGCAGTTTCTGGAATGAGGAATAGCCCGCGCCGAAATCGTCGATGGCGACCCGGCAGCCCAACTCTTTCAGGGAATTGACGAAGCGGATTGATTCCTCAAAGTCGGTGATGGCCGCCGTTTCGGTGATTTCGACCATCATGCGCCGGGTCAGGGAGCGCTCTCCCTTTGCCAGCCCGCGCAGCGCGTTGAGCCAGGCCGAGTCGGAAGCGGTCTCGCCGGACACGTTGAGAGACAGATTGAGGTTCGGGGCCGCCTTGAGCAGCCTGATGCAGAGTTCCAGCACCCTGTGATCGATCAGTCTGACCAGCCCGAGACACTCGGCGATGGGGATGAATTCGCCGGCCGCCACAATATCGCCGTTGGGCTCGCGCATGCGCACCAGCGCCTCGTAATAGGCCGGTTTGCGATCCGCTACCTTGACGATGGGCTGAAGCGCCAGAATCATGCGCCGTTCGTTCAGGGCGCGGATGATCCTGTCGGCCATGGCGATATTCTTGCGGCGCTGTGACTCGCGCTGCTCGCAGTGCTCGTAGATCGAAATTGCGTCGCTTGGGGACGCCTTGGCGCGCTCCAGCGCCTCGAGGGACCGCGACAGCAGCAAAGGCACCGTATCGGCCTGCTGAGGCAGGAGAATGCAGCCCTGGCAAATGCCGGTGGAGAGCGCGCCGGCGGAACTCTCGATCACCGAATCCCGGATTGAATCGTGAAATCGCTGGGCGATGATTTTCAGCTCGTCGGGGCCGCTATGCCGCAGCAACAGGCCGAACTTGTTCGAAGAATAGCGGCCAATCGCATCGCCATCGCGCAGACCTGAGCGCAGGCGCATTCCGACGATCTGGATCATCTCGTCGCCAATATCGAAGCCATAGACTTCGTTCACATGGCTGAGGTTCGTCACCGCCACCATGATGAAGGCGCCGTTGCCATTCTCCTTTTTCAGCTCCGCCAGCGCCTCTTCGAGGGCGTTATTCAGCGCAATTCGGTTGAGGTGCCCGGTGAGCTCGTCATGCCGGCTCAGATAGAGGAGCCGCTGCTCCTCCTGATAGCGATTGTTGATAACCCGTATGATGCCGCGCGCGAAGGCGGGTTTGCCGAGCGGTCCGGGTATGCACTGGCCATGATTTTCGACCCACAGGACCGCCGAGCTGCGCCGGCCGTTGGGCCGGAACTTGTACTGGATGGAATAGCGCAGCTCATCTCCATCATTCGTGCCGGACAGCGAACGGATCGCATCATAATGCGGGCTGGCGAATTCGGCGTCGATCAGCTGGTGGAAGGCGGCGCCGCTGTTCAGGCTGCCTGGATCGGTTACCTCGAGTTGCTGGACGGCATTGTCGGCCCACACCATCTTGTCGCTGGCGAAGTCCCACTGGTAAGCGGTTTCATTGGCGGCATCCAGGGCCGGGAGGGGGTCGAATGCGGGAGTTGCCGCATCCTGGTCAATGGCCTGACCATTGGCGTTCGGCTCCGGAGAACCGGGCGCGGAAGTCAGTTCAAGGGGTTCGGTTGTTTTTGTATTGCTCACGCGCTTACCCCCACGGCAAACGATGACCTTCTTGCCGCCCGGTGCGAGCGCCTGCTATTTGCTGCGCTGGTCTTGTTCGCTGCCATACTCTCAACAAGCGGTCACACTAGAAAACAAGTGTTAAGAATAGGAAAACCTTAACAAAGCCCGATGTTGGCCCGGGACTTGCGACGCTTAAGCCAGAACGTCGCAAAATGAGACAGGGAACCGGTTTCCGGTTAACCAAATGAAGATCACCAGGATGATGCAAATACAGGGCGCGCAGGACAGGAGCCGCCAGACATCGCAGGTGGCGAAGTCCGAAAGCCGTGCAATTATACCTGTGCCGGACACCCTCCAACACCGGCGCGCGCCCCCTGGCGCCAGCCGGAACCGCCGGGCATCGGCATTTCTGGCGCATCTGGCCCTGCAATATGATGGTGTTTCGGTTCGGCGCAAGCAGCGTGCGGAACGTCTCGATGCGGCAATCAGAAGTTATGGAGCAGAGGCCGCCATGCGCAATGCACCGCGCATCCGGCCGGCCAGCGATCTGAAGATTTGACCCCCGCACCCGCGCCAGGCCCCGTCCCCATTCATGCATGGGCCTGGCAAGATCATTGGGCGCCAGGACGGTTTCGATGAAACCGGCGCCGAGCCACCCGCTCCCCCTTGCCCAACCACCCCGTGAGTGTACCCTTGGGGTGGCCCGTGCAAGGGGGAGCGGGTGGCCGGGAATATTTTGCAAAGCACTCCTAAAAAGACTGCGGCCCCACCGCGAAATCACGCCGCGCGGCGCGGATGGTGACGGAAAATCCGGCGATCACGTCGATCAGCGTAATCAGCGTAATGAAGAAAAACAGCGACGTCGCGGCTTCGGGAACCACCAGAAACTCGATAATGCAGATAATGAAAACGATGGTCGACAGGGCATGATCGACCAGGGAGTTTCCGCTTGTCCGCGTCGCCTTGAGGATCTCGATAAAGAGCAGGAAAAGCGTGCCCGTGATCAGCATGTCGGAGAGGGTGAACGTCCACATGGCGCCTGACATCATCGGCACCTGAAAGACGATCGTTTCGAATGACGTGCCCGTCATGAACACGATTGCATTATAGGCGATCACCGACAGGATCAGATACGGCAAACTCAGCAACATGGCGAATTCCTCAGGTTGAGTGCGGTTTTCCATGAAGCCGGAGCGGGTCGCCCGGAGGACCGAAAAAAACGCTCCAGGGTCTTTTCGATTTTGATAGAATCAAAACCGGACCCTAATTCTTTATTTTATCGCGCTTCTTGCCGGAAAACCGGTTCCCGCTTTTCCGGAAGCACTCAAAAGTCTTCCTTCGGCTCCAGAATCTGGCGTCCGCGATACATCCCGGTCTTCAAATCGATATGGTGCGGCCGGCGCAACTCGCCGCTGTCCTTGTCTTCGACATAGGTCGGGTTCTTCAGCGCGTCGGAAGATCTGCGTTGCCCGCGCGTTGCCGGCGACACTTTTCTCTTGGGAACAGCCATTTAAAGTCTCTCCATAATTTGTCGCCCGCCGCCAGCCCTCGCCCGGCAATGGCCCGAGACGCTCGGGACCGGAAATTTACCGGTGCGGCCGGGCTTAATCGCAGTCCTTATACTTACATTCCCGGTTGAATGCCAGTGGTTGAGGGCCGGTGCGGGCGCATCATTTCGGGTAGATGCAATCGAGCGGCGCGGCGGCGCGCTTCACCCGCTTTTCCATACGCCGGGCCAGGGCGCGTGTTTTGGGCCCCGGCCGGCCGGCGTTGCGAACATGCGGGTTCGGCAGGGCGGCGGCCAGTTGCGCCGATTGCCGCGGGCTCAGCCTGGCGGCGGTTGTGCGAAAATGGTGGCGCGCGGCGGCTTGGATGCCGAAAACGCCGGGGCCCCACTCCGCGATATTGAGATATATCTCCAGCATGCGCCGTTTCGGCCAGAGCGCGCTCATCACATAGGCGAGCGGAATTTCGATGGCCTTGCGGACATAGCTGCGCCGTTGCCAGAGGAACAGGTTTTTGGCCGTTTGCATGGGGATTGTGCTGGCGCCGCGCGGGCCCCCGCCGCGTTCCCCGGCGCGCTCTATCGCGTCTTCAAGCTCACCCCAGTCGACCCCCCGGTGGCGGCAGAAGCGCGCATCTTCGGAAGTGACGACGGCGCGCACCAGATATGGCGAGATGTTCTCCAGCGAAACCCATTTATGCTTGAGGGTGCGACCGGCAAGGGCGCTGGAGATCATCAGGCTTGAATAGGGCGGGTTGACGAAACGAAACAGCAGTATGACCGCCGGCACCGCAATCAGGGCGAATGCGCCAATTCCGGCCAGCAGTCTCACAATGGTTCGGCGGCGCGAAGACATGGGCGCTCTTTTAGCGTTCCCGCAACGCCGCAGCAACGGACATGGACGCGTTGGGCAAAAACACTTAAGGGAAATACATGGGTGCCTTATGAAAATGCCGGAACAGATTGTGGCGGTCGCGGCGCGCGTCGAGCAGCGGCTCGCCGACCATCTTTCGGGGGTGCGCGGGCCGAGGCAGCCGCCCGAACGGCTGGCGGAAGCCATGCGCTACGCCGCGCTTGGCGGCGGCAAGCGGTTTCGGCCCTTTCTGCTTATCGAATGCGCCGGGCTGTTTGGCGTCAAACTCGAGAACGCGCTCGACGCGGCGGTGGCCCTCGAATGCGTTCATTGCTATTCGCTCGTCCATGACGATCTGCCGGCCATGGATGACGATGCCCTGCGGCGCGGCCGGCCGACGCTGCATCTGGCGTTTGACGAAGCCACCGCAATACTCGCCGGGGACGGCCTGCTGACGCTTGCCTTTGAAATCCTGGCCACGCCCCAGACTCACGGCGACGCGGCGGTGCGCGGCGCGCTGACGCTTTCGCTCGCGCGCGCGGCGGGCTGGGGGGGGATGGCCGGGGGGCAGTCCCTCGATCTCGAAGCGGAAGGCAAACCGGCCCGCATTGATGAAATACGCCACTTGCAGGGGCTCAAGACCGGCGCGCTGATCGAGTATGCCTGTGTTGCGGGGGCCATTCTGGGCCGGGCCGCGAGCGGCGACCATATGGCGCTGGAGCGTTTCGGGCGTGCGCTGGGCCGGGCCTTCCAACTGGCCGACGATCTGCTCGATGTCACCGGCGATGAGACGAAGCTCGGCAAGGAGACCGGCAAGGATGGCGGCGCCGGCAAGGCGACGCTGGTCGCGGCGCTCGGGGTGGATGCGGCGCGCGCGGAGCTTGAGCGGCTGGAGGCCGAGGCCATCGCGGCGCTGGATCATTTCGGCCCGCGCGCGGCGGCCCTCATTGAGACCGCGCGTTTCGTCAGCCGCCGGGAGAGCTGATGCCCTGTCCCCGGGGCCGCACGGCCTGACCGATCCGCACATCCTTCGAGACGACGCGGAGCCTGTCCTCGGGCTTGCCGGAGGCAAGACCCGGGGGCGTCTCCTCAGGATGAGGTTTTATGATCGAAAAATGGATGCATGCCTCATGCTGAGGAGCGCCCTTTTGGGCGCGTCTCGAAGCATCGGACAGGAGCCGCTCTCAATGAGAGACGGTATCAATCCCTATTTCGCGCTCCCGCCGAAGCGCCGCTCGATATAGTCCGCAACCAGCGCCTTGAACTCACCGGCGATATTCGCGCCGCGCAGGGTCATGGCCTTCCTGCCGTCGATAAAGACCGGCGCGGCGGGCTGCTCGCCGGTTCCGGGCAGCGAGATGCCGATGTCGGCGTGCTTGCTCTCGCCGGGGCCGTTCACGATGCAGCCCATCACCGCCACATTGAGCGTCTCGACGCCGGGGTAGCGCGCGCGCCATTGCGGCATCGATGACCGCAGATGCTGCTCGATGTCGCGGGCGAGTTCCTGGAACACGGTGCTGGTGGTGCGCCCGCATCCGGGGCATGCCGCCACCACCGGCGCAAAGCTGCGCAGCCCCATGGATTGCAGGATGTCCTGCGCCACGCGCACTTCCAATGCGCGCTCCCCGCCGGGCTCGGGCGTCAGCGAGACGCGGATGGTGTCGCCGATGCCCTGTTGCAGCAGGATGGCGAGCGCGGCGGATGACGACACGATGCCCTTGGGTCCCATGCCGGCTTCGGTGAGCCCCAGATGCAGGGCATAGGCGCTGCGCCGGGCCAGCGCGGTATAGACACTGATGAGATCCTGCACCGCGCTCACCTTGGCGGAGAGAATAATCTTGTCGGCGCCCAGCCCCAGCTCTTCGGCGCGCTCCGCGCTTCTGAGCGCGGAAAGCACCATTGCCTCATGGAGCACTTCGCGCGCGCCGGCGGGCGCATCGCTGCCGGCGTTCTCATCCATCAGATGGGTGAGCAGCTCAGAATCGAGCGAGCCCCAGTTGACGCCGATCCGGACCGGCTTGCCGTATTCAAGCGCGGTCTCGATGATGGCGGAAAATTGCGGATCGCGCTTGGCCTTGAAACCCACATTGCCGGGGTTGATGCGGTATTTATCCAGCGCCTGCGCACAGGCGGGGTGATCGGCCAGCAGCTTGTGGCCGATATAGTGGAAGTCGCCGATGAGGGGCACGGCGATGCCTTTTGCGAGAAGCGCGTCGCGGATATGCGGGACGGCGGCGGCCGCCTCGTCGCGGTCCACGGTGATGCGCACCAGCTCCGAACCGGCTTCGGCGAGGGCCGCGACCTGCGCCGCGGTGGCCTCCACATCGGCGGTATCCGTGTTGGTCATGGACTGCACGACGATGGGCGCGGACCCGCCGACTTCGATTGTTCCGACCATTACGGGCGTTGCCCTGCGCCGCTGAATTGGGGATGTATTCATTGCTCTAAATAAGACATTGCGGGGGTCCTTGGCCAGCGAGCGGTGGATTCTCTTGCGTTGTTACCCGGCCACCCGCTCCCCCGGCCCAACCACCCCAAGGGTACCATCTACGGGTGGTTGGGCCGGGGGAGCGGGTGGCCGGGTGTGTCCATCAGGGCGGGAAAGCCGTTACCGCCCGGCGCCGAGAGAACCGCGAATGAACGACACCAGAAAGAGGGACGCCAGCGCCATGACAATGGCCGGCCCGGCGGGCGCGTCGAGCCAGTAGGAGGCGGCGATACCGCCAATGACCCCGAGCGCGGCGACCAGGGCGGAAATCACCGCCATCTGTTCCGGCGTCGAGGAAAAGGGCCGCGCCGCCGCCGCCGGGATGACCAGCAGCGAGGCGATCAGCAGGATACCGACGAGCTTCATGGCGAGGGCCACGGTGAACGCCAGCAGCAGCATGAACAGCGCATTCACGCGCGCCGCGTTCACGCCCTCGGCCCGGGCCAGTTCCTCATGCACCGATATGGCGAGCAGGGGCCGCCAGATCCAGGCGGTGACGCCGAGAATGACCACGCCGCCGCCGTAAATCCACAGCAGATCGCGAGTTCCGACGGCCAGAATATCGCCAAACAGATATCCCATCAGGTCGAACCGGTTGCCGCCAAGCGCGGCTGCGGCGATCAGCCCGCCGGCCAGCGCCACATGCGCCAGAATGCCCAATATGGTGTCCTGGGGCAGGGTGGTCGAGCGCTGAAGAAGCGTCAGAATGGCGGCCAGCGCCAGCGCCACCGCAATGACGCCGATGGTGAGATCGATGGCCAGCAGCAGGCCGACGGCCACGCCCAGCAGGCCGCTATGGGCGATGGTGGCCCCGAAATAGGCCATCCGGCGCCAGACGATGAAACACCCCAGCGGCGCGGCAACGAGCGCCACGCCGATGCCGGCGACCGCGGCCCTGATCAGAAAATCGTCGAGCATGTCCCACCGTAGCTTAAATCGGGCCATAGCTTGAATCCGGCCACGAGGCTTCGCACGCCGCGCGGCCGAAAACCACCTTTTCCGGCGTATGCCCGAAGACCGGTTTTATGCTATTCGTCGGTGCGGCTTACTTGAAGGACACTCCCATCGCAAGCGGCGTCTCGGGGTGTCCGGCGAAATGAGGACAAAAAGAAACGTGAGTGCGGAAAGCACAAAACGCTACTGCCTGATCGGCGCGGGCGCTTGCGGCCTTGCGGTGGTGAAGAATTTCGCCGAGCGCGGCATTCCCTTCGACTGCTTTGAGAAAGAGTCCGACGTGGGCGGCATATGGAACCCGCAGAGCGCGAGCCACGTCTATGAGACCATCTGCCTCAACACCTCGAGGAGCCTGACGAAATACACCGATTTCAATATGCCGAAGGGCGTACCGCAGTTTCTGAGCAAGGATCAGGCGATTGACTATGTGCGCTCATATGCGCGCCATTTTGCCCTCTATGACCTCATTACGTTCAATACCTGCGTCGAGAAGGTCGAGAAAAACGGCGACAAATGGCTGGTGACCGTGTCCGGCAACAAGCGCCCGCGCGTCTATGACGGCGTGATCGTCTCCAACGGCCATCACTGGGACCCGAGATTGCCCGACTATCCCGGCGCCTTCACCGGCGAGACGCTGCACGCCATCGAGGTCAAGACGAGAGACCAGTTGCGCGGCAAGCGGGTACTTGTCGTGGGCGCGGGCAATACCGGCTGCGACCTGGCGGCGGACGCCGCGCAATTGTCGCGCTCGGTCGAGCATTCCATGCGGCGGACCTATTATTTCCTGCCCAAATTCATCTTCGGCCGGCCCCTCGACAAGTGGCTTGACCGCACCCAGCGCTGGCCCGTTCCGCGCCGTTTCCTGCGCTGGATGTACGGGGTGGCGGTTTACTTTGTCGTCGGGCCCTATGACCGCCTCGGATTGCCGAAACCCGATCACAAAATTCTCAAGTCCTTTCCCAACTCGGCATCCGCCTATCTCGACCATCTCGCCCATGGGCGCGTGACGCCGCGCCGCGACATCGAGCGGCTCGACGGGAACAAGGTCATTTTCACCGACGGTGAGGAAAGCGAAGTCGATCTGATCGTTTACGCCACCGGCTATCGCCTGACATTTCCCTTCATGGACAAGAGCTATCTGGCCAATGAAGACGGGTCCTCGCCCCTGTTCCTGAAAGTGTTCCACCGGGAGATGGACAATCTTTTCGCCTGCGGACTGGTGCAGCCGGCCGATGGCGGGTTCTGGCAGCTGGCCGACTATCAGGCGCAACTGATCGCCGCGTTCCTGGTGGCCCAGGAATGCGCGCCGGAAAAAGCCCAATGGTTCCGCAAGACCAAGGCGACCGCGAATCCGGCCACCGATCATGGGGTGAAATATATCGACTCGCCGCGCCACAAACTCGAAGTGCAGCATTACCGCTACCGCACGGCGATCAAAAAACTGCTGAAGAAGTTCGGCCCTGTCGCGGCGATGCCCTATCCGGCGCACGCGCAGTCCGGCGCGATGGAGATGGAACGGGCAACGGGCGGGAGGCGGCAGCTCAAGGCCGCGGAGTAGTGGCAAGCAGAGCCGGCTGTCTGCTATCCGCTGAACAGATTCGACGTCTGCTTCATCGTGAAAGCCGGCATTGATGCGCTGACGCAACAAATTCCGCTCGCGGCCCCGAGGGGAGAGCGCCGGGACAGGCCGGCAAAGGACAGGAGGTGGAGATGCCAACAAATGATGAGCGTATACAGAGGGTTAAGAAGAATGCACATGAGAACGACCGGCATAGCGGATGCTCGCAAGGTGTTTTATTGAGCCTTCAGGATGAATTCGGTATTGGCAACAATGAGGTGTTCAAGGCCGCTACGGTGCTCTCCGGCGGGATCGCGCGCCACGGTGAAACCTGTGGCGCCCTTATCGGGGCGCTTATGGGGCTGGGCCTGGTGATCGGGCGGGAAAATATGGAGGATACGGAAGTTTATCGTGATTCCATGGAACCCTCCGCGGACCTTATTGACAGATTCAAGGATGAGATGAAGAAGCAGTTCGGGTTTGAGGGAGAGCTGAATGGCACCCTGTGTAAACAAATCCACGAGAAGGTTTACGGCAGACCCTTCGATATGACGGACCCCGACGACTATCAGGCCTTCCTGGACGCCGGTGGCCACAGCGATTCAGGGTGTTTGAAGGTCTGCGGGGTCGCCGGTCAGGTAGGCGCCGAGAAAATCCTGGAAATAATGCAGGACCGCAAGGCAATGAAGTGAACGCCGCGGGGTGCCGGATTTCGGCTCCGTTCCTGAATTCGCCGCCCCGGAAAATCTCCTAATCCTCCGACACATCCCCCGACAGATCGTGGCTATGGTTATGGGTGTGGGCGTAGAGGGCGTAGCTTTTGGCGGCCCCGGCGCCGAACAGGCGCTCATATTCGGGATGCCGGGCGACGGAATCGGGCACGCCTGAACAGCACACATGGTGGTTGAGGCAGACCACCCGGTCGCTTGCGCCGAGCACCACATGGAGATTATGCGAGACCAGCAGGATGCCGCAGCCGTGGGTATCGCGGATGGTCCCGATCAGCGCGTAGAGTTCACTCTCGCCGGAAAAGTCCACATTCTGCACCGGCTCGTCCAGCACCAGAAACTGCGGGTTCCCCATCAGCGCCTTGGCGAGCAGGACGCGCTGGAACTCGCCGCCCGACAAAGAGGAGACCTGCGCGCCCTCAAGATGCCCCGCGCCCACTTCCTCCAGCAGGGCGGCGGCGGCCGCGTCGTCGCGGCTGGCGGTGAGCGTCAGAAATCTCCCGACGCTCAGCGGGATCGTCGCATCGACGCTGAAGCGCTGCGGAACATATCCGATTGTCAGCCCCGGCGCTCGCGTGATGGTCCCGGCGTCGGGGGCCGCCAGTCCCAGAAGCAGCCGCACCAGCGACGTCTTCCCCGCGCCGTTGGGCCCCACCAGCGTGACGATCTCGCCGGCGGAAACGGCGATGTCCACATTCTCGATGATCGCCCGCCCGCCGCGCCGCAGGACAAGCCCTTCAGCCGCGATGAGGGGCGCCTGAGATTTCTTTCTTCGCTGTCCCACCGGCACTCCCGCATGTGAATGACTGACCGCATCAATAGCCCGAAGCGCGTCTATGATACACTGCGCGTTGAGGCAACCGGGAGAACAATATTGGGCGTGAAGATCGAAATCGTCGTTGCTGATATTACGGCGCTGGAGGTTGACGCCATTGTCAATGCCGCCAATCGCGACCTCGCGCCCGGCGGCGGCGTGTGCGGCGCAATTCACGCTGCGGCGGGGCCGGAACTGGCGGCGGAATGCGCGGCGCTTGGCCCGTGCCCGGCGCGCGAGGCCCGGATCACAAAGGGTTACGATCTCCCCGCGAAACGGGTGATCCATGTGGTCGGTCCCCTCTGGGGCGGCGGCGAGCAGGGCGAGGATGCGGCGCTTGCCCGCTGTTACAGGGGCGCGCTGCACCTTGCTGCAAGCCATGATCTGGGTTCGGTTGCCTTCCCCGCCATCTCGACCGGCATCTACGGGTTTCCCGCCCCGCGCGCCGCCCATATCGCGGTCGGGACCGTGCTGGAGGCAATGCGCGATCCGGGCAGCCTCGCCCGCGTCATCTTCTGCTGCTTCGGCGAAGAATCGCGGGCGCTGCATGCCGAGGCGCAGCGGCTTCTCGAGAAGCCGTCGGACACATAAACACCGCATTTGCTTTCCTGCATGGGACTTGGCCGGGCGAATCGCGCATAGGTGCGAACGTGGCCCCCGGCGCCAAGGCGAACGGGCGGCAATGGCAACAATCTCTGGCTGCGAGGATTACAAACCTGAATGACTGCTCAGCCTATCATCGTCTGGTTCCGGCGCGATCTCAGGCTGCATGATCACGGGGCGCTCAGTGCCGCCGTGGGCATGGGGGCCCCGCTCGTTCCGGTTTACATTCATGACGATGAAACGCCGGGACGCCCGGTGCCTGGAGCCGCGAGCCGCTGGTGGCTGCATGAAAGCCTCCAGTCCCTCGATTCCGATTTGCGCAGACGCGGCAGCCGGCTTGTGCTTGCGCGCGGACCGGCGCTGAATGTGCTTGCCGATCTTGCCCGCGAAACCGGGGCAAGCGCGATTTACTGGAGCCGGGGCTATGAGCCTCGGGCGGTGAAGCTGGAGGGCGCGCTTCAGCGCGCGCTGGAAGGGGCAGGCGTGCGCTGCCGCCGGTTTTCAGGCTCGCTTCTGTTCGAGCCCGAAGACGTCCGCTCCGATGGGCGCGCGCCCCATCACCTGTTCTCGAGATTTCAAAAGTCCTGCATGAAACTGGCCGCGCCCGGCAAGGTCCTCAAGGCTCCGCCGTCAATGCCGCGTGTGCCAGAGGGCGTGGAAAGCGACACTCTCGAGCTGTGGAATTTACAATCTTCCGAACAGGACCGGGGGCCGAGCATTTCCGCGGCCTGGACGCCGGGCGAAACCGGCGCGCGGGCCCGGCTCGAGGGGCTGATCTGCGACCGTCTCGAGGATTACGCGCGCGCGCGCGCGTTCCCCGGCGTGGAGGGTACGTCGCGCCTTTCGCCGCATTTGCATTTCGGCGAAATCAGCCCGCGCGAGGTCTGGAACGCGGTCAGCCTCGCGGTGTCCGCGGCCGCGGCAAAAGGGCGCAATCTGGAGGCCGGCGCGCGGAGTTTCCTGGCGGCGCTGGTCTGGCGGGAATTCCCGCAACATCTGCTGTTTCACTGGCCGCACCTCGCCTCCTCGCCCTTCGATACCGAATTCGCAGACTTCCCCTGGCGCGGCGGCGATGCGGACCTGAAAGCCTGGCAGGAGGGGCGCACCGGAATTCCAATAATCGATGCGGGAATGCGGGAGTTGTGGACCACCGGGTGGATGCATCACGAGGTGCGGGTGATCGCGGCGTCGTTTCTCGTGAAACATCTGCTCATTTCCTGGCAGAGCGGCGCCGACTGGTTCCGCGATACGCTGGTGGATGCGGATCCGGCGAGCAATGCGGTAAACTGGCAGCGTGTGGCGGGCTGCGGCGCGGACGCCGCCGCCCACGGCCGCGTCATCAATCCGGTGCTTCGGGGAAGGAAACTCGACCCCGGGGGAGCCTATGTGAAGAGCTGGGTGCCCGAACTCGCCAAACTTCCCGCAAAACATATCCACGCGCCCTGGCGGGCAAGCGAAAAACTGCTGGCCGGGGCGCGGGTGCGCCTTGGCGAAACCTATCCCGAACCCATCGTCGATCTGGCGGCGGCGCGGGCAAGGGCGCTTGGCGCTTATGAGACGATCAAGGGCGGGTCGTAATAGGGTTCGCCCGGGACCGGTTATCGGGTGTTTTTTACAGTATTCCAGGCCGCCCGCTCCCCCTTGCCCAGCCACCCCGTAATGGTACCCTTGGGGTGGCTGGGCAAGGGGGAGCGGGCGGGCCTGGCTTACAGTTTCATCGAAGCCGCTTGAGGAGAGATTGATGCGGTTCAAGAAGCGGCGTGAGGCCTTTCGCGCCATACTGGAAGGGGACCGGTGTGTTTACCCCGCTTCCGTATTCGATCCCGTCTCGGCGCGCATCGCCGAGGATCTGGGCTTTGAAACGGGGATGTTCGCGGGCTCCGTCGCCTCGCTCACGGTGCTCGGCGCGCCGGACCATATCGTCATTACGCTCAGCGAGTTCGCCGAGCAGTGCCGGCGCATCTGCCGCGCCGGGGAACTTCCCCTGATGGTGGATGCCGATCATGGCTATGGCAATGCGCTCAACGTCATGCGCACCGTCGAAGAGCTGGAAATGAGCGGCATTTGCGGCATGTCCATCGAGGACACGGTGCTGCCGATGGCTTATGGCCAGCCGCGCGACACTGAGTTCACCTCAATCGAGGAGGGGATCGGCAAAATGAAAGCCGCGCTCGCGGCCCGGGCCGATACCGCTCTGGCGATCGCCGGGCGCACCGGCGCCATGTGGAAAAGCACCATCGATGACGCGCTGCGCAGGATCATCGCTTACGAAAAATGCGGGGTCGATGCGATTTTTCTCGTTGGCGTGAAGACAAAGGAGCAGCTCGAGGCCGCCGCCTCCGCGGTCGCGCTGCCGCTGATCATTGGCGGCGTGGGAGCGGACATCATGGACCTGGACTATCTGAGCGGGCAGCGCGTGCGTCTTTGCCTCCAGGGCCACCAGCCCGCCGCCGTGGCCTACAGGGCCGTCCACGAGACGATGAAAGCGTTGCGCGAAGGGGTGAAACCGGCCGATCTGCCGGGGCTGCCCGCGACCGGGCTCAGTGATGCCGTCAAGCGCAATTCGGACTATGAACGCTGGATCGACCGGTTTCTGGGCGGGAGGCAATCGCCCTAAACCCGTCGGCGGAAATGGAAATGTGCCCTTCATCAAGCCATTTTTCCGCGATATGCTGTAAATTGATTCTACTGGACCATCGGGCCGGCTAGGGGAGGACCCTCAACCATGCGCGCTATCAGATTTCTTCTTGTTGCCTTTCTCGCGGTGACCGCCGTTTCATTTCACTCGGTTGACACAGCGCGTGCGGCATCGGCCGCCGCGATCGATGCGGATGCGAAGGTCACGCTCGATCAGTTTTTCAGACGCGTCATCAACGGGCGCGATCTCGCCAACAAGGCGGAGGCCATTCTCGTTTTCCCCTCCATCGTCAAGGCCGGCATCGGCATCGGCGGGGAATATGGCGAGGGCGTGATGCATGTGCGCGGTCAGACGGCCGGCTATTTCAATATCATCGGCGCATCGATCGGGTTCCAGCTTGGTATCCAGACCCGCTCGGTCATCATCATGTTCATGACCCCCGCCGCACTGGCGGGCTTCCAGTCGCGCGCGGGATTTGAAATCGGCGTGGACGGGTCGGTCGCGTTGATAACCGTTGGCGTGGCCGGGCAGGTCGACACCAATAATATACTCGATCCCATTATCGGCTTTGTGTTCAACAATAAGGGTCTGATGTATAATTTGACTCTTGAGGGCACGAAGATTACCCGCATCAGGCGCTGACCGGGCCAGGGTCCATTACGGTATTCCATGCCATCCGATTCACCTGAAGGCCCTCTTTCTCCCTACCGGGTTCTGGATCTGACGCGGGTGCGCTCGGGCCCCACCTGCGTGCGCCAGCTGGCCGACTGGGGCGCGGACGTCATCAAGATCGAGGAGCCCGGCGGCGATGACAAGGGCGGAATGGGCGGTCCGCGCTCGGGTCCCGATTTCCAGAATTTGCACCGCAACAAGCGCAGCCTCACCCTCAATCTGAAATCGAAGGAGGGTCTCGAGGTCTTTAAGAAGCTGGCGGCCACCGCCGACGTTATCGTCGAGAATTTCCGCCCCGGCGTGAAAACCCGTCTCGGCATCGATTATGACGCTCTCAAAGACCTCAACAAGGGGCTGGTCTATGCCTCGATCTCCGGCTTTGGCCAGGAGGGCCCCTACCGCGACCGGCCCGGCTTCGACCAGATCGCGCAAGGGATGGGCGGGCTCATGTCGATCACCGGCAAGCCCGGCGAGGGGCCGATGCGGGTCGGCATTCCCATCGCCGATTTATGCGCCGGGCATTTCTGCGCCCAGGCGATCCTGATGGCGCTGCTTGAACGCGAGCGCTCCGGCGAAGGGCAATGGGTGCAGACTTCCCTTTTGCAGGCGCAGGCGTTCATGCTGGACTTCCAGGCGGCGCGCTGGCTGATGGACGCCGAGGTGCCGGGCCAGGCGGGGAACAATCATCCCACCAGCATTCCCACCGGCGTGTTCAAAACCTCCGATGGCTACATCAATATCGCCGTCGCGGGCCAGCCCATGTGGGAGCTGCTCAGGGACCTGCTGGACGACCCGCAGCTGGACATCGCGGATTTTGCCGATGGCGCGGCGCGCTCGAAGAACCGCGACGCGCTGAATGCGCTGATTGAAGCCCGGATAATGACGGATAGCTCCGCCAGCTGGATTGAGAAAATGAACGCCGCCGGCGTGCCCTGCGGCGAGATCAACGCCATAGACGAGGTGTTCGCCATGCCGCAGGTTTTGCATCTGGGGCTGGTGTGGCCGGGCCCCTCGCATGAGCGCGGCGAGACGCAGTATCTCGGCCAGCCGATCATCATGAGCCGCGCGAAAGCCGGGCTGCGCACGCCGCCGCCCGCCCGCGGAGAGCATGACGATGAAATTCTGGAGTCCCTGGGCTACGGCGCGGACGAGATCGGGGGCCTGCGGGCCAGGGGCGTCATCTGAAAATGGCGGCAATCGGGAAAGGCGCCTAGCATGCTGGATATCGCAGCCACCGACGAAAAGCTGATCGGCCGCAAGGATGGCGCGGTCGGATATGTGATCTTCAATAACCCGGCCAGGCACAATGCGGTTTCCCTCGATATGTGGGAGGCCATGAGCGCCGTGGTGAGCGATTTCGAAAAAGACGAAGGCATCCGCGTGCTGGTCCTGAGCGGCGCCGGGGACAAGGCATTTGTTTCGGGCGCCGACATTTCGAAGTTTGAATCCGAGCGCGCCACGCGGGAGGCCGTCGCGGCCTATGCGGCCGCGTCAGCGGCAGCCTGCGACAGGCTCTATAATTTCCCCAAACCCACCCTCGCGCGCATAAAGGGCTATTGCATCGGCGGCGGGGTCAATCTCGCGCTGTGCTGCGATTTGCGCATATGCACGCAAGACGCGCGCTTCGCCATCCCGGCCGCCAGGCTGGGGCTGGGATATGGCTATACGGGCCTCAAGCGGCTGTCCGATGTCATCGGCGTCTCGCGCGCCATGGAGATGTTTTACACCGCGCGGCAGTTCCCGGCGCGCGAAGCCTTCGATATGGGGCTGGTCAATGCCAGCGTCCCGGAGGGCGATCTCGATGAAACGGTCGAAGACATCACCCGGCGCATCGCCGAAAACGCGCCGCTGACCATCGCCGCCATCAAGCGCGCCGCGCGCGAAATCGCCAGGGACGCAGGAGACCGCGATCTCGATGCACTGGAGGCCATGGTCCAGGCCTGCTTCGATTCGGAAGATTACATCGAGGGGCGGCGCGCCTTCATGGAAAAACGCAAGCCGGAATTCAGGGGCCGCTAGGTGCGGACCGGCGCCCCGGCAAGGGTGTGATCCGCGATCGAAATCGCCACTTTCCCTGCGTGATTTTGCTGCTACAACGTCCCCGAGCGGGAGGAGGCCAGGGTTCTGTCCAGACAAGCGGAAATCAAGAGCGGCAAGGTCCGCGCCGGGGGGAGCGATGCCGGCGCCCGCCTGCCCGAACCGGTCTGGCGGCTGAGGCTGCTGGTCCTGACCCATCTGACCGCGTTTTTTCTGTTGGCGAGCTGGATACTCCCGGTTTCGCGCGGCTGGTGGGACCGGCTTGATGTCGCCGCCTTCCGGTTCCTCAACGGGTCATTGAGCCTCGGTGAATGGTGGCAGGTGTTCTGGGCGCTGGCCAATAACCGGGGGACGGACGTGTTTTCCGGTACGCTGATTTTGTTTCTTATCATATCGTGGCTCTGGGGCAGGCCCCGCGACGTTCAGAACATGAAGCTTGCCTCCCTCGGCGCGCTGCTCCTGTTTATGGGCGCCGTAATCATGTCGCTGCACCCGCTTATCATCAAGTGGATCGGCTATGCGCGCCCCAGCCCCACGCTTGTTCTCGACGGCGTCTTCTGGCTGGACAAACTGGTCCCTTCGATTGACGCGAAGGTCGCGGACAGGTCCAGCTTTCCGGGGGACCACGCATTCATCCTGGTTACATTTGCGCTGTTCTTCATTTTTCTCGGGCCGTGGCGGACCGCGGCCGTGGCTTCGCTGCTGGCGCTGGTTTTCAACTTGCCGCGTCTTGTCGGCGGGGCGCACTGGCTGACGGACGGCGTGATCGGCGGCGCGATCCCGGCCCTGCTGGTTGTCAGCTGGCTGCTGGCGACGCCGCTTGGCTATTATCTGGCAAGGATGTTCCTGCCCCTGGTGAGGGGCATCATGATGCTCATTCCGGAGCGGCTTCGAATTCCCGAGCACAGGCTTTAGAACATGATTCAATATGAATGGATCATGCTCTAGGGTCTGTGGACATTTAGCGCAATGCGATGATGGTTGCGGCGATGGACCAGGTTGCTTCGTAGCTTGTGTCGGTTTTGTCGTATCTGGTGTTCACGCCTCTGAACTCCTTGATTTTGCTGAA
>BDTT01000082.1 GCA_002897995.1 bacterium BMS3Bbin10 | reverse complement strand
GATCTGGGGGCCTCGGAAATTCCTCGGGATTGCCAGCGAAAGCTGGATTTGCGCAAGCCCGCCTTTCGCGAATTTCGCAGGTTTGCGGCGGCAGGTATAACGTCCGCCGCCAGTCGTCCGGCACGTCCATCCGCGCTGGACCGCCCGGATGGCGCGGATCGAGACAGGCGGCGTCACCTGTCCCTGCAACTCAATGCGGTCAGAAAAATCTTTGTTCCCAACGTTGGCGACGGACATCCCGACAAGACATCTCTGCCCCCTCTTGCACACACCTTGCGGCGCGGTGGAAACCTGCAAGTCGGCCAGTTCGGGCTTTGATGACAGAAGAATGCGGGTCGTACCGCAGGCTCTGGATATTCGTCTGCGACCCCCCTGTTCGATATCGCCGGCACCAGAAGGCACAAACCACTCCAACTCACCACAGACCGTCTTGGGGAGACCCTCGGGAGGTATGTATGGGCGTGAGCCCCCCATAAGGCTCACATCAGTCACGATGGACACCTTCTCCCCTGGCGCCAGCTTGCAGGCGGAGGGGCGGTAAGTGATTTCATTGCCCGACTTCGCGCTTGACCAGCCATTGGCCGAACAGGCCGGCGCGGATATCTTGCCGCGCGTGCTTTTAAGCTTCGACCCTGGCGGGATTTCGACCCTTAGCGTCATCGGCTGGTCGTAAGCCGCCTTCCCCTTGTTGGTGATCACGAACTCATAGTCCGTGCATCCCAGATGTGAGGCACCCATCGGCTTGCCTTTTATCATCCCCGCTATATCCACAATCATGCAATTGATTGGAAAGAGTATCCCCAGGATGACCCTCGGGTTCACCACGCCCGTGATATCGGCGCGCCCCCTGTGCAGGGGTGTCGTGATGCAGCTTTGGTCATTTTTGGGATTGGCGTCGGATGTTCTGTTCCCGGAGAAAACCGTTGCGCAATCCGGGAGCGCCGTAACCCCCGGCGGGACGGTCTCGTGCAGGTCGACCTCGATTTTGAGAACTCCCAGGGACTGGTTCGGCTTGAGCACCACATAGGGGTGTTTACAGGTAATGTTTCCAGCCCCCTTTCCGTCCGAACATTTCCAGGGAGGGGCCGTTAAACTTCTAAGCTTTACGGACTTGATAATATTGGATTCGACAACTGTTACAGGCCCCCGGTACTCCACTTTCCCGGAGTTGAATACGTGGATGTCATATCGACACCTTCCTTGTGCTTCCGGATAACATATGTCCGGACCGGACTTGCGGATGCTCAAATCCCATTCCGGTTTGATCGGCGTATTGATGCAGCTTTCCGGACTGATCTTGCCCTGGCCCTGGGTGATCGCGGCGCAGTTCCGCAATTCATCGATCTTGTCCTCTAACGATTTGGGTATGAACACCTTGAGGTTCAGCACCGGCAGTGAGTCGCCCGGTTTGAGCGTCCTTGCCGGATGATCACAGCGATACTTGCCGAGGGTAATCTGGGTGCATGTCCAGGGCGGCTTCGGGGCATAACTGCTCAGCTTGATGCCCTTCGCCTTGAAGTTTCTGTCCTCGATGCTGACCGGCCCTTCATGGGCGGACTTGCCGATATTCTTTACGGTGATCTTGTAGAGGCAGTCCTTGCCGCGCTCACATTGTTTGGGGCCGGTCTTCTTTATCTTCAATTCGGGCGGTCCCGGCGCCACCACTATCGTCGTGCAGCCGCGGTCGTTCGCCTTGTTGGTGTCTCCAGGGCCCGATTTCCAATCGATCTCGGCGCAGTTCTCGATATATTTCACTGAACTCGGCGCGGACGCGGGCAGCTTCAACTCGAAATCCCATATCTTCGATTGGCCGGGCGCAAGCGTTACTTGGGGCACCAGGCCGCAGGAGAACACATTGCCCTGCTGCTGGCAGATCGATGGCCCCGTCCAGCCGACCAGGGTAAAGCCGGGAAGCAGTTGATCCTTTATAATGATCGGCCCCGTGTAGCTTTGCGGCCCCTTGTTGGTAACCGTGACGCGGAACTTGCATAAGGCGTCGACCTTGCAGTTAAGGACTGTGATGGCGGGATGGGACGGTCCTTTTTCCACCGCCAGATCGAAATCTCCTCCACCGGGGAGCGTGAGTTGCTGCACCGGGACCGTGACACAGGCCCGGTCGTTGCCCGGATTGGGGTCCGTGGCCGTGCTCGCGCCGGGGCCAAACATCCACTCCAGAAACTCCGGTGTGATCTTGCCCGTTTCAGGGAGACCCGACGCTTTCTCCAGAGCGCGGATCGCTTTCCTCGTTCCACTGCCGGCTACGCCGTCAATCGGCCCGGTATAGTATCCAAGGCCCGCGAGCACCGTTTGCACCGCGCGAACGGTATCCGGTTCCTTGGAACCCTGGGCCAGCCACGAGATTGCGGCGCAGTTTTCCCAGCTCTTGACGTTCGGATTTCCCGGGTCGCGAAGCGTCAGCGGCAAGGATATCGAGTGGCCCGCCTTGAGCAGAAGCGTCGGGCGGGTGCAGGTGATCTGGCCTCCCGCCTGCTGGCAATTCCAGGGGCCCGGCGCATTGGCGGCCAATGTCACGCCGGGAACCGACAGCGTATCCGACAGGATCAGCGGGCCTTTGTAGTCGGCGGGCCCGAGATTGGTGACCGCGATCTCGAACGGGCAGTCCTGACCCTGCTGGCAGGGACCGGTCAGCTTCTTCCCGATGGAAAGATCGGCCTCCTGCGGAAGAGGTGGACCTGGTGGCTCGCCGGGCGCTCCAGGAGGGGTAACGCCGGGAGGCGCGATACCAGGCTCGCCCGGTTCGGCTCCACTCTCGCCCGGGCAACGAGTGGCAATCTCGATATCGCCGGCATGACCGCTTTCTTTGGTCTGCGGATACTGGCCGTCATAATTGATCACGAACGAACCGGCGGGCGGCACATTGCCGGGGCGCACCATATCCACGGGCATTCCCTGGAACCCATCGGCCATGCCCTCGCGCGGCTCGTCCTGCAATTTGACCGTCTTCAGGGGGTTCTCACGAAGGCCATCGCCCGTCGCCCACACCGTGCCCTGGCACGCATTGCGGTCGATGGCGCCGCTCTGCCCGTACCCGTAGCCAAGCGCGACGCCGCCCGTCGCGCTGCGATGATCGCCTGTGAGACCAACCGCATACTCCCGCGGGGCGAGGTCCCAACGGCTCCGGGTGTTTGGATCATCGGGACTTTCAAGCTGGTAACGCAGGACACGCGCAGCACCCTTCTTCACAAGCCGGCGGAAGTCGGCTGCTCCCGAAGCAGGCGGGCGCTGCGCCAGGATCATCATACCGGTTCGGGTAAAAGCAATGTCGGCGACCTCATGCGGCTCGGCATCACCGGGAAGGTCAAGCTCCCGGCGCACCGAAGCCGCGTCAAAGCCGCCGTCTGACTTCAGGCCCACGGACCATATTTGCGGTCCCTCCGCGACGGCGTAGTAAAGGCGTCCATCATGAACCGCGAGGCCCCACACGCGCCGTCTCGGATCGGCCAGGCCCCAGGTGGAGGGATCGTCGGTCCTGAACGCCTTAGACGTGATGTCGGCGCGGTTATCTGCGTCAAGGGGAACGGCTTCGAGACCGGTTGCGGTCCGGCCGGCGACGCCATGATCGAACTCCTCCGCCTGTTTGCCGGTCAGGTCGAGCCTGTGGATCAGACCTGTGCCCCTGTCGGAAACAAAAAACTGGCGGGTTTGGCGGTCGAAGGCGATATTGCCGAGCGCCGCCCCGCTATTGGGCTTCCCGTCATGCGTAATGTCGGCGAACAGCGTGACCTCGCCCGTGATCCCGTCAATCTTCCAGACACTGCCCGGCCCTCCCCCCTTGTCCTTGCCGAACAGCCCCTCCATCCACCTGGCGCCGGCCGCGCCGGAGATGAGGCGCCGCGGGGCCGCGCCGCCGTCCTTACCCGGCTCCACGATAGGAAGCCCATAGGCGGAGGTCGCCGTGGCGTAGATATTCGGGGCCGGCAACCGGGTCGATGGATCGGTGGCATCGTCCAGTGCAATGCCGAACACCTGGCCGATCTCACGGGCGGGAACGGAGAGAAACTCCGGCGCGAGCGGCTGACCCAACGGACCTGCGGCGCTCGGATCGCTCAGATCGAAGCCCCTGAGAGAGGCACCGTCCGGGTCAATGAGCAGCAGCTTGCTATCGCTCTCGCGGACACCGGAATGCCCGGTGACGAGCGCATCACCGAGATTGACGAGGGGCTGGGCCGTGACCGGGTCCTGAGCATGGGCTGCCGGGAGCGCTAGCAAGATCCACAGACATGCCGCCATCACCGTGCTGAACAGGAGCGGCGCTATACGCGCTGGAAATAAGAACCGACTTTCGGATTTTGAGATCGCTCTTGACGAACGAAGCTCCAATCCATGGCGGATCGCATCCATTGGATCCTCCAATCATCCGCCACATTATTTTAGAAGATCGCCGCGATCGCACAATGATTTAGGTCATGCTCCCTTGGATGGCTGCACAAGCGGTGAAACCCGCGGGGAACGCATCTTCCTGAGCCTTCATTAACTTTCTCATCCCATAATTGGCGGCGATTACCGTGGGTGGCTCGTCCCAGCGGGGTCTGCACTGATGGTGTGAAGTGCGATGGGAAGGAGCGGACCCATACAAAATCAAAGACACATCGCTCGCCAGCGGGCCATTGCCTATCTGTCCGTCGGGGCGGGTCTGGTGCTTGGCTATGCTCTGCTGCGTGGCGCCGACTGGCGCAGCTCCATCACCCTGCACACGGTGATGGAGGTCGTTGCCACACTGCTGGCCCTGACCGTGGCTGCAATAGCGCTGGTCCGCTTCTACTCCAAGAAAAACAACACCTTCCTGTTCATCGGCGCAGGATTTCTGGGCACGTCCCTTCTGGACGGCTACCACGCCGTGGTTACATCCGCCGCGTTCAAGCCATTCATGCCCTCCGATCTTCCCGCCCTGAGCCCTTGGAGCTGGTTCGCCCCGCGGCTGTTCCTGTCGATATTCCTGTTCCTGAGTTGGCTTGCCTGGCGGCGCGAGCGGCAGCTGGGTGAGGCCGGACGGATCGGCGAAAGGTCGGTCTACCTGTTCGCGGGCGCCTTTACTGCGTTGAGTTTCTCGTTTTTCGCCTTTTTGCCTCTGCCGCGCGCCTACTATCCCGAGTTGGCGTTTCACCGGCCCGAAGAGCTCCTTCCCGCCCTGTTTTTCCTTGCGGCCCTTGCCGGCTATTTGCGCAAGGGCGACTGGCGCCATGACATGTTTGAACACTGGCTGGTGCTGTCACTGATTGTCTCCCTCGTCGGACAAGCGGTCTTCATGTCCTTCTCACGGGAATTGTTCGACATAGAATTTGACGCCGCTCATCTATTGAAAATGGTGAGTTATGTCTGCGTTTTGACCGGCCTTTTGGGGAGCATATATACAGCGTTCCGGTTTGAAGCCAGACGCGCCGAGGCCATGGCGAAGGCGAAAGTTGCGGCGGAAATGGCGCTTGCCGAACTGGACCAGCGGGACGTGGACCTGATAGCTCAGAATGAGCGTTTCAATGCCGCACTCGAGCACATGTCGCAGGGATTGAGCATGTT
Source organism: bacterium BMS3Bbin10 (assembly GCA_002897995.1). Lineage (GTDB taxonomy): Bacteria > Pseudomonadota > Alphaproteobacteria > Rhizobiales > Methyloligellaceae > UBA2767. Next base: position 15,949 of record BDTT01000082.1, on the reverse strand, counting down.
CGATCGCGAGCAACGCCTCATTGTCTGCAACCAGCGCTATGCCTCCATGTATGGTTTGTCATCCGAGCAGACGGCGCTGGGCACAACTCTGCGCCAGATCCTCGAACACCGCATTGCGAACGGCCTCTATGCGGGTGAAGACCCCGAGGCATATATCCAGGAGCGGATGGCATGGGTCACAAGTGGCAGGCGTTCGACTAAAATTCAGGAACGGAGCGACGGACGGGCAATAGCAATCACCCATCAGCCGATGTCCGGCGGCGGCTGGCTGACCACCCACGAAGACGTAACGGAGATCACGCAGGCGCAGCAGATCGTCCAGCGGCAGAAGGAAGAGCTGGACCAGATCCTGAGCAACGTTCCGCGTGCCGTCGTGACGATCGACAGCTCCGGCATCATCAGGACTTTCAACCCGGCGGCCGAACAGACTTTCGGATACCCAGCGGGCGAGGCAATCGGCCAAAACGTCTCGCTGCTGATGCCGGCACAGGACAGACATCACCATGATGGCTACCTCCGGTCCTACATAGAAACCGGAGTGAGTAAATTCATCGAATCGGGACCGCGGCGGCTTACGGGGGGTCGCAAGGACGGCACCGAGTTTCCCATGGAACTCGCTCTTGGCGTGGTTGGAAAGGGCAAGGACACCGGTTTCATTGGTGTTGCGAAAGACATTACCGAGGAGCTGAAGGTGGAAACCCGGCTCATCGAACACCGCGATTTGCTCCAGAAAGAGGTCGACCTGGCAACGGCGGATCTGAATGCCAAGGCGGAAGAACTCAAACGGGCCCTGAAGAAGGAGCAGGAACTGAACAAGCTGCAGCGCCAGTTTGTCGCGATGGCCAGCCATGAGTTCCGCACGCCCCTAAGCATCATTGACGGCTCGGCTCAATTCCTGTCTCGAAATATCGAAGATATTACACCGGATTATTTGCTCTCGAAGACCGGAAAAATCCGCAGCGCGGTCGCGCGCATGACACGGCTGATGGAGAGCACGCTAACGGTAGCTCGCCTGGAAGAGGGAAAAAATACTATCGAAATCGGGCCCTGTGATATCGGCAAGGTCGTGCGGGAGGTTTGTGCGCTCCAGCATGAGCTTACTCAAACCCATGTCATAACCTGTAATCTTGAGGGCCTTCCCCAGACCATACAGGCCGATCCTGGATCTCTGGAGCAGATATTCACCAATCTGCTCTCCAATGCTGTGAAGTACGCGCCGCACGCTCCGGACATTCGGGTGACGGCTCGGCGCGAAGGTGACCATGTGGCCGTCCAGGTGTGCGACCGCGGGCTGGGAATTGACGAGGAAGACCTGCCGAAAGTGTTTGAGCGCTTTTTCCGGGCAAAAACCTCGACTGGCATAGAGGGCACCGGCATCGGCCTCAATCTCACGAAATCTCTGGTCGAGATGCATGGCGGAACGATCGAAATCCGGAGCGAGAAAGACAAAGGCAGCATCATCACCGTGCGTCTGCCCGTCGCCGGGCCCGAGGGGGCGCAACAGTCGGATACCAGAGCGGCCTAGCTCAGAGCACGAACTATAGGGATACATTATTATGGCTACCATCCTATGCATCGAAGACGAGGATCACATACGCGAAGACATCGCTGAATTGATGGAAAGCGCGGGCCACAGGGCTTTGCAGGCGAGCAACGGGAAAGTGGCGCTTGAGATGATCATTGCGCAGAGCCCGGACCTGGTGGTGAGTGACATCACAATGCCGGTTATGGATGGACGCGAGCTGTTGGCGGAACTTCGCAACAACCATCCTAAATTCGCCTATGTGCCGTTCATCTTCCTTTCCGCCCTTGCGGACCGTGACGACGTCCTGGACGGCATGAAGCTCGGCGCCGACGACTATCTTACCAAGCCGATCGATTTTGAAATGCTGGCGAACAAGGTCGAGGCCTCCCTGCGGCAGGTCGAAAGAATGCAGGCACAAAAAGAGCAGCAATTCGTCAAATTGTTCAAAGCCCTGTCAGGAGACGCCGGAGCCGAGCCGGCGACCGCACCAGCTGCCGAAACAGAACCCGGAAATGTTGAACCCCCCATTGATGGCAAACCGGAAGACCGGGCCGCCCCCGCCAAGGCCGCGCGACCCTCGGCGCGCGAGAAACGCCGGCAAAAAATATTCGGAACGATCTTTCAGTTCGGCAATGTGCATGCCGTCGAGGAGCAGCTCGGAAGCCATCGCAAGGGCGTCATGGAATGGCTGGAGGAAAAGGCGTTCAGCTTCTTCTGCACAGCGCAGCCGGCCAAGAGTTCTGTGGCAAAGATCCAGAATGGCGGCGTCCTGGTCTGCTACCCGGACGGGGACAAGGATAAAGCCGACAAGCAGTCAAAACAGCTGGCAAGGGAACTGGAGGAACATCTCCAAAACGATCAGCTCGATGAACTCGCGCGAGAGACATCCATTTCCCGGGAACTGCTGGCGCATTTGGTCGTTGTCACCGGGTCGCTGTATGAGACGGAAATCGGGCTGGGGGATATTGACGATCCGGACCGGTTTTCAGCGGCAATAAAGGAACAATGCGACAAAATTTATTCCGATGAACGCGCGCCGACGAGGCTTTCGGAATCGATAAAACAGGACAAGGGTCATCTGGTGCCGCTCTCCCTGATCACCCAGGGCGGCGATGCGCTGCCGATAAAATTCTTCAATTACGATGACAGATCGAGACAGAAGATCAGATCCAGTTTCGCATTGTTCGGCAAGGCGAATCTGATCAAGTCCGGATGTCTGATCGACCTGCTGGCGCTCGGTTTCCTGGAAGCGGAAGCAAGGAAGACCGACCAGAAAGACACCATCGTCGTTGACGTTCATTTCGAAACGCTGACGTCCGATGATTTCCTCGGCTTGTACCTGTCGAAATTCATGAAATTCGTCAATAATTCTCAACATAAAGTGATGATGAGTGTCCGGGCAATTCCTTCGGACATAACCAGCGTGGGCTTTGACGACATTCTGAGACCGTTCGGAAAGCATGCCGCGCAGCCCATCATTCAGATCGCGCCCCGAATGATCGAAGCGCATGCAAACGCCGGGTTATCGGTCTCATCCATTGTCTGCTCATATTCCGAGATGGTGCGATCCGAACCTGATTGTGCACTGTTTTTAAAGACAAAACAGCACCTTTCAAAGGCTGGAATCCTGCTGGTCCTGCGTGGTCTTCCCTCGGAAAACGAGATCGACAAATTCAGCAAATACGGCTTTGACGGGTATGTGGTAAGCCGTGACTGACAGGCCGGCCTCCATAACCATTGGGTGGACCGGGATTTAAAAGTTTTGGCCTTGGGCCGCCTGGCACGAGGAAACTGAGGAAACTGCGGTCTGATCCAGATCATATCTGGCACCGGCCCTCGGCAGATATCCTCGGGGCGTAAATATGCGTAACAGCGCGAACGCGAAGAAAATGAGAGGTTTTTGGCCTTGAAGATAAACAGGCGAAGTCTACTTCAGGGCGCAGGAGCCGTTGCGGGCAGCGCTATCCTTCCATCTTTTGCCATGGCGGCCGGCAACGACGGTTTTATCACGCTGGAAGCCCGGCCGGGGGAAGCCTCACTGATTGGCGCCGGCAAGCCCCGCACAAGGATATGGTCCTATAACGGCACCGCGCCGGGGCCGGAGATCCGCGTCAGGCAGGGCGACGAGGTCAGGGTCCGCCTGGTCAACAAGCTGTCCCAGCCAACCACCATCCACTGGCATGGCGTGCGGATGATCAACGCCATGGACGGGGTGCCCGGCCTCACTCAGGAGGCGGTGCCGCCGGGGGCAAGTTTCGACTATGTGTTCCGTGCGCCCGACGCCGGGACATTCTGGTATCACCCGCACAGCCAGACCTGGGAGCAGGTCGCCCGGGGACTCTACGGAGTTCTCGTTGTCGAGGAGAATGGCGCGCGCGCCTTCGATCGGGATTTAACGCTGGTTCTCGACGACTGGTTTCTCGGCGATACGGGGCAGATCCACGAAGCCAGCCTTGGTGAAATGAGATACTGGTCCCACGGCGGCCGGCTCGGCAACTGGCCCACGGTCAACGGTCAATACAAGCCGGAATATCCGCTAAAACCCGGGGAACGCGTGCGTCTGCGGCTTGTCAACACCTGCAATGCGCGCTTTCTCTCCGTCAGACTGCGCGATCTGGACGCCACCGTGATCGCCATCGATGGCCAGCCGGTTCCGCCCTATGCGCAAGGCAACCGATCGATCCTCCTTGCACCGGCCCAGCGCGCCGATCTTGCCTTCACTGCAACGCTGCCTGCCGGCTCTTCGGCCGATATCGTCGAAACGTCCCAGGATTTCCCCGTGACGCTGGCCTCGTTCAGGCTCACGGGCGCCGCCGCGGTTCCCGGGCCATCCGACAGAGCGTTCGACCCCCTGCCCGGCAATCCGCTACCTGAAAAACTTCCCCTTGCGGATGCCCTCCAGGTCGAGCTGCTGATGGAGGGCGGCGCCATGGGCGGCATGAAAAGCGCGACCTATAAGGGCCGGGTCATGAGCATCAACGACCTGGTGGACTCCGGCAAGGTCTGGGCCTTCAATGGCATCGTCGGGATGACCGACAAGCCTTTGTTCGACGCCAGGAAAGGGCGCACGGTCACTATCGAATTCATCAACCGTACGGCCTTCACGCACCCGATGCACCTCCACGGCCATCACTTCAAGGTCGTGAGCAGGGACGGTGAACCGGTCAGCGGCGCACCTTGGCGCGATACGGAATCCGTGCGGCCGAATGAGAAGGTTTCCATCGCCTTTGTCGCCGACAACCCCGGCAAATGGGCCTTGCATTGTCATACGCTGGAGCATGTCGCGGCCGGAATGATCACCTGGTTCAACGTCGGCGCATAACTATAGGCTTTGAAGCCGTTTGCGCCGATGGATGACAGTCCATAGAAGCCCTGGCCACCGGGACTAGCCGTCGCAACCGGTCAGTCACGCCATGCCGGAGGTGTCGGGGACCAGAAGACAACCAATGCCGGCGCCGGCAGCAGCTGCCCCCTTTCGGAAACGCTATCGCGATCCCCAAGACCGGCCGGATAAATCAGCTTATGCCGCCGAATGTCAGTGTGGCGAGCGTTACCCCGCCAACCTCGACGGTGATCTTCAGTTCATTCAGGAAAATTTCGCAGTCCGTTGCATCCGTTTGAAAACCGCCAAACGCGTTGGCGACATCGAAATTGATCTCGAAAGCCGGCATGGCCTCGCCGTCGGTGACGGTGATCGGCGCCGCAAACGGAATGATCATCGCCATGACGCCGCCCGCCGTCGTCATATTCACTCCGCCGCCCTTGTTGCCATTCTGCGCCGGAATGGTGAAGGTTGTGGTGCCCGGGCTTCCGGCGCCGGTGGCTTGCATTGTCAGGTTTTCAGCCATCAGGCCGCCAGTACCGGCAGCCGCCATGGTTGCGGTTATGCAATCCATCGGTCCCGGCGCGGCATTTTGGGTAACATTGGTAATTCTGCCCACCACCTCAATGGCCTGGCCGATGCTGATCAGGAAGTGGCTGTAGGTGCCGCTCGGGATGGTGGTGCCGGCGGGCACATAGTCGCCGGCGGGCGTGCCCGGGGCTGCATCGGCAAGATTGAATGCACTGGAAGAGCTGATGACGGTCGTCTTGGACGCGCAGTTCGAGTCGGCGCACAGGCTGAATTCATTGACCGTTACATTATAAATCTCTGGTGTGCCATGGACCTGGGCCAGGCCGGGCCGGGCCAGCAACACCAGCGCAACGCCTGCGAACAGGACCAGACGCCCAAGGGCCGCAGCCCGCAAAACCCGATTTTGAATATACATATTACTTATGTTCCCCGTCCGATGGTGACGCCGCCGATCGTTCCGCCGGTGGCGGTGCTCACGGTGCGGCGCTCGGTGACGATGCCATGATGGCGCTCGACCCGGTCGAGCGTGCGCTCGGCGACGCTACGCGGGGCAAACGCGGTATCGGAGATGAAATTGTCCGCCGCGGTGTATTCGACCGAATTGCTCACCCCAAAGCGAATGCGCAGCGAGGCGGAGAAGATTTCGTCCGCGTCGTCGTCCCGGTATCCGACTTCGAGGCGGGCCCAGTCGTTAACGTCCATTTTCAGATTGAGGGCAAAGCCGTCGACATCGTCGGTAAACTTGGTGTCCCATTTGTAAAAGGTCGTGCCCAGCCGCGCCCAGGGCAGATAGGGGAGCGGCGCTTCAAGTTCGAAGTCGTACCCGTCAACCGCGCGCTCTTCCACACGTGTCGTGGCGGTGGTCGATATGATCTTGGTGCCCGAGAATGCGTCGTAATAATTGAACCGGCCGGTCAGGAGCGGGCCGAAAAGCTCGGCGCCGATTCCCCAGCGCTCATGGTCTTCCTCATAGCTGCGGTCGTACCAGCCGTTCACCCCTAGCATCCACATCTGGCCGGGTTCGAGATAGCGAAATCCGGTACCGATATTGGTGGTCCAGTCGTCGTCGCGATAAGCCGCCCGGCCCTGCCAGAACAAGGTGTAGGTCTTGTCGTCGGACTGGAATGCCGGCTGGACCGTCTCAATCGAAAACCGCGGGTCGCTTTCGTCGTCAATCTGGAATTCGCCCGACGTGCGCGCCAGCCAGTCCGCCTTGCCGGCCTCTTGCGACATCGCAACGCCGGACAACCCGGCAAAAGAGGCGGCAAGCACAAGTCCAGCCGTGAACGCCTTATACCCGATGCTGCTCATGGATCCCCCTCCCGCTTTGATTCGCGGTGTTTGTTGATTTTCAGAACATTTACGTCGAAGGCAGCAGCGTCAATTGGGAGAACTCCTACACTGGTGCCGGCCGGCTAACGGATGGTCAAGGCTGCTGCTGCAACCGGGAAAGCGGCACGGTCAGTGTAATCCTGCCGCCAAAGGCTTCGAAGCCGCCTGCGCCGATACCGTCATAGAAACCCTGGCCGTCGAGGGTCCAGCCGTTCGGCATCCGTATCGAAAGGCCCCCCTCTGCGCGGGCGCGCAGATCATCGGAGCCCGCGGCGAGACCCGTGGCGACATCGATGATCTCCGCTTTTTCGAAGTCCCAGATGCCCTTGATGCCCAGATGCGGCGAGATTGCCGCGCCGCTGGCGCGCTGGATACTGGTCCTGAATTCCGGTCCGAAGGTGACGCGGCCCAGGGAAACGGTCTGGCCGGGGATGAAAAACCCGTTGCTGTCCGTATAGGACTTCTGATCTTCCTCGAAATAAATCACGCCGACATGGGGTGTGATGTGCCAGTTGCCGCGGCTGAAATCGCCCGTGAGCCGCCCGCTGGCGAGCCAGCGGTCGGAATCGAACTCATCGGTAAAGGTGCCCAGAGGATTGACCTTGTTGTCGGCCTGCCCCCAGGCGGCACGGGCGTCGAAAAGGAGATTCTGGTGCAGGCGCGCGGCGATATAGGGCCCGGCCATCCAGCCCTGTCCCTCGGCCTTCGTGTTCTCGGTCTTGTCTTGTTCATCGCTCCAGTCGAGTTGCAGCATCATGCCCACCAGCAGGGATGTACTGGCCCGGTAATCCGCGCCGAGATAGGCGATGCCGATGTCGCTTTCGCTGCCGTCGTTCTTGACCCTGGCCCATTTGCCCTGCAGCCAGATGTCGAAACCGGTCTGCGCTCCCGCCTGCGGCGCCATCAGGCTCTGCTGGCCGAGGCCCATCATCTGGCCAAGCTCGGTACGCTTTTTCGCCTTGCTTGCCTCCCTCGCATTGAAAATCTGTCTCAGGCTGGTGGCAAACGCCATCTGGTTGTTGGCAAGCGTGCCGCCGCCCGTAAAGCCGACCGGGGCCCCCGCGCCATTGGCACCGCCGTTCAGCCGGTTGACGAGGCTCGGCTCCGAGGCCGTGATCTCGTTGGCGCGGCGGATGGTGAAATTCGAAATCACCCGCTTCGTCCGCGTCCGCACAAAGTCCTCATCGGGGCCGAAATTTCCCGTAACCGTGACCTGCGGCGCGGCCACATTCGTATTGGCCGAAGCGTCCTGAGCGACACCGGCGGCGACATCGATGGTGATGTCGCCGGTGCCGCTGGGCGTGATGTCGGCAGTATAGGTGCTGCCATTTGTCGCAATGAAGTTGGAGGCACTGCCGTTGCCGACCGTGATGTCGCCCAACATAAAGCCGGTGACGTCTTCGGAGAACTGGAATGTGACATTGAAGGCGCTGGTGCTTGCGACGCTGGCCGGAGCGTTCAGGATGGCGACCGTGGGCTTGGAGAGATCATTGACCACCTGAAAGCTGTTGTCATTCGTGCCGGTGGGCGTCGTGTTGGTCAGCGCATTGCCGAAGATATCCGCTATGTTCTGTCCGCCTGCAATACTCAGCGTGACTACGGCATTGAGATTGGCGAGATCGCCCCCCGAAACCGTGACATCATATGTCAATTGATTCTGCTGGTTCACATTGGTGACGGTCGCCGTCGTTCCCGCCACGGTAAAATCGCTCGCATCGACATTATATGCCGATTCATCGAAGACAATGCGCCAGGTGAGACTGTCGGCATTGGTCGGCGAGCTGTTCGGGTTCTGCCTGGTGATCGAGGTAATCCGTGGCCCTGAGTTATCGGAGGTGCCGAAAACGGATCCCGATAATTGACCGGTCCCGGCTTCATAGACATCGCCGCTGCGCGAAATCGTTGCCTGGTAGGTGACATCGGTGCCACCTGTACCGGCCGGCGCCGTAACCGTCAGGCTGCATGACCCCCCCATCATCCAGAGCAACGGTCCCCAATGTGGCTCCCGCGCCCGAAACAACCGGGTTTCCGGTACCGGGACAGCTTATGGATGTAATGTTGACCAGCGTTGTCGTGTTGTTCAGCAGGAACCTCATTTTCACCGGGTTGCCGCCGGAAGCGGGGTGAGGCGCGTTATCGGGAAAGAGTATCAGGACGGGTCTGGTGGAGACCAAAAACGCGTTCGGCATATTGGTATACTGGGACGCGGAAAATGAAGACGACTGATTGCAGCTACCCGTGTTCGTCCCCTGTATCGCCTTAAGAGACGTCGCGCTTCCATTATCGCCGGTAACCGACGAGCATATGGTTGCTGCAAGCGCCGGAACGGGCTGCGCAGACAGCAGGGCTAGGAAAATCAGCGCGGGCAGAAAAGACGCTCTGAGCATGACACATGCGCGACCGGCGGTGCGCGACAGCCAGCCCGGCTTTTCATCGCATATATTGCGTATCGCGAATGCCGCGACCGGTGCTTTTGACCGGCCTCCCGCCAGCCCACTATCCTGGCAACGCGCCACCCTGTTTCCCCCCGCTTTGATTCGCGGTGTTTGTTGATTTTCAGAACATTTACGTCGGCGGCAGGATCAATTGGGAGAACTCCTAAACCGGGCCGGTTGGCAAGCGAATGGTTGAGGCTGTTGGCGCAATCGGGGAAAAAGGCGCGGTCAGGCCGACACAAGGTTGAAAACCAGTGCCTTGGCGGTCACTTGGGCGTCATTCACGCAGCCGAGCTTGCGCCGTATCCGGTAGATATGAACTTCCGCGGTTCGCGAGGAGATGTTCAGCTTGTCGGCAATTTCATGCTTGTTGAGCCCGCAAGCGATCCATTTCAGAACTTCATTCTCCCGCCCGGAGAAATTGAAATGATCGAAATATCCCTGGCTGAGGACATATTCGTGAAATCCCTGGGAAAGGATTTCCAGCACCGCCTGATGAGAATCGAGCAGTGCGCCCCATTCGGCGGCGGCAAGAGCCGGCGCCGCGAGGCCGATCCCGCCCCAGCTCAGGGGCGTGGCGCCGCGGATGGGAATGACGATGCCCTGATAGAGTCCGAAATCATAGGCCAGTTCCTCGGTCTTGACCTCATGCTCGTTCAATCCATCCAATACCTCCGGCGTGTTCCAGCGCTGTGCCCGTGTATGGTTCATCGACCAGTTTACGGACCAGTCATGATCGGGATGGCCGTTCGCCATATAGGCCTCGGTGAATTGTTCGTCGTAGCTGCTCCAGGTCAGCACTTCAGCGGTAACGGCCTTGCGCGGAAGCGTCGCCATAAAGCCGTAACAGGCATGCTCGACGCCATACCGGTTCACGGCACGGTTAAAGATCTCCCATGCCTCGTCCATCGACGTGGCCACAGCCAGCGACTCGATAAAATTTTCAAGTACTGAACGGGGCGTCGCGGGCATGCCCACTCTCCGCTAGGTGACTTCTCCGGTTGCCGCGCAGAATAACACTGCGGTTCGTGTCGGCAAGTTCGGTGTTTCCGTCCTGCCAATTCCCCGAAGCTGATTTCCCGGCTGGATCGGAAGCAGCCGTCCTGGACGATGTCTTTTAACGTCCGGATAGCGGCTGCCCAAAGGGCACAATCCTGTTTTCCGTATCATGCCCGATATCCGCACGTCCCAGATAAGGAATACCCGCCACCGCACACCAGTGCTGCGCCACTTGCTCCTCGGTCTGCCCGAAATCCGGATCGTTCGACGGAATATTGCCGCATCGTCCAAGCATGATTCCGGCGACCTCTCTGATGCCGGGATTGCTGGTTATATGGAACAGGGACCGGTCGATCCTGTACATATGCTCCGATATTTCCTCAAGCATCAGGACGTGACCCGATAAATCCGGTTGAAACGGGGTGCCAAGGAGATGGCTCAGAATGGATATGTTGAAAGCGGCCGTCTTTTTCGCAGGTGAAACCGTCGCTTCGAGCGATGAATCGTCGCAATCCAAGAGATAGGAAAGCACCCGCGCTATTGCCGCCGCCCCGCCGTCCCGGTTGACGTCCGCGGGCATCGGGCCATGTGCCACTTTGGTGAAATTCTCCTTATACAGGGCCGCCAGGATACTGCCCGCGTCGCTATAGCCAAGATAATGCTTGTTGCGCGCCTCTCCCGACAGCTTCGGGAGCACATGATCGATCAACCGGCAGGAACCGTATCCGCCGCGCGCGAACCATACCGCGTCGAAGCTCTCGTCATTGGCGATCTCGACAAACGCATCGCAACGGGTAGTATCGTTGCCTGCAAAATGCCCCGAAGACAGGAAGCATTGTGGATGAAAACAAATTTCCGGCGTCCGGTCTTGATAAAGGGAAGTGGCTATCTGGATCACCTTTTCGGCAATCTCCGGCTCAATGCGTGAGCCGGGCGCCACAACGCCTATCTTGAAACGCCGGTCGGTCATTCAAATGTCCTTCTGTCACCCATCCTTGCCGGACCGGCTTCGCCGCCGGCCGGTATCGCGCCATCCTGTCAATATCCGATGACCCGCACCAGGCGCTATTTCTTTTGCGGCATCGGCGGCAGCGGCATGCTGCCGCTGGCGATGATCATGCATGCCAGGGGGCATGTTGTTGAAGGTTCGGACCGCTCCCTCGATCAGGGGCGAACGGCGCCGAAGTTCGAGTTTCTGCGGGCCCGGGGCATCCGGCTCCACCCGCAGGATGGCAGCGGCATCTCGCATGCCGATCAGATATTGGTCACCTCGAGCGCAGTCGAGGACACTGTGCCGGACGTACAGTCGGCACGTCGTATCGGAGCCGATCGGACGACACGCGCGGAACTGCTCGCAGAACTGTTTAACGCCGCCTCGCACAGCATCGCTGTTGGTGGCACCAGCGGCAAATCCACGACCACCGGGATGACGGGGTGGATTTTGGACCGGGCCGGGCGCAGGCCGACGATCCTGAACGGCGCGGTCATGAACAACTTCATCACGCCCGACATGCCATTTGCGAGCGCCGTGGGAGGCGACAGGAACTTTTTCATCAGCGAAGTGGATGAAAGCGACGGCTCCATCGCGCGCTTCAGGCCCCGCATCGCAGTGCTGAATAATATCGCGATCGACCACAAGCCGCTCGACGAGCTGCGCTCCCTGTTTCGCGACTTCGCCGAGACCGGCGAGACCGCAATATTAAACCTCGACAATGATGAGACCGCCGCAATCGCCGAAGAAATGGCCTCTGGCAAAACGATTACATACAGCCTGACAAACCCGCGAGCGGATCTCCGCGCGGGTGATCTCGCACCGGCCCCGGACGGAATTGCTTTTCAGGTGAAAGAGCGGATATCGGGCGCGGCCTGGCCAGTCAATCTGCCGGTGCCTGGCCGGCACAATGTAGAGAACGCATTGGCGGCCCTCGCCGCGGCGCACGCCAGTGGCATAGCACTGGAACAAGCCTGTGCCTTGCTTGGAAGCTTCAAGGGGATCCGGCGGCGGCTTGAGGTTGCGGGAACTGTCAACGATGTCACGGTGATTGATGATTTCGCCCACAACCCCGACAAGATCAAGGCAACGCTGGCCACCCTGCACGAATTTCCGGGGCGGCTCCTGATCATGTTTCAGCCGCACGGTTTCGGCCCGTTGAAGCTGATGAAGGACACTTTCATCGACTGCTTCGCACACGGCCTGGAAGAAGTTGATATTTTGCTCATGCCTGAGCCGGTCTATTTTGGCGGCACGGTCGAGCGCGTGGTCACCAGTCAGGATATCGTGCGAGCCATCGAGGCGCGAGGGCGCGAAGCCTGCGCGCTGGCCGACCGTAACGCCTGCGGCGAAAAGCTGCTCGAACTGGCCCGCCCCGGCGACCGAATTGTGGTGATGGGAGCACGGGACGACACGCTGTCCGAATTCGCGGCGGAATTGCTGCACGAACTTGGCGAACTCCGTTTCGAACCGCGAACGAAGAATCCCCGAAACTAGAGGGCGTCGTTGGCATTCTGCGAGGAATGATGCGGTTGTTTTGGCGTATCTTGTTGCGATTGATCGCCATTGCTTGAGTTTGAGGAAGGCGTTTTCGATGAGATGGCGCAGCTTGTAGAGGTCCTTGCCGTAGTCGCGCTGGTCCTTTCGATTGGACTTTGGCGGAATAACTGGTGTGGTTTTGTTGTCTGTGCGCCAATCCAGTAACGCATTGGCATCATAGGCCTTATCTGCCATCAGACAGTCGGCCGGCAGCCCTTCAATCAGGGCCTGTGCCTGGGAACAATCCGCTGTTGCGCCACCGGTAATAATCATTTTGACCGGCAATCCATGAGCATCGACAGCCAGATCCAGCTTGGTGCTTAACCCGCCCTTGGTGCGCGCGAGGCTCTGGTTCCCCCTTTTGCGCCCGCAGCATGGGGATGAACCTTGATATGGCTGGCATCGATCATCAGCCACTCCATATCCGGTTCGCAGGATACAATGGCGAGAAGTTTTGCCCAAACACCTTTATCTCGCCAACGGCAAAACCGGCGGTTTGTGTTCTTCCAGCCCCCAAAACATGGCGGCAGATCGCGCCATGGACAACCGGTTCGCAATTTCCATAATACAGCATTGAGAAACAAACGGTTATCGTAACCCCGCTGGCCTCTGTTGCCTTTAGAACCCGGCAAATGAGGTTTCAGCAAAAGCCAATGCTCATCAGTTAAATCATGACGGTGTAAATCTGACATGGATAAATCCTCCCATATCAGTTATCCAATTCAGGATTATCAAATCCTTAAATTGACGACACCCTCTAGCCGGTCGCGATATAGTCCCGCATGGCCGCCGCTTCGAGTTCGGTTTCCGCGATCCGCGATCTGACAACATCCCCGATAGAGATCAGGCCCACGAGCTTGCTGCCTTCCACCACCGGCATGTGACGAAAGCGCCCGTCCGTCATCGCGGCCATCAGGGCCTCGATGGTATCGCTCTTCTGGCAGGTAACAACCTTCTTGGTCATGCATCTCGAAACCGGCGCCTTGAGGATATCCGCCCCGGAAGCCGCAATGGCGCGGACCAGGTCGCGCTCCGATACAATGCCCGCTATCCCGCCTTTGCCATTTTCCACCACAATACAGCCGATGCCGTATTCACGAAGCCTTTTTGCGACATCCAGCAGCGTTGCCTCGGGATTGGTTGTAATAACCTCAACGCCTTTTTCTCCCAGGATTGTTGTTACATTCATTCGACCTCTCCTCTCTCGCCCGCACCTGGCGGGCCTGGCGATGCCACGCCCCCGCCGGCACATGATTCAAATCGGGGATTCGTGATGCACGCGCCCGGAAGGCTGCACGCCCGGCCCCTGCGCGGAGCGCCGGGCCCGCCAAGCCCAGATGGCATCACGTTAGCATTATTTAGCATTATTTGCCATTATTTAGCATTATTTAGCATTATTTAGCATTGTGATGAGACCAAACTACGTCCGGCGCAATAGGTATCGATCGCCTTCGTTTTAAGGCTGAAAGGGCGAACGCTGTTCGCCCAGGGGCTTGCGGTCAAAGGCGCCAATGAGCAGAAAACCGGCCAAGAATCCGCCAATATGAGCCTCCCAGGCTATTCCGCCGCCGGATCCGTTAATCTGAATACCACCCAGGCCGAACAGCAGATTCAGCGCCACCCAGACGCCGAGAAACAGCAAAAAACGCCGGTCGGTCACCGTCTCGCGGATACTGGCGAGCGGAACCGAGCGCAGGTTCCGAGGCAACTGCACGAACCCGCGGTTGCCAAATATGATACGGATGGCGCCGGCCATCTGTCCCGATATGGCCGCGGACGCCCCCACGACCGGAACCAGCTCGCCGAAATGAAGGCCAACATGCACAAGCGCCCCGGCGACACCGCAAAGGGCTGAAAACACTAAGAAACGCGAATTACCGATGCGTTTGGCCACCGCGCTTCCGAAAGCAAGCATCCAGAGCAAATTGATGGCCAGATGCGTGGCGTCGCCATGCACGAACATATAGGTGATGAAGGATGTAATCGCGCTCCAATCACCGCCGGGAAGCCCGGCAACCGGGCCAGCGTAACGGGCCGGGATCAGAGCCAGCGCCAGAAGCATAGTCCGGCTTTCCTCAGGTGGCAGCGCCACGCGCACCACATGCAAAACAATCAGCGCCAGCGCCGCCACAACGACGCTGGCCGGGATGTTGAACATTGGCTGTCTGCCGGTCATGCGTCCTCGTCCGCGCTCAAGATGCCGTCCATGCCATAGCGGGCCGCGCCAGGAGCGGCAGGCAGGCGCTGTTAACCCTGCTCTCCATCGTCTGTCCCGGCCCGCCGGCGCATTCTATAGATTGGCACAAGACGTGCTGATCCTTTTGTCAATTCGCTGCTTCACCAGCCGCCATGTCCCAAATCGGGACGAAAACGATTTCGGCATCAATAGCAGCGCTACAGGATCAGGTCGTCAAGCACGAGGCATGTGGTATGCAGCACAAGTCGAGCAAACGGATTTATGACTATTGGAACAAGGTGCGAGACGGCCGTTTTGCACCGAACCGGTTCGAGATTGAGCCGGTGATGATTTCCGACCTTCTGCCGGATGTATTCATTCTCGAATGCGGCGACAGCTCGACATATCGTTTTCGTCTGGCCGGAACGCGGCTGTGCGAAGCATTGGGTCACGAGCTGCGCGGCCGCAATCTGCTGGATTACTGGAATGCGGACGACCGGGAGGCGGTCCGGAACTTGCTCCATAATGTCGCAAAAGACGGCGCCGGCGCCGTCATGGAGTTCACATGCAGAAATGGGGACCGGGAGTACGCAGCCTTCGAGATGGTCGTATTGCCCCTCGTCCATACCGGGCAAACGGTCAGCCGGATGCTCGGCAGTGTCGGCGCTCTCAAACAACCCTATTGGATAGGCTCCATCGAGTTACGGCAGCTGAGTCTCACATCATTTGATCTGGTTTGGCCCGACAGGCAGCCCGCGCAGCTTATTGCGCTGGAGGAGCCTCCCGTCCCGGCCGATCGGCAAACACAGTCCGCTCAGGGCGTACGGCCGCACTTGCGGGTGCTTGAGGGCGGCCTGTCGACGCGCTCGGACTAGGGTCGGGACTCAATTGATCCACCATGCGATGATGGCGGCGATGAAGATGCCGGCCAGGAATGTATCGGCTCGTTTGTCGTAACGGGTTGCGATGCGGCGAAAATCCTTGAGGCGGCAGAACATGCGCTCAATGACGTTACGGCCCCGATAGGCGATTGGATCGTAAGCGTGCGGGTGCTTGCGTGTCGGGTTTGGCGGGATGACCGGTTCGCAACCATGCTGTG
>BDTT01000081.1 GCA_002897995.1 bacterium BMS3Bbin10 | reverse complement strand
CGCTCGGGTTTCAGAAGGGCGGTGTCCTGGCCCGTGGCACGCCGGTGCCCTTCGCGCGCGGCGGTGTCATCGCGTCGCCGACCACGTTTCCCCTCGCTGGCGGGCGCACCGGGCTTGCGGGGGAAGCCGGACCGGAAGCGATTTTACCGCTGGCGCGCGGAAGCGACGGGCGCCTTGGCGTGCGTTCGCAGGCAAGCGGCGGGATGACCATCACGTTCAATGTGACAACGCCGGACGCCCAGAGCTTCCGGCAGTCTGAGTCGCAAGTGGCGGCCATGCTCAACCGTGCCGTCTCGCGCGGCGGACGGAATCTTTAGAGGGCCATGCAAATGACCTTTCACGAAGTGCAATTCCCGACCCGAATTTCCATTGCGTCTTCCGGCGGCCCCGAACGGCGCACGGAGGTGATCATTCTGGGCTCGGGCCATGAAGAACGCAACACGCGCTGGGCCGACTCGCGGCACAGCTATAACGCGGGATACGGTGTCAAAACGCGCAACGATCTCCATGATGTTATTGCGTTTTTCGAGGAGCGGCGCGGGCGGCTCCATGGCTTCCGCTGGAGCGACCGGACGGACAATAAATCCTGTCCGCCCCAGGATACTCCAAGCCTTACCGATCAGCTTCTGGGCGCAGGCGATGGCACGACAGCGGCGTTTCAGTTGATCAAGACCTATGGCGGGTCGTTCGCGCCCTATGCGCGCACCATCGCCAAGCCCGTCGCCGGCACGGTTCTCGTGGCGTTCGACGGCGTTGCGCAAACCGAGACGACTGACTTCATTGTCGACCCCACAACAGGCATCGTCACCTTTGTGCCGGGCAAGGAACCGTCCAGCGGCGCGCAGGTGACGGCCGGGTTCGAATTCGATGTACCGGTTCGTTTCGATACCGATGAGCTGAAAATCGACCTCACAACCTTCGAGGCCGGGCAAATTCAGAACATTCCGGTGGTGGAGATCAGACTATGAGGGTGCTCCCCGCCGGACTGCAAGAGCATCTGGACACCGGCACGACGACGCTGTGCTGGTGCTGGCGCGTGATCCGCGCCGATGGCGTCACGCTTGGCTTTACCGATCACGACCATGATCTCATATTTGACGGCACAACCTTCGAAGCGGCGAGCGGCTTCAGTGCGAGCGATGTCGAGAGCACGGTCGGCCTCGGCGTCGATAATCTCGATGTCGAAAGCGTCCTGCGCTCGGGCACCCTGAACGAGGACGATCTGGCGGCCGGTCTGTTCGACGGAGCGGCGGTCGAAATCTTCCGGGTCAACTGGGGCGATACGGAGCAGCGTGTGCTCATCCGCGCCGGGCATCTGGGAGAAGTGACGCGTGGGCGGCATTCGTTTCGCGCCGAAGTGCGCGGCCTGGCCCATGAGTTGCAGCAGCCCAAGGGGCGGCTCTACCAGTTCGGTTGCGATGCGGATCTGGGCGACGCGCGCTGTACGGTCGATCTTGAGCTTGCCGCCTTCAAGGGCACCGGCAGCGTAACCCAGATCGACGGCGCCCGCGTGCTGACGGTGAGTGGCCTTGACGCCTTCGCCAGCGACTGGTTCACGCGCGGTCTTCTGACATGGACCGGCGGCGCGAATGCGGGCCGGAAAATGGAGATCAAGCTCCATACCAAGGCTGACAGCACAGTCACCATCGAGTTGTGGCAGCGCATGAGCCAGCCCATCGCCGTCGCAGATGCTTTCACGGTGAGCGCCGGGTGCGACAAGCAGTTCATCACCTGCCGGGACAAATTCAACAACGCCGTAAACTTTCGGGGCTTCCCCCACATTCCGGGCAACGATTTCGCCGTGTCCTATCCCAATAGCGACGATCCGCAGAACGATGGCGGGAGCCTCTTTTCTTGAGTGTTTCGCGGGCGCGCGTGGTTGAGATCGCGCGCGAGTGGATCGGAACGCCCTATCACCATCAGGCAAGTCTCAAGGGTGCGGGGTGCGATTGCCTGGGCCTTGTGCGCGGCGTCTATCGCGAGCTGTGTGGCGTGGAGCCCGAGCCAATGCCGCCCTACACGCCCGACTGGGCGGAAGGGAAGGCCGCCGAGACCCTGTTGCTGGGCGCGCGGCGGCATTTGCGCGAACAAAATCCGCAAGCCGCCAGGCAAGGCGACATTCTGGTGTTCAGACTTAAGGAAGTAACCATGGCCAAGCATATGGCGATCCTGGCAACAAAGGGCACCATGATCCATGCCATGGAACACGGGCCCGCCTGCGAGGTCCATTATGGCAACTGGTGGCGCCGGCATTGCGCGGCCTCCTTTATTCTTCCGGGAGTTGAATAGTGGCAACCTTGGCTCTTGGCGCGGTCGGAGCCGCCGTTGGCGGCGCGGCCTTGCCCTCAGGTTTATCTGTTCTGGGGACGGCCTTGTCCGGTGCGTCTATCGGCACGGCACTGGGGTCTGTAGCGGGCAGCGTGATCGATCAGGCGCTGTTTGCGCCTTCCGGGCAGCAGCGCATACAGGAGGGGGCACGCCTTTCAGACTTGAAGGTATCCTCATCGACCGAGGGTGGCCATATTGCGCGCAGCTATGGCCGGGTCCGCCTGCCAGGGCAACTCATCTGGGCGACGCATTTCGAAGAGGAGGTCATCAAGACCACGACGCAGGCGGCATCCGGCGGGGGCAAGGGGCTGGGAGCCGGCAGAGGGGGCGGCGGCAGCCGGCCACAGCAATCGACGCAGATCGAGTATCGCTATTTCGCCAATATCGCCTATGCCGCGTGCGAAGGCGAAGTGACCCGGATTGGCCGGATCTGGGCCGATGGCAAGGAACTTAACCAGTCGGACTTCACCATCCGGGTTTACCGGGGCAGCGAGACCCAGCAGCCCGACAGCCTCATGGAAACCAAGGAGGGGACGGGAAACGCGCCCGCCTATCGCGGAATCGCCTATGTCGTGTTCGAGCGCATGGCGCTCGCGCGCTTCGGCAACCGGCTGCCGCAGTTGAATTTTGAAGTATTCCGGACAGTCGATACGTTCGAGGACACCGTCAGGGCCATAACAATCATCCCGGCCTCGGGCGAGTTCATCTACGAAAAACAGGAAATTGTCCGCGATGCGGGCGGCGGCGCAACCATCACCGAGAACGTTCATTCCGCACAAGGGGGGACCGACTGGGATGTCGCCATCAACCAGCTTCAGGAAGCCTTTCCGAATGTGGGCACGGCGTCGCTTTTCGTAAGCTGGTTCGGCACTGATTTGCGCGCTGGCCAGTGCGAGTTGCGCCCCGGTGTGGAGATCCAGGAGAAGGATACGTTCCCGAAAACCTGGAGTGTTGGCGGGACGGCCCGCGCCGGCGCCCATCTGATTTCGACGCATGAGGCACGTCCCGCATTCGGCGGCACGCCATCGGATGCCTCCGTCGTATCAGCCATACAGGACCTGAATACACGCGGTGTAGCGGTTACGTTTACGCCCTTCGTGATGATGGATGTGCCGGAAGGCAATGTCTTGAGCGACCCTTATACGGGCGCGGCCAGCCAGCCGGTTTATCCCTGGCGCGGGCGCATCACGATCGACCCTGCGGCTGGCCAGCCGGGCTCGCCCGATAAAACGGCTGCCGCCGCGACACAGGTCTCAAGCCTTGTCGGGGCAGCCGCGCCGGGAGACTTCACCGTCACCGGGCAGAGCGTCACCTATTCGGGCCCCGCCGAGTGGAGCCTGCGCCGCATGGTGTTGCACTATGCGCATCTGTGCAAGGCTGCTGGCGGCGTCAGCGCCTTCGTCATCGGCTCGGAGCTGCGCGGCCTCACACAGGTCAGGGACGGGGCCGCGAGTTACCCGTTTGTGGACGCGCTCGTTGCGCTCGCGAGCGATGTAAAATCCGTACTCGGTCCCGGCACCAAGGTCACCTACGCGGCCGACTGGTCGGAGTATTTCGGCCACCATCCGGTGGATGGATCGGGCGATGTCTACTTCCACCTGGACCCGCTATGGTCGTCGGCGGATATCGACGCCATCGCCATTGACATGTACTGGCCGTTGTCCGACTGGCGCGACGGCGAGGCCCAAGCGGACCGGCTCGCCGGCGCCCCTTCGATCTATGATTTCGATTATCTCAAGGGCAATATCTTCGGCGGCGAGGGGTTTGATTGGTTCTACGCCAGTGATGCCGACCGCAACGCCCAGACACGGACGCCCATCACCGATGGAGCCCACGCCAAACCGTGGGTGTTCCGCTTCAAGGACATCCGCTCCTGGTGGCGGAACCAGCATTTCAACCGGCCGGGTGGCGCTGAAGCGGCCACGCCGACGCCCTGGGTGCCGGAATCGAAACCCACCTGGTTCACCGAGCTTGGTTGTCCCGCGGTCGACAAGGGATCCAATCAACCGAATGTATTCATCGACCCGAAGAGTTCGGAATCGCAGAC
>BDTT01000080.1 GCA_002897995.1 bacterium BMS3Bbin10 | reverse complement strand
GACCCATCGCCAGATAATCGTTGCTGCACCACACCTTGACCTCGCGCCGGCTCTCATCCCCGCCCTCAGCGGAAAAATGCCGCGCCGAGGGAAACTGCCCGCAGCGACGCTGTATGTCGGCAAACTCACGGTAACGGCCCTCTTCGCGAATGCTCTTCAGAGCATCCGAGAATTTCTTCGCGTAATCCATCCAACTCCCTCAATCAAAGGCCATATGCAAAACTAATAGCAGTTATGCATAAAGACTATAGCCGGGATATGCCGACCTTGGAAAATCTTACATCACCGCAAATCTCCATTGCACGCCCAAATATGTCATTGACCTTGGTCAAACCGAAGGGATGAAAGCATTCGGGGCATCGGCCGGGGCGGATCGAAAATCCACCGGCTGATGGCCGGTGCCGGCCTTCCAGCCTAGAGCACTTTCAGGAAAAGTGAGGGCGGTTTTCCGCCCGGAAAGTGCGTTAAAACAAAGACTTGGAGCACGCTTGGTGAACCGGAGTTCATCAAATCTGCTCTAATAAGCCGATGCCATCGGGCCAACACGATCGCGCGCATACAGATCGCGGCGGAAATTGACGGCTCCATCCCTTGTCGCCCAGGCGGTGACATAAACGAAATACACCGGAGTGCGCCGCTTGAGACTCACATCCCTGCGGACGCCTGTACGCTCCATTTCCGCGACTTTCGCGCTGTCCCAGCCCTGGTTGGATTCAAGCAGCCAGGACACAAGCTGTTTCACGTTTTGCACGCGCACGCAGCCGGCACTTGCGGCGCGGAAATTGCGCCCGAACAGCTTCTTGGTGGGCGTATCGTGCATATAGACCGAATACCGGTTGCTGAAATTGATCTTCACAAAGCCCATGGCGTTCTCTTTCCAAGGCTGCTGCCGGTACATGTAGTTGTAGACGGCCGGCGAATTCCAGTTGATCTTGCTGGAATCGAGGATCTTGCCCGGCGCGCTGAAAACATCGATCCGGTACTCAGACATGATGTCCTTGCCGCGCGCCGCATTGCGCCGCGCCTCGGGCACCAGATCCCTGCGCACTATGCTTCGCGGAACATGCCAATAGGGGTTGAAATTAAGCTGATGGATACGGCTGCGCAGGACCGGCGTGCGGCGGTCGACCTTGCCCACCACAGCCTTGTGGCGTGAAACGACCTCGTCATTTTCAACCGCCTCGATCTGGGCCGCCGGAATATTCACCATCACATATCTCCTGGCGGCCGCATTCGAAAGCCTGCGCAGACGGTCCAGATTCGTACGCAATTGGCTCAGCCTCTCCCCGGCCGGTACGTTCAGGGCAAGAATGGTCGCGCGGTCGACGAGCCCGGTCGGGGCGAGGCCATGACGCGCCTGAAACCTCTTCACGGCAGCGTCAAGATACCTTCCAAACCTTCTTGTGTTTCTGTAACCGGACGGAAGATCACCGGTTAACTCCAGGCGCCGGCGCAGCAGTGCCACGCCCTGATGCCGGACGCCCAGCTTCAGCTTGATCATGGGCAGCGGCTTCCAGCCTCCCATGGCGACGACCGCCTGATAGTATTTGATTGCCGCCTTCAGCGGCTCGATATTTGATTTGGAAAGCGTCGGGAGGCCCCTTGCGGGCTGAATCTCCCACCGGCGAACAGGAACACGATCATATGACTGCCGATATGAGACATTACTGACACCCCAACTCCGGCCCCATCCCTCGGAACCGACATCGCCCATAGCGGCGCCCGCCCAGCCCAATGTGAGCACAAGCGCTGCGGGAATCATCAGATTTGACGTGAATTTTGTGCACA
Organism: bacterium BMS3Bbin10; assembly: GCA_002897995.1. Lineage (GTDB taxonomy): Bacteria > Pseudomonadota > Alphaproteobacteria > Rhizobiales > Methyloligellaceae > UBA2767. The sequence continues at coordinate 7,798 of BDTT01000080.1, read as the reverse complement.
TACGCGAATACTTAACTGGCACGGTACAATCCTTACATCCGGACCCCTTCCGGGCAGCGGAATGACGCGCTGCGCGTCCAGCATAGGTTTGTTAGGGTTAACAAAGCGCGACCGGTTGTCCCGCAACCGATACCCCGCCCCGCTTTTTCCAGATGAAAGGGCAAGAAAAAGCCCCGGAGCACGGGCTTCGGGGCGAGTTGGCATATGGCTGCAGTGGTAATTAGTTGAAAATTACAGACGGTACCGGATCTGATCTGCCCAGAAACGCTCCAGCCGGAACAGCGAATCGTTCATCGCGTCCAGGTCATCTCCATTTATGCCGCCAACCTGCTCCAGCGAGGTCAGCTGCCGGTTGTACTGTTTGTTGATGACGTCGCAGACTTCCTTGCCCTTGTCCGTCAAGCGAACGCGAACCGACCGGCGGTCGCTGGTCGAGCGCTCATGGTGAATATAGCCGGCTTCAACCAGCTTCTTCAGATTGTAGGAAACATTGGAGCCAAGATAGTAGCCCCGGCTTCTCAGCTCGCCGGCCGTCAACTCGGCATCGCCGATATTGAACAGCAACAGCGCCTGAACGCTGTTCACTTCCGAGCGGCCAAGCCGTTCGAACTCATCCTTTATGACGTCAAGCAGCAAACGGTGCAGCCGCTCGATCATCCGCAGCGATTTGAGATAGTGCTCCTTAAGCTCATCTTTTTCGGGCACGCTCTCCTGACCCATATCAAAGGCGACGCTCATGACCTGCCTCTTTTGTTTGATACTTCCCCAATGAGAGAGGAGACTACAGGAGGGCCGCTAAGATCGGCTTAAGGGGAAGCCTTAAGGAAGGTTTAATTTCACGGATAAGATTTAAATGAATGGATTTATCGGCTTGAAAGCACCCTCTTCGCGGGGTGCGAAATATGCCTCCACCATCTCCTCGCTTATGTCCTCCAGGGCAGAGGGGGACCATTTGGGCGAATTGTCCTTGTCGATGAGAAGCGCGCGAACGCCTTCATAGAACTCCTCACCGGTCAGAAAATGCCGGGCAATCCGGCCCTCGAGTTCCAGCGCATCCTCAAGTGCGGGGCTTGGGCTGCGGCGTATCTGCCAATAGGCCACCTTGAGGCTGAGCGGCGAATTCCTGCGCATCTTCACCGCTGTTTCCCTTGCCCATTCGGCATGCGGCCCCGTGGCGCCCTCCAATGAGCTCAGAATTTCCTCAACGCTGTCGCCTGCGAAATGCCGGTCGATTTCCTCCCTCAACTGCAACAATGCGGACGCTCCGGGGTCCACATGCCTCTCATCGAGAACCGGATCGATGGGGTCGGCTTCGCACATCGCCGCGCGAATGGCATCGAATTCATGCGCGTCGATACAATGGGTCAGCAATCCCAGTTCATAAGCATCTGCGCGATCGATCCGGTTGCCGGTAAGCGCGAGATATAGGCCAATCCGGCCGGGCATCCGCGGGAGAAACCAGGTGGCGCCCACATCGGGGAAAAAGCCGATAGCGGTTTCCGGCATTGCAAAGCGGTAATTTTCGCCAGCCACCTTGTGCGTCCCATAAAGCGAAATCCCGACCCCGCCGCCGAACACAAACCCGTCCATCAGCGACACATGCGGCTTGATGAAACGATCCAGCGTCCAGTTGTGCTGGTACTCGCTTGTATAATTCTCAAAGATCGCGCCGGTATTTCCTTCCCTGCGCCATTCATAAAGCGCCTTGAGATCGCCACCGCTGCAAAAAGCGCGTCCCGGCGCCGCCTCCAGCACCACGCCGTAAACATCCGCATCCCCCGCCCAGTCGACGTAATGCTCCTCCATCTGCGCGATCATGGGGTAACTGAGGGCATTCAAAGCCCTGGGCCGGTTCAGGGTGACGAGGCCGCAGCGGCCCCGCTTCTCAAACAGAATGGCTTTATTGTTGCTCATTGGATCCCTATTTGCCTTGAGGGTGGCCCTTCGCGCGATGCCAGTTTCCGGTTTCCTCGAATCGGGTGGACTGGACCTATACATCGGCAACCGGAAACCTCAAGACGCGGTTTCACCGCGTTTCGGGACCAGGCGCAACAGGCAAGGAGGTGCACAGGTGAAATCCCGCCACCGGTATAAGCCCGCAGCGGTCTTTGGCTGCGCCGTCATGCTCAGCGGGATCGCCGTGAGCGCCCCGCACGCACAAAAACCCCCTCCCCCCGTCCAGCCAGGCCCTGGTGCGCCCATCCCCCTGCCCGAGCGCAATCCGGCGCGGATTTTCGCCCAGCCTCATCCCGGCGAGATCGCAACCCCGGAGTGGTCAGCTCAGGAGGTTCAGGACGCAACCGACCGCTGCGCCATGCTGCTGGCCGGCACCGGCGTAAAATACCGCTTTCTTAATCCCATCCGCGAGGGGCGCTGCGGGACCCCGGCGCCGATCGAACTGTCGGCCATCGGCAAGACGCGCGCCGTCGCGATCGAGCCGGCGGCGCGCGTGACCTGCGGCCTGGCGGCGACGTTAAGCAGCTGGGCCGACGGTTTCCTCCAGCCCACCGCCCGCAAGCACCTGGATGGCGAAATCACAAACATTCGCAACATCGCCTCTTATGTTTGCCGCAACCGCTATAATGCGAACGACAAGCCGATCTCCGAACACGCCCGCGCCAATGCGCTCGATATGGCCGCATTCAAGACCCAATCGGGCGATTGGATCAACGTATTGGACAACTGGGCGTTGCCACCTGAAAGCTTCCCTGCAGCCCCGGATGCATCTCAAGACAAGACCGTCACGCCGCCACCCGAGGCAAAGCCGGACACCGCTACCGCGCCTGCCCCGGCCGGACAAATACCCAACCGGCGAGCGGAAACAGAACCGGCATTCGAACCCCGGTCGGCATTTCTCTACGAAATCCATGAGGGCGCCTGCACGCTTTTCGGGACCGCACTCGGGCCCCTTGCCAATGAAGCCCACAAAAATCATTTCCATTATGATCTGGCCAAGCGAAAGCACGGGGCGTATTGTGAATAAATCGCCGCAGCGCACATGGTTTGCCCGAACTCCCAATTAATGTGACTGCACCATCAGCAAGTGGCCACGTGGTGATTCGCGCACTTGTTAAGCCCTCTCGACTGTCTCAGTGTCGCACTGATTTCGGTTTTCCAGATTCCAGGTTCAATGAGGTTGCCTTGCCGCTGTCCAATCAAAAGCACTCGCCGATCCCGCAGGTTCCCTCAGAGGGCGCCCAACTCATCCGGGAAAAGCTTATCAAGCCGGTCTTCATCGACGGTGCATGGATTCTTCCGTTCATCCAGGGCGGCAAGGGCGTTGGCGCCACAAACGGCAAAAACGCCGGCGCCTGGGCAGCGGAAAATACCGGCGGCACCATTTCCGGTACAGGTGCAACATTCAGCTACAATGAAAATGGCCGGCCGAATTCTTACCCCTACACCGGGCGCACACGTCAGGAACGGCATGAAGAACTGGTGGCATGGTCCATCGAGGGGGGCATTTTGCAGACCGCGATGGCCCACAAAGCCTCCGGCGGCAAGGGCCGTATCCGCATGAACTTCCTCAAGATGGCCGGCGGCGTAATGCGTATCATGCGTGGGGTGCTGGCCGGCACGCGCCTGCCCGGCGGCGGGAACATGATTCATGCCGTGACTATGGGTGCCGGTCTGCCCACGGAAGAAGATGCCCGGGTTTGCGCCGGAGAAGGCGTGTATATAGACCCCATCATTTCCAATGTTATAGCTCTGAAAGTGCTGTTGAAACGCGCCTTCAAGGAATGGCGGAACCGATACAGCGACCTGATTGGAGCCGTGGTCTATGAAGATCCCTGGCTGGCCGGCGGCCACAACGGCATTACCAGCCGGGAAGACCCCGACAGGCCCGAAGACCCTTATGAGCGCGTCAAGGCCTTACGCCGGATCATGAACGAAAACGGCATGGAAGATGTCGCCATCATCATGGCCGGCGGCGTGTGGTACCTGCGAGACTGGGAAAGCTGGCTGGACAACCCGGAAATCGGCCCCATTGCGTTCCAGTTTGGCACTCGGGACCTGTTGACGCAGGAAAACCCGGTGACCGATGAATGGAAACTTCTGCTGCTGTCCATGAACGAGGGCGACACGACCCTGAACAAATTCAGCCCCACTGGTTTTTATTCGTCGGCGTATAAAAACGACATGATGCGGGAGCTGTACCAGCGCTCGGCGAGGCAGGTTCCGTTTACGCGAAAGCCCGATGAAAACATGACTGAACTTGTTGAGCGGCGCGGCGTCCCCAACAAGGGGTACTACGTCACCCCGGAACACAAGGTGAAGATCGATGGCTGGATCGCCGAGGGATTTAACATGCCCTTGCGCACCCCCGATAACACACTGATTTTCGTCACCCACGATAAAGCCCGGGAAATCCAGCAATACAGGACGGATTGCGCGGGCTGTCTGGCCACCTGCAAACTCAGCGGCTGGAGCCAGAACCCTGAGAAAGGATACACCACCGGCAGGGTGCCGGACCCCCGCACCTACTGCATTCAGAAAGGGCTGATGGGAGCCATACAGGGCGATGACCTGGATAACAGCCTTATCTTTGCCGGCCATAACGCCTTTAAGGCAGGTGAAGATCCGCTCTACCGTGACGAAAATGGCAATATTTTCATTCCGACGGTTAAGCAGTTTATTGAACGCCTGACGACCGGCAATTAACGATTCCATACCGCCGCAATGCGCCGCATACCCAATTCACGGACAATTGCACTCAAAAAGTCTCACCTGAGACTTTTGTCCCGTTAGTCATCGCGCCCAATCGGACTGGCGAGGGAAAGCCAGTGGTGATAACCTGATCCAACAGTTCATGAACCTGAATAAAGTCGACCCCATGCCCTCTTCTGGACGATATGTCTCCCTTGGCGCGGAGCGCGCAAAACGCGGTAACGCTGACGATGCCGGCGAAAGCGAAAGTCTGGCGCCCGGCTTTCCCGCAATACGCATGCGCCGCAACAGACGCGCTGACTGGTCGCGCCGCCTGGTTGCCGAGAACTTGCTGACCTGCGACGACCTGATCTGGCCTATCTTTGTTATCGGCGGGGAAAATGAACGGACATCGGTTGAGTCCATGCCGGGCGTGGAGCGCCTGTCGATAGATTTGGCGGTCGCCGCCGCCAAAGAGGCCGTCGGGTTGAATATCCCGGCTATGGCCGTGTTCCCCTATACGGACCCCGCATTGCGGGATGAAACCGGGTCTCAGGCCTTCAATCCAGAAAACCTGGTGTGCCAGGCCGTGCGCGCCATCAAGGCGGAGGCGCCCGGTCTCGGGATCATTTGCGACGTCGCGCTCGATCCCTATACGAGCCATGGCCATGACGGGTTGCTGTCGGGTGAAACAATCGACAATGACCGGACGCTGGAGGCGCTGGTTCGCCAATCCCTTGTGCAGGTCGAGGCCGGCGCCGACATTCTTGCACCCTCCGACATGATGGACGGGAGAGTCGGCGCCATTCGCACCGCATTGGAAGCGGCAAGCCACAAGGACACGCAAATCATGTCCTATGCAGCCAAATACGCCTCTGCCTTTTATGGACCGTTCCGGGACGCCACCGGATCGTCAGGAGCGCTCAAGGGCGACAAGCGCACATATCAGATGAACCCCGCCAATGCAGACGAGGCCCTGCGCGAAGTTGGGCTGGACATTGCGGAGGGCGCCGACATGGTCATGGTGAAACCCGGATTACCCTATCTGGACATCATTGCGCGGGTGAAAACGGCTTTCGGCATTCCCACATTCACCTATCAGGTATCGGGGGAATACGCGATGCTCATGGCGGCCGCCCAGAATGGCTGGCTGGACGGCGAGAAAGTCATGCTTGAGAGCCTGATCGCCTTCAAGCGCGCCGGAGCCGACGGAATTCTCACCTATTTCGCGCCACGCGTTGCGCAGTACCTCGCGGAGGCGCGCTAACGTGGCCGCGGCGGCCAAGGGCTCGCCCGGCCATTGCGTCTCCCTGAAGGACATACAAAGTGCGGCTGACTCCCTGCAGCAGCATGTCGTGCGCACGCCCCTCATTGCCGCGCCGAAACTCTCCGCGCTTACGGGGGCGGAATTATACATCAAGTATGAGAACCTGCAGTTCACCAATTCATTCAAGGATCGCGGCGCATTCTTGAAGCTCTCCTCGCTCACCCCCGATGAACGCAAACGCGGCGTCATCGCCATGTCGGCGGGCAATCACGCCCAGGCCGTCGCCTATCACGCGTCGCGTCTCGGCATTCCGGCCACCATCGTCATGCCGGAGGGCACGCCCTTCGTGAAGGTCGGCAACACCGAAGCGCTTGGCGCGGAGGTGGTGCTCTCGGGCGAAACGCTGCTGGAATCACGGGTCACGGCGGACCGGATCGCCAGTGAGCGCAATCTGACCCTCATTCACCCATATGATGATCCGCTCATCATCGCCGGCCAGGGCACTGTCGGGCTTGAGATAATAGCCGATGAGCCCGATATCGAAACTCTTGTGATCCCCATTGGCGGAGGCGGTTTAATCGCCGGGATTGCAACCGCCGCCAAGGCCCTCAAGCCCGAAATTGAAATTATCGGCGTCGAGGCCGCGTCATATCCTTCAATGTATCATGGCGTCCGCGGCGAGGATTCAGTTTGCGGCGGCCAGACCCTGGCTGAAGGCATTGCGGTCAAGGCGGCGGGGACTCTCACGCTGCCTATCGTAAAGGACCTGGTATCCGATATTATTCTGGTCGAAGAGGCCATGATCGAGCGCGCCGTGTGCACACTCCTCACCATCCAGAAAACCATGGCGGAAGGCGCGGGCGCGACCGGGCTTGCGGCGTTGCTCAAGGAACCTGACCGGTTCAGGGGCCGGAAGGTCGGGCTGGTTCTTACCGGCGGAAATATCGACCCGCGCATATTGGCCTCGATCATCGTGCGCGGACTTGAGCGCGAGGAGAAAATCATTTCACTCAGGATGATGATTTCAGACCAGCCGGGCGTTTTGGGGAAAATAGCGACGCTGCTCGGTGAGGCCGGCGCCAACATTCTGGAAGTCTCTCACCAGCGTATGTTCCTGGATGTGCCGGCCAAGGGCGCCACGCTTGATTTCGTCATAGAGACCAAGGATGCCGTGCACGCCAATCAGGTGATCGAAGCGCTCAAATCCGCGGGCTTTATCGTCACCCGCATGACGGGCTCGGCCGGTTCTGAATTTGGTACCTTCTAGTGCGTATCACCGATAAGCATGTCCCCGCGAAGGCGGGGATGGAAACCGGTTATCGGAAAAATGATACGCATAAACAAAGCCAAGATCGCGGTTTTGATTCCATCAAAACATGAAGCGATCTAGGAGCAATGCATGTGGTGTTACTTGCCGCGGAAGCACCAGATTACCATATTACAATCGCAGAACACGACCCCAGAGAGAGAGAGGCCCCGCAATCCATGCCAGGCACAGCCCATACAGGAGCAGGCGGAGAAACGCCTGAACAGCTTTCATTTGAGGCATCGGACAAACCGCATGCCTATGACCCGGTACGCCATCGCGAATATTTTGAAGGCGTCCTCACGCGCCGCGTCATTGCGTTCGCGATCGATATCACGATCATTCTGGTTCTGACGATGGCAGTTTATTTGCTGCTGTTTTTTGCCGGCATATTTACATTCGGGCTGACCTGGCTCCTGTTTGGCATTGCATTCCCCGCCGTCGCGCTTGCCTATAGCGCCTACACCCTGAGCCGGCCGCAATCGGCGACAATCGGCATGCGGTCCACCGATTTACAGATGCGGACATGGTATGGCGCGCCCAGATACGCCCTGCTCGCGGCCTGCCATGCGGTTCTA
>BDTT01000079.1 GCA_002897995.1 bacterium BMS3Bbin10 | reverse complement strand
GGCCGGAATCTGGCGATCGCCGTCCGGGCGGGCTCGCCGGCCTCGATGGAGGCGCACAGCCGGTGCAGGCGCTGAAAGTGGCGCCCGAGCGCGGTGAGCGCGACTTGCGTGCCCTGGCCGCCGGCGATGAGGGCGTCGAGATGGCGCAGCGCTTCGCGCGTGCGCCCCTCGGCCGCCGCGGCGGCAAGCGCATCGACGATGCCCGCGCCCATATCGCCGATGACCGCATCGATATCCCCGATATGGGCCTCGCCCCCCGTCCCGGCATAGGTCGCCAGCTTGGCGCATTCCGAGCGCGCCGTTCCCGGATCGCTTCCAAGACGGCCTGTGAGATAGCTGCGCGCCTCGCGGGAAATGCGCACATTGTTCGCGCCGAGTTCGCTATCGATCAGCGGTCCCATGTCCCGCGCCGCGTCGGCGTAGCAGGGGAGCGCCGCCGCCCGCTCGCCGGTCTCGAATATCTTGCGCAACTTCGAGCTGGGGCGCAGATTGCCGGCCTCTACGATGAGCGTGGCGGCGAGGGGCCCGGAAATCAGTTCCGAGACGGCTTCGGGTTTCAGCCGCTGCTGCGCGCGGACGAGGACGATGCGCCGCTCGGCGAACATGGAACGGGTTTGCAGCTCGACCGCCAGCCGGCCCGGGTCCTGTGACAGGTCATTGTCGTCGAGCCGGATGATCTCGGCTTCGTCCTGTTCCATGCCCGCGATGTTTCGCGCCAACTCGCGCGCGCGCTCGGCGACCAGCGAGGCCTCGGGGCCGTAAAGGAGCGCGGCGGCAATTTTGCTGTCGGGGGAGCGTATAAAGGACGCGGACTGTGCGGCCTTGTAGGCGACCATCGGTTTTGCCTGTGGACCTGGGGTCTGAGCTCAGTCAGGCCGTACTTGAGAGAAACGCGGCGATACGTGTCCTGATGCCATCGGCGACGATACGCGCGGCGCGGTTCTCCGCGTCGATGCGGGCGCGGATATTCGAAAAGATCGGGTTGAACCGGTCGAATGCGGCCCGGCCCACGCTCCTGCCCTTGAGCACCGTCTGGTTGTCGGCGAGGCGTATCAGCTTGAACTGGGCGTCGAGATTGTAAAGCTGGCTTTCGATATCGCCGCTGCGGGTCACCAGCGTGTCCGTAACTTTTTCCCTGACCGAGATATCCAGCCGGTAGAGCGCCCCGGCCGGCCGGCCGCCGCCGGTCGCGCTGAATATCAGCTCATTGCGCACGCGCTGCCCGACGCGGCCCGGTATTTCGGTAATCCTGAGGCCCGCCATCACGTCCTTGAGGCGAACCCCGCTCCGGGTGGTGCCATAGAGCGGCTCGCAGGCCGACAGGACCGGAGCCGCGAGCAAGGCGGAGCCGATCAGCGCAAGGGCGCGGCGGCGGCTGTGCGGCTGGCTTGGCTTGGGGCCCCTATACGACGACATTGACAATCCTCTGCGGAACAACGATCACTTTTTTGATGTCCCGTCCCTCGATGGCGCGCAAAACATTCTCCAGTTTCAGCGCCGCCGCTTCAATATCCTCTTTCGAAGCGTCCTGCGCAACTGTCAATTCATCGCGCCGTTTTCCGTTTACCTGAACCGCAATCGTCACCATATCCTCGACCAGCAGCGCCGGGTCCGCCTCCGGCCAGGGCGTTTCGGCGAGAAGCCGGTCATGGCCAAGCATTGACCAGCATTCTTCTCCTAAATGAGGCATCATTGAGCCGAACATCCCAATGGCCAGCTCACAGGCCTCGCGCGCCGCCCATTTGACGCCCTCGTCATTCTCGAATTCCGGATTTCCCACAACAGCCTCGATGACCCTTGTGAACTCGTGGACCTGAGCGACGGCGACATTGAATTTGAGCGATTCTATCGCCTCGCTCACACTCTGCAATCGCCGGTGCGAGACCCCCCGCAATCGAAGCGCCGCCTCGCTCAGCTCACCGGGCATCTCCGAACCATGGGGGACGATCCAGTCTCGCGCCCTGTCCATCAGCCGCCACAGCCGCTGCACGAACCGCCAGGCGCCCTCGACGCCCGCGTCGGTCCATTGCACGTCGCGCTCGGGCGGCGAATCGGACAGCATGAACCAGCGGATGGTGTCGGCGCCGAAATGACCGATGATGTCTTCCGGGTCCACCGTATTATGTTTCGATTTGGACATCTTCTCGACCGGGCCGATGATGACGCGCGCGCCCGTTTCGGCATGGGTTGCGCGCCGCGCGCCGCCCTCGCCCTCGAGCCTGACGTCCGAAGGCGTGACCCAGCTTCCGTCCTGAAGCTTGTAGGTTTCGTGGTTGACCATGCCCTGGGTAAACAGCCCGTCAAAGGGTTCGCTCAGCCCCGCATGGCCGGTTTGTTTCATGGCGCGGGTGAAGAAGCGCGAATAAAGCAGGTGCAGGATCGCATGCTCGACGCCGCCGATATACTGATCCACCGGAAGCCAGTAGTCGGCCGCCTCCCGCGCCACCGGGACATCCGCGCGCGGTGAACAAAAGCGCGCGAAATACCAGGAGGAATCCACGAAGGTGTCGAAGGTGTCGGTTTCGCGCCGCGCGTCCCCGCCGCATTTTGGGCAGGCGGCGTTTTTCCATGTGGCGTGCCGGTCCAGCGGATTGCCGGGCTTGTCGAAGGTGACGTCCTGGGGAAGCGTCACGGGCAGCTGGGACTCAGGCACCGGCACGACGCCGCACCCCGCGCAATGAATGACCGGGATCGGGCAGCCCCAGTAACGCTGGCGCGAAATGCCCCAGTCGCGCAGGCGGTAGTTCACTTTCCGCGTCCCCTTGCCCATCGCCTCAAAGCGTCTGGCGATTTCCTGCTTGGCCGCCTCGATGGTCAGCCCATCGAGAAAATCGGAATTGATGAGCACTCCCTCGCCGTCATAGATTTCGGCGCGGTCGGAATATGCTGCGATATATTCTTCCAGCGCAGGTCCCGACAGATCCGCCGGCGCGACCACCGGAATGATGTCGATCCCCAGCGTCTTGCAGAAATCGAAATCGCGCTGGTCATGGCCGGGGCAGCCGAAAATGGCCCCCGTGCCATAGCCCATGAGCACAAAATTTGCGGCGAACAGCGGAACGCTTTTGCCCTCGATAAAGGGATGGGCCACGCGCAAGCCCAGCTCATGGCCGGTTTTCTCAGCTTTCTCCAGCGCTTCTTCGGTGGTGCCGCTGCGCCGGCACTCTTCGATATAAGCGCCAAGGGCCTCATTCGACTTCGCGGCTTCAATTGCCAGAGGATGGTCGATGGACACGGCGCAGAAGGTCATGCCGAAGATCGTGTCCTGGCGGGTTGAGAACACCTCAAGCTCCCCCGCCGGGCCGCCATCGGCATCGATCACGTCGAGCTTGAACTGGAGGCCTTCGGACTTGCCGATCCAGTTGCGTTGCATGAGGCGGACCTTTTCCGGCCAGCGTTTCAGAGCGTCCAGCGCCTGAAGAAGCTCCTCCGCCATATCCGATATCTTGAAGAACCACTGGGTCAGCTCGCGCTGCTCAACCAGCGCGCCGGAGCGCCAGCCCTTGCCGTCGATGACCTGCTCATTGGCCAGCACCGTGTGGTCGACCGGGTCCCAGTTCACCTTCGCGCTGCGGCGCGACACCAAGCCGGCCTCGAGAAAATCCAGGAACAGCTTCTGCTCCTGCGCGTAGTATTCCGGGTCGCAGGTGGCCAGCTCCCGGCTCCAGTCGAGCGACAGTCCGAGCGCTTTGAGCTGGGTGCGCATGGCGTCGATATTGGCGTAGGTCCACTCCGCCGGGTGGACGCCGCGCGCCATCGCGGCATTCTCCGCCGGCATGCCGAATGCGTCCCAGCCCATGGGATGCAGCACATTGAATCCGCGCGCGCGTTTGTAGCGGGCGACCACGTCGCCCATGGTGTAGTTGCGCACATGGCCCATATGGATGCGTCCCGACGGGTAGGGGAACATCTCCAGCACATAATATTTGGGGCCGCCCGCGTCCTCGCGGGTGACAAAGAGCTTTTTCTCGTCCCAGATTTTCTGCCAGTGGGATTCGCGATCCCGCGCGTTGTAACGCGATTGCGCCATGATGCGTCTTCCTTGTATCGCGGGCCTTGCCGCGCAGCGTTTGTGGGCAATAAGACGGGGCCGGTCAAGCCGCGCGCGCGCACCCTTTCGCGCCCACTTGCGCGTATTGGCCAGACGCGTATGTTTTGCCCTGTCCAAAGTGAGCCGATCGGTCCCATGAACAAAGACGCCAATTCAGCGCCGCCGCCAGCCTTGCGCGAACGCATCGAAGCCGTCGAGGCGCGGATAACGGCGGCCGCGGAACGCGCCGGGCGCGACCCGGCCCGGGTCAAGCTGATCGCCGTTTCGAAAACTTTCGGCGCGGAGCAGATCGAGCCGGTCATCGGCGCCGGGCAGTTTCGCTTCGGCGAAAACCGGGTCCAGGAATCTCAAGGGAAATGGCCCGGCCTCAAGGCGCGCCACGCGGATATCGAGCTGCATCTGATCGGCCCGCTCCAGTCCAACAAGGCGCGCGACGCGGCCCTCCTGTTCGATGTGATCCACACCATCGACCGGCCGAAAATCGCCGCCGCCATTGCCCGTGAGATCGAACATACCGGCCGCTGCCCTCGCCTGCTGGTTCAGGTGAACACGGGAGAGGAAGAGCAGAAGGCCGGAATTCTCCCCGGCCTGGCTGACGCATTTATCGGACAGTGCCGCGATGAGTTCGGTCTGAAAATCGAGGGCCTGATGTGCATTCCGCCGGTCGATGAGGAGTCGTCTCTCCACTTTGCGCTGCTGAACAAGATCGCCGCGCGCAACGGCCTGGACGAGCTGTCCATGGGCATGAGCGCGGATTTTGAAAACGCGGTCGCGCTCGGCGCCACATATGTGCGCGTCGGCACGGCGATTTTCGGGGCGCGCGGTTAGGGAAAAATCATGACGCCAGACCCCGGTCCGCACGCGCGCAGCAGCATTCTCAGATCATGGGAATTGAGCGCGATGCACCCGCCGGTCGGTGGATAACCGTCTCGCGCCAGATGGATGAAGATTGCGCTGCCCCTCGCGCGCATCCGCGGCCGGGTGTTGTGATCGAGTATGACGACAATGTCGTAAATGGAATCCGCGCGCCACATGGCTTCGGCGCTTGCGGCGTAAGGCAGGGTGACGAGACGGTTATAGTTCCGGTCGGCGGGCGCGTCGCACCATCCATCACTGGCGCGCAGGGCGCGCACCGGCAGGGCGGTGACCGGACGCGCGACCCGGTCCGCGCGGTAAAACACACCGAGCAGCTTCCAGCGCCCCGCCGGCGTTGCGCCATCGCCTTCGCATTTGCGGGCCGCGGGGCCGGCCGGTCCGAGCGCGCAGCGGGCGATGCGGGCACTGCTGATAACGTAACCGCGCATCCGCCGGCCGGGTTGCGGCCGGACTGCAAGAGTTATCCGTTCACGGACATTTGACCGTCTGTGACGCGTCTTTGATTTACGCGGCGAGGAAACTGGGCAAGTTGACATAGCAATAACCCGGCCTACATCAATGATACGACCGAACATAGCAAATCCTCCATGGAGTGTGGCATGAGCACGGCTCGCAAGATTCTAATTGTTGACGACGACAACGATCTCCGGGATTCACTGATCGACCAGTTTGCCGTGCATGATGAGTTTGAGGCTCTGGCTGCGCAAACAGCGGCCGAAGGCATCGGGATTTCAAAGGCGGAACATGTCGATCTGATCCTGCTGGATATCGGCCTGCCCGACATGGACGGCCGGGAGAGCTGCAAGATCTTGCGCAAGAACGGCTTCAAGAGCCCGATCATCATGCTGACGGGGCAGGATTCCGACGCCGATATGATCCTCGGGCTTGAATCCGGCGCCAACGATTACGTGACCAAGCCGTTTCGTTTTTCGGTTCTGCTCGCGCGGGTGCGCGCCCAGCTGCGCCAGCACGAGCAGAGCGAGGATGCGGTGTTCACAATCGGTCCCTATTCGTTCCGGCCGGCCACAAAGACCCTCGTCGATGACGCCGGGTCCAAGATAAGGCTGACGGAAAAGGAAACCTCAATCCTCAAATACCTCTATCGCGCGGGCGAGAAGGTCGTGACGCGCGATGTATTGCTGCATGAGGTGTGGGGTTACAATGCCGGCGTCACGACGCACACGCTGGAAACCCATATCTACCGGCTCAGGCAAAAGATCGAAAAAGACCCCTCAAATGCGGAGCTGCTGCTGACCGAGGTGGGGGGCTACAAGCTGATGCCGTAATTTTAAGGTTGCATTAACCACCATATATCACGTTAAACTATAATTCCCCGGTTGGGGCATGTGCCGCGTATTCCTGGTACCGTTTGTTTCTTTGTACCGCGTTTTCCTAAATCCAAACTCAGTATTGCGTATTCAAACCTTGTACGGAGTTTGAACTTATGCAGCACGGCGCGGCGGTCGAGCTGCTCGCCCGCGTGCCTGTGTTTCACGGGCTAGGCGGTGAGTTGCTCGGAGTTATTTTGCAAAGAGGCACCATCGCGCATTTGCGCGCGGGACAGACAATCGCCGAGGCCGGGGTTCCGGCTGAAGCGGCATTGTTCGTCCTGGAGGGCACCGCAAGATTGCAGGACGCCAGCGGCCGCGATCTTGAACCGGTTGCGGGCCCCGGAACCATCCTGTGCGACATGGCCATGCTGATCGAGACCAGCCATATACATGGCGCGGTCGCCCGCAGCGCCGTCACCCTGCTCGGACTGCCCCGCGACGCCATTGGGCAGCTGATGGTCGCGGAACCCGGGCTCGCCGCTCATTTCGCGGACAATATCCGCAGGAATCTCGCCGCAACGGCGGAAACGCTTCACCGGCTGGACAGCCTGCTCGCCGAACCGATTGACGAAGGCCCCTATCTGGATGACGGGGTACAGGGGGACGCGACAGACCGGCCGGCCGCCGCTTTACAGATGGCGCCGGAGCAGCCCGCCGGGGACACCGGCGGCGCGGCGAACGGCGGCGTGAACGGCGGCGTAAATGACGGTGTAAACGATGGTGTAAACAGGTTCGGGCCGGATGACGCGGGTCCGCCGGTGCCTGAGTTTCTCAGGCGGCCCGCGGCCGTCGCTTCGCATTTCAGCGCTCTGGCCGATCGCTCCATGAACGAGACAAGGCCAAAGGTTCCGGTTCACGATCTTCTGGCCGAACTGAACGGGGCTAACGGCGCCGCAAATCAAATCCGGCCAGCACCGGAACGTGATCGGATGGCCGCGCCCAGTCCCGCACCTCGTCAACCACCCGCAGCGACACGGCGGCCTTCTTCAGCGCCGGCGTCACCCATACATGGTCAAGCCGCCGGCCACGGTTAGATTTGCGCCAGTCGCGTGCCCGGTAGCTCCACCAGGTAAACAGCTTTTCTTCAGGCGGAATATGTTCGCGCATAACGTCGACCCAGTCATGGGACGCGCGCAGCGTCTCCATATGGGCGACCTCCGCCGGCGTGTGGCTGACCACGCGCAGCAGTTGTTTATGCGACCATACATCGCTTTCAAGCGGCGCCACATTCAGATCGCCCACCAGGATGGCCCGGTTGGTTTTCTTGCCGGGCTGTTCCGCGCACCAGCGCTCCATCGCCCGGAGATAGGCGAGTTTCTGCGCGAATTTGGGATTTGCCTCCGCGTCCGGCACATCGCCGCCGGCGGGGACGTAAAAATTGTGAATCACCGCGCCATCGCCTTCGCCGCCAAGGCGCACCGAAAGATGGCGCGCCTCGCCGCTGCCATTGAAATCGCGGGCCTCGACGCGCTCGATGGGAAGGCGCGAAAGCGTCGCCACGCCGTGATAGGCCTTCTGCCCGTTGAGCTCGATATGAGTGAAGCCAAGAGCGCGGAAGGGCTCGAGCGGAAAGCTCGCATTGACACATTTGATTTCCTGCAAACACAGAATGTCGGTGGGATAGGCCTCGACAAAACGGGCGATGGCGTCCAGGCGAGAGCGGACCGAATTGATGTTCCAGGTGGCAAGCGTAAACTTCATCGGGCCTCAATGAACGGCCGCCATGCGTTAGCGGCCATGCCGTAAAAAAAAGACGCCCAACCCTTGGGAGGTTGGGCGTCAATTCCGCAAATTTGCGGTGCGCCGGGAGGGAATCCGGCGCAAGCGGGTACGTCTTCGGTTAGACGGGGGGGCACTACCGATGAAGTTCGACGTGGCCCGCTTGTGGAATTATATTTATGCCGGATCGCCGGAATTTCAATCTCCTGGCGTCTAAAATTTTGGTAATCCTCGGTCCCGATCCTGGACATTCTGTCGCCGCGAGAAATATTCTGATTGGGTAAGATCGTGAATTTACTCGGAAAATATGGTTAACGGATGGCTAACCATGGCCGCGGCCCACCGGCTTCGCGGCAACATTAATTATTGCCAATGTTATCAAGCTCGATTGCCGAGGACCGGAAGAAATCATCCGACTTTTCATCGCCGGCGATCAGGTCCGCCAGCTGTATCCGGGTGTCCAGCCCCTGGGCATCGGTTATCACCCATTCATACAGTTCCAGCTCGGGCAGCTTGAAATAAAGCTGAAGGTAACCGCTTGTGGACCCGCTCTTGTCCTTCAGAACGACTGCCACGGCGGTTTCATCCTGCCGCATGTCGAGAATCACCGCATCGCGCGCCAGATTGACGTCTTCGCCGAGCAGCAGCCGGATCGGCGTGGCGTCGAGGGGGAATTTGTCGACCGTTTTGAGATCATGGTCCTCGATCGAAAGATAAGTGCCGTCGGAGACGATGCGCAGCCTGCTCGGCGAGCGATAGTCGAAACGGATCCGGCCCGGGCGTTTCACATAAAAGCGTCCGCGCGTCTCCTTGTTGCGATAGTCGGTCTGGATGAACCGGCCCTGCACGTTGACCAGGCTGGTCAGATACTGGTTGATGTCGCCCAGCCGCTCGATCTGCTCGCGCGTCAGAACCTTGGGCGGCGCGGCATCGCCGGGGCGCGGCGCAACGAGAGCCCCCGGTTCGCTCTGGGTCGCCCATCCCACACCTGGAGACGCGGCGGCCGGCTCCGCGGCGGCCGGCTCCGTGGCCGCTGGCTCAGTGGCCGCTGGCTCCGCGCTGCCCGGGGCCGGCGGTTGCGGCTCCTGGCCGAGCGCCGAAAGGGGCGCCGCCAGCACCAGAACGGCGGCGATCCGCGCGGCCCATCCGGTGAGGCCTTGTGAGTTTGGATATGTCATGTTCGAGATGCCAATGATCCTTCATGCGAAGGCATAGATGATTTAGGCGGAAATCGTCAACAAAAGGGCGAATTCTTCAAAAACGCATGATGTCAGCATAGGCCGCCTCAGGCCTCGCCGCCAACCAGTATTTCCCGCTTTCCAGCATGATTGGCCGCGGAGATGACGCCCTCTTCCTCCATGCGTTCGATCAGGGTCGCCGCGCGGTTGTAGCCGATCGACAGGCGGCGCTGGATATAGCTGGTCGAGACTTTCCGGTCGCGCAGCACGATTGCCACGGCCTGGTCGTAGAGAGCGTCGCCACTCTCGCCGTTGCCGGGGATGCCGAGCCCGCCCTCGCCGTCTTCCTCATTGTCGGCCGTCACGTCCTCGAGATACTGGGGAACGCCCTGTTTTTTGAGGAACCGCACGACCTTCTCAACCTCTTCGTCGGACACGAATGGCGCATGCACCCGCATAATGCGCCCGCCGCCCGCCATATAGAGCATGTCGCCCTGGCCGAGCAGCTGCTCCGCGCCCTGCTCCCCCAGGATCGTGCGGCTGTCAATCTTCGAAGTCACCTGGAAGCTCACGCGGGTTGGGAAGTTGGCCTTGATGGTGCCGGTTATAACGTCAACGCTGGGCCGCTGGGTGGCGGTAATGAGATGGATGCCGGCCGCGCGGGCCATCTGCGCGAGGCGCTGCACCGCGCCTTCAATGTCCTTGCCCGCGACCATCATCAGGTCCGCCATCTCGTCGACGATGACGACGATGTAGGGCATCGGCTCGTAGTTCATCTCTTCCTGCTCGAAGACCGCCTCGCCGGTTTCCTTGTCAAAACCGGTCTGCACCGTGCGGGTCAGCACCTCGCCGCGCTCGCGCGCTTCGACGACGCGGTCGTTATAGCCGCCGATATTGCGCACCCCGAGCTTGGACATGCGCTTGTAGCGCTCCTCCATTTCGCGCACCGTCCATTTGAGCGCGACAACGGACTTTTTCGGGTCGGTCACGACCGGCGCCAGCAGATGCGGGATGCCGTCATAGACCGAAAGCTCCAGCATCTTCGGGTCGATCATGATGAATTTGCACTGGTCGGGCGTCAGCCGGTAGAGCAGGGACAGGATCATGGTGTTGATGCCGACCGACTTGCCCGAACCGGTGGTGCCGGCGATCAGAAGATGCGGCATGCGCGCGAGATCGACCGAAACGCCTTCGCCGGCGATATTCTTGCCCAGCGCAAGCGAGAGCAGGGCTTCGGAATTCTCGAACTCGCTTCCCTCCAGCAACTCGCGCAGATACACCATGTGCCGGCGGGGGTTGGGGAGCTCAATCCCGATGACATTGCGGCCCGGGATGACCGCGATGCGCGCCGAGATGGCGCTCATGGACCGGGCGATATCGTCCGCCAGGCCCACGACCCTGGAGGATTTGGTGCCGGGGGCGGGTTCAAGCTCATACAGGGTGACCACCGGACCGGGGCTGACATTGGTGATTTCGCCCTTCACGCCGAAATCCTGCAGAACCTCCTCCAGCAGGCGCGCATTGTCCTGCAGCACCTTGTTCGTGACGCCGGGATCGCGCCGCGACGAGGGCGGCTTCTTCAATAATCGGAGCGGCGGCAGCGAAAAGGCCGCCGGCATGGCCGCGGGGACGCTGCGCGCGGTCCGGGACTTGATGCGCACGGGGGCTGCCGGGCTGCTTCTGGTTACGGGGTAGGATCCGGCGGCCTCCTCCTCGCCCGCGGGCGTCAGTTTCGGCGTCCTGGATCCGGCGAAGAAGGGTTCGATGCGCCCGGACGGGTCGGAGACCTCGGCGTTCTGCGAGCGCCGCAGAAACCTGGGCAGCGAATCGTCCAGCTCGGGATCCGCATTGACGTCATACTCATCGCCCGGACCCGCATCGGCCGGCGCGTCCTGGCCGGTATATGCGCCGTCCTCCCGGTTCGCCTGCTCGCGCCCGCGCATTGGCGCAAGAAGGAAAGCAAACAGGCCGCGGGCGGCGTTCATGGCCCATGACGCCCGCCAGGAGGCTTGGGCGTTGCCGCGTTTCGGCTCCCCGCGCAGGACCGTCAGCGTGGCCGCGGAGATGCCCGATGAATAGAGCACCGCGCCGATGCCGGCGGCGAGAAACAGAATGGCCGTGAGCCCCCGAAGTATGAACTCCGGCAGCGGCGGAAGCACAAAACGCGCCGCCGCCAGCGTGAGGTCGCCCATAATTCCGCCAAAACCGTTGGGTAGCGGCCAGCTCGCCGGCTCGGGCAGGGCCGACAATCCGCCGGCCAGCGCGAGCACGCCGAGCGGCCACGCCGCGAGACGCAGCTTCACATGCGAGGGGATCTGCCGGAACGCGATGTGCCGGCCCCATGCCGCCAGCGGCAGGAACAACGCGATCGCGGCCAGGCCCAGGGACTGAATTGAAAGATCGGCCGTGACGGCGCCCCAATAGGCAAACAGATTCTCCGGCGCATCGCGGGTTGCGTGGTTCAGGCTCGGATCGTGAATCGACCAGGTGGCGAGAGAGAGCCACCCCGCCAGGGCGAGCGCGGCCAGGACGCCGCCCGCGGCCCACCACGTCATGCGTTTGAGCCCGGCCTCGAAGGCGCCGGGCAGCAGTCTCTTGCGGTCCGCGCTGCCACTGGTGAGCGCCATCGTCCCGGTCCCTTACTTCAGCGTTTCGGCAATGCGGCTGAGCGCCGTCTGGGTGACGGCCAGGTCGTGAACCATCGCCACCCGGACATAGTCCGCTCCGGGGTTTGTCCCATCCGCATTGTCGCGCGCCAGAAAACTACCCGGCAGCAGTTTGACACCACACTCTTTCCAAAGTGTTTTCACGGCCCGCTCGCTCCCCCCGTGAGCGCCGACGTCGAGCCACAGGAAAAATCCCCCCTCCGGGCGGCGGTATCCCAGGCGCCCGCAAAGAATCCTGTCGGCGGCGTCGAATTTCTCCGCATAAAGCGCCCGGCTGGCCTCCACATGGGCCTCATCGGCCAGGACAGCTGCGCAGGCATGCTGTACGGGAAGCGGCATTTGCGGCCCGACGGTGCCGCGAAAGGTCGCAAAGGCCTCGATAAATTCCGGATCGCCGGCGCAGAACCCGGCCCGCAGGCCGGCCAGGTTGGAGCGCTTGGAGAGCGATTGCATGGAAATGACATTGGCCAGTCCCGCGCCCATGCCACCGGCGATCTCCAGTGCGCCGGGCGGCGGGCCGCGCGTATAGATTTCCGAATAACATTCATCCGCGATGAGCAGAAAATCATGCCTGCGCGCCAGTTCAATCGCCTGTTCGAGATAGGACGCATCGGCGACAACGCCCTGCGGATTCGCCGGCGTGCACAGGAAAAACGCCACCGTGCGCGCCAAAGTGTCCTCGCCGATGGCCCCGAGATCGGGGAGAAATCCGGTTTCCGGCCCGGCGGCGAGAAACACCGGTTCGGCGCCCGAGGCCAGGGCCGCGGCGGCATAGGTGTGATAGCTGGGATTGGGCATCAGGATCGCGCCATGCCCGATGTCGCACCGCCGCGCCTGGGCGGAAAACACGATATAGAACAGGCCCTCGCGGGTGCCTGACAGCGGCAGGATTCCCAATTCGCCCTGCGGGAATTCGACAAGGGGCGGGTAGCGGCGGGCGAGCCATGCCGCCGCCGCGCCGCGAAACGCTTCCGTTCCGCGTATGGGCGGGTATTTGGAGAAATCGGCCTGGGCCTCGCCAAGCGCCCGCATCAGAAAATCGGGCATCGGGTGGCGCGGCTCGCCGACCCCCAGATCAATCACATCTCCGCCGGGCTCAAGACCCGCAAGGAGTGCGGCCAGCCGCTCAAACGGTGGAACAGGTATCGGATTTTTGGCCTTGGCCGTGCTGGCAGATGACATGGTACTCGAATACTGGAATTCAACCGGAGCCACGCGCCGCGCCGTAAGGCGCCGCCATGGCTCTTGGGACGATAGGGCCAAACAGGTTAACCCGGCATTAACAATTCGCTGGCCGCGGGGTCCGGCCGGCGGACCCGCTGCAACCTCCGATACCGGCGGTTAACCATTTTCAACCTATTCATATCGTAGAATTACCCGGGAGCGGGAGCTTCGGCCTGCTGTTTGGCGCATTAGTAGAGATAGAACCAAGTCGATGAATCTGCTGGCGGAGTCAAAGGCCTCAAATCCGTCCCCGGACGAAGGCGGAACAGGCGCCCCGGCAGCGGAGCCAAATCCACCGGACAGCGGCGGCCAGGTGCACAAATCCCACCGGCTGCGGCGAAAGCTGGTCCAATACGACATTCGCGGGGAGAAATCCATTGCGCTGGCGCAGGCCTGCATCAGCCTGTTTGTTCTCGTTCTGCATACCGGGGCGGCGTTCTTCAACCATATGGAACATTCTGGAGCGCCTTACTTCTGGGTGCCGGCAATCCTTTTGGGGCTGATCCTGAGTTCGCTGCTTCGCTATCTGGCGGCGCGCAGGGCGCAGCGGCGGAAATGGATATTCGAACTCATGAATCTTGCGGATGTCGCGATTTTCCTGTCGCTGCTGTGGAGCTATCAATATATCTACGCCCTGGCCGCCGGCAGTGTTCTGAAGGCCCCCTCTTTTGCGCTGCTGTTCGTCCTGATCGCTTTGCGTGCGCTTCGTCTTCACCCCGTACCAATCCTGACCACCGGCGCGGCAGCCGCGGCGGGCTGGGGGTTGTTGATCTGGGTTTCCGTCTGGATGGAGGGCACAGGAAATGTGACCCACAGCTACACGTCCTATCTCACCTCCAACAAAATCCTGATTGGCGCGGAAGTGGAAAAGATGGCTGCGCTTGCCGCACTCACCTTCATTCTGGCCTATGCCGCCCACAAGGCCCGGCAAATTCTGAGCAGGGCGGCCGATGCGGCCGACTATGCCGACGCCCTCAGGTCGGCGAAGCACAATCAGCGCGAGGCGGAAAAGGCGCAGGCCAGCGCCGAGGCGGCGCTGGAGGAAATCGGCCGCAAGGACAAGGAGCTGACCGAACAGAACACCCTCTTCAGTGCGGCCCTTGGTCATCTGCAGCACGCGCTGTGCATGTTCGACGCCGACAAGCGCCTGCTCATGTGCAATGACGCCTATATCCAGATGTATGACCTCGATCTGGAGCTGACGGCGCCGGGGACGCCCTTTCGCACGATTATCGAACGGCGCATCGAGCGCGGCATGTATGCGGGAGAGAACCCCCAGGCCTATATCCAGGAGCGCCTCGCGGCCGCCGAGGAAACCGAGCCGTCGACAAAAATTCACGAATTGCCAAACGGCCGGATAATAGCGATAGCACATCAGCCGATGGAGGATGGCGGCTGGATTGCGGCTCACCAGGACATCACCGAGCTTCAGAATATCGAGGCCCGGGTCGCGCATCTGGCGCAATATGATTCGCTGACCGATCTGGCGAACCGCACCACCCTGCAAAACCGGATCGAGGAAAAACTGCGGGACCTCGGGCGCGGCGAGGAAGTCGCTATTCTGTGTCTCAACCTGGACCGCTTCAAGGAGGTCAACAAATCGTATGGGCACGCGCTTGGCGATGAGCTCCTGAAAACGGTCGCCAAACGCCTCTCCGGATGCATCCGCGAATCCGACATGGTCGCCCGGATCGGCGGCGATGAATTCGCTATCGCGCAGGCCGGCCGGGAGCAGCCCGCCGAAGCGATCGCCCTGGCCAACCGGATTTGCAAAATCTTCGAGCAGCCTTTTGAGCTGGATGGACATCAGGTCGTCACCGGGGTCTGCATCGGCGCCGTGATCGCGCCGGGCGACGGCCGCGATGCGGATCTGCTTTTGAAAAACTCGGAAATTGCCCTTAATGGCGCGAAGGACGCCGGCAGCGGCTCCATTCACTTCTTCGAGCCGGAAATGGACGCGCGCGTCAGAGCGCGGCGCGAAATGGAAGTTGATTTGCGCAAGGCGCTCGAGCGCGGGCAGTTCGAGCTGCACTATCAGCCGCTGCAGAGCTTAAAGACCCTCAAAATCTCCGGATTCGAAGCGCTCCTGCGCTGGCATCACCCTGAGCGCGGGATGGTCTCCCCGGCCGACTTCATACCGCTCGCCGAAGAGATAGGGCTCATCGTCCCGCTGGGGGAATGGGTTATCCGGCAGGCTTGCGATGTCGCGGCCACGTGGCCCGACAATATAAAAATCGCCGTCAATGTCTCGCCCGTTCAGTTCCGGAGCGGCAATCTGGTTTCCATCGTCATGAGCGCGCTGGCCAGCTCGGGCATCGAACCCGGCCGCCTCGAGCTGGAGATCACCGAATCCGTCTTTCTCAACGATGCCGAGTCGACGCTCAAGACCATGCACCAGTTGCGCGGACTGGGCGCGCGCATCGCCATGGATGATTTCGGGACCGGTTATTCCTCGCTCAGCTATCTGCGTGATTTTCCGTTCGACAAGATCAAGCTTGACGGCTGCTTCGTCAGGGATCTGGATACCAGCAAGGAGGCGATCGCCATCGTGCGCGCCGTCGCCCGCCTGGGCGATTCGCTCGGCATGACGACAACGGCCGAGTGCGTCGAGACCGAGGAGCAGCTGGCCAAACTGGTGCTGGAAGGTTACGCGGAAATCCAGGGATATCTTTTCTCGCCCGCGCGCCCGGCAGCCGAAGTGCTCGAGTTCTTTGACGAGGACGTCCCGCTGCAAGCCGCGTGCGCCTGAGCTTTTCAGGATGAAAATGCCCGGACACCTTGCGGCGTCCGGGCAGGTCAGTGACGCA
This sequence comes from bacterium BMS3Bbin10, assembly GCA_002897995.1. Lineage (GTDB taxonomy): Bacteria > Pseudomonadota > Alphaproteobacteria > Rhizobiales > Methyloligellaceae > UBA2767. Next base: position 4,755 of record BDTT01000079.1, on the reverse strand, counting down.
TGCTTCGCGAAGAAACGCTAACCGGGCACGTCCGGCGGCGTCATGACTAGATCGCTTTATATTTCGATGGAATCGAAGCCGCGATCCAGCTTTTTGTTTATGCGCATCATTTCTCCGATAACCGGTTCCCACTTATCGGTGATACGCACTATTGAACGACCTCGCCGTGGAGACTGATGTCGAGACCCTCGATCTCGGCGTCCTTCTCGACCCGCAGGCCGATGGCAACGTCGATGATCTTCAGGATCACGAAGGTGGCGATGGCCGACCAGGCCAGCGTCGCCGCTATGCCTTCGAGCTGGATGAAAACCTGGCTCATGGAGCCGGCGGTGCCGCCGATCGCCTCGACCGCGAACACGCCGGTGAGAATCGCGCCGACAATGCCGCCCACGCCGTGGATGCCGAACACGTCGAGCGAGTCGTCATATCCCAGCATGTGCTTGATCTTCACCGAGGCGACGAAGCAGACCAGCCCCGCGGCGATGCCGATGAACAGCGCGCCCATGGGATCGACATAGCCCGATGCCGGCGTAATGGCGACCAGACCGGCGACCGCGCCGGAGATGATGCCGAGCACGCTCGGCTTCTTGAGCACAATCCATTCGGCGAACATCCATGCCAGCGCCGCCGTCGCCGCGCTGATTTGCGTGACCGCCATGGCCATGCCCGCCGCGCCGTCCGCCGCGGCGGCCGATCCGGCGTTGAAGCCGAACCAGCCGACCCACAGAAGCGAAGCGCCGATGACGCTCAGCACCAGATTATGGGGCGCCATATTCTCCGTGCCATAGCCACGGCGCCTGCCCAGCACGAGGGCGGCCACAAGACCGGCTATCCCTGAATTGATGTGCACCACCGTTCCGCCGGCAAAGTCGAGCACCCCGGCGTCGGAGAGAAAGCCGCCGCCCCACACCCAGTGGGTGATGGGCGCGTAAACCAGCAGCATCCAGGCGCTCAGGAAAATCAGCAGCGCGGAAAACTTCATGCGATCCGCGACGGCGCCGCAAATCAGCGCCGGAGTGATGATCGCGAATGTCATCTGAAAGGTCATGAAGACCGATTCGGGAATCGTTCCGGTCATCGAATCCTTGCCCATTCCGGCCAGGAACGCCTTCGACAATCCGCCCATATAGGCGTTGAGCGAGCCGCCATCGCTGAAGGCTATGGAATAACCGGCGATCACCCACAGCACGCTCATGAGGCAGGTCACGGCGAAGCTCTGCATGACGGTGGCCAGCACGTTCTTTTTACGGACCATGCCGCCGTAAAACAGCGCAAGGCCGGGTATGGTCATCATCAGCACCAGCACCGTGGATGTCAGCATCCACGCGGTATCGCCGGCGCTCAGTTTTGAATCCTCTGCCGCGAGCGCCGGTCCGGCGAGCATGACCAGGGATCCGGCCACGCCGCCGAGCGCTGTCAGCAGGCTGCGAATAGGTTTCATTTCTAACCCCCAATAGGCGTGATTAAGTTTGGTGTTACAGCGCATCGGCATCGGTTTCGCCCGTGCGGATGCGAATGGTTTTCTCGATCGGCCCGACAAATATCTTGCCGTCGCCGATCTGGCCGGTCTTTGCGGCGGCGGTAATTGCGTCCACCGTCTTGCCCGCGAGTTTGGATGGCACGGCCACCTCGATCTTGACCTTGGGCAGAAAACTCACGGCGTATTCCGCGCCCCGGTAAATTTCCGTATGGCCCTTTTGCCGGCCATAGCCCTTGACTTCCGTGACCGTCATGCCTTCCAGGCCGAGATCGGTCAGCGCCTCGCGCACCTCATCGAGCTTGAACGGCTTGATGACGGCTGTGATCAGTTTCATGAAAAGCTCCCCCGTCGTTCCTGTTCCTTGGCGGCGCGAAAAAGCCGCGCGGCTGCGCAATGACATTTCAAGCCCCGTGCCAAGTTGCAATAAATCTGTCAATCAGTTGAAATATCAGGGAAAAGACGAGGTGCGCACGCTCCTGGATTGATGGGGCGGTGTCAATATTGCCTATATCTTCGGCAGGGAAATTCGATTGATGAAAAAATAGGCAATTTCAGCCGCCAGGTCACATGGCGCGTTTTTTCCGGATCAGCCCTTCCTGGGCGACCGAGGCCACCAGCACGCCCTGGCGGGTATAGATGCTGCCCCGGCAAAATCCGCGCGCGCCATGGGCCGCCGGGCTGTCCTGGGTGTAGAGCAGCCACTCGTCGGCGCGCACGGGGCGGTGAAACCACATGGCGTGATCCAGGCTGGCCATCATCAGTTCCGGATCGAACAGCAGGCGGCCATGGGCTATCAGGGCCGTATCCAGCAGGGAAAAATCCGAAGCATAGGCCAGTGCGCACTGGTGCAGGGCCGGGTCGGGGGGGAGTTTTCCCGTGGCCCGTATCCAGATCGACTGGCGCGGTTCGCGCGCCTTCTGGGTAAAGAAGCGCGAAGTGTCGACGGGCCTGATTTCGATCGGCCGCTCGCGCGCGAAATAGGCCTTGATGTTCGCCGGCAGCCGGTCGATGAATTTTTCCTTTATGTCATTGAGGCTCGCCAGCTCGTCGGGTCCGGGGACATCGGGCATGTCACTCTGGTGATCGAAACCCTCCTCAACGATGTGGAATGAGGCGGACATGGAAAAGATCGCGGTCTCCTGCTGAAAGGCGACAACGCGGCGGGTGGAGAAGCTTTTTCCATCCCGGATTCTGTCGACCTCGTAATTTATCGGCACCGCCGGGTCGCCCGGACGCATGAAATAGGCATGCAGCGAATGCGCGAAGCGGCCCTCGACCGTGCGGCTCGCCGCGACCAGGGCCTGCCCGATCACCTGGCCGCCGAAGACGCGCTGCCAGCCGTCCTGCGGGCTGCGTCCGCGGAACAGGTTATGGTCGAGCTGCTCCAGATCGAGTATGGAGAGAAGACGTTCGACTGCGCTTGTCATGGGTCTTGAGCCTAAGGAGTTTGGAACCGGCGCGAAGAACATGCACCGGCGCGGCCCCATGAGGCGTATGCGGGTGCGGGCTGTCAAGATGCTGGAAGAAAGGGCGCGGGCGCGGATGACTGAGGTGAACAAGCGATTCGATGTGCTGATTGCCGGGGGCAGCTTCGTCGGGCTGACGCAGGCCATTGCCCTGGCGCAGTGCGCGCGGGGCGCTTTGCGGGTCGCGGTTGCCGATCGCACTCCCCTTGAGGCGGCCCGTGCGCGGGCCAGCGACGGGCGGGCGTCGGCGCTGTCGGCCGCCAGCACGCATCTGTTTCGCTCCCTCGGGGTCTGGGCCCGGGTCGAACCCCATGCCCAGCCGATCACCGGGATCGACATCACCGACAGCAAGCTCAACTCGGTCATGCGCCCGCAACTGCTGCATTTCGACGGCGGCCTGCCGGACGGAGAACCGGCCGCCTTCATCCTGGAGAACTATATCCTGCGCGACGCCCTGATCGACCATGCGCGCGAAACGCAGGGGCTCACCTTTCTGGCGCCCGAAGTGGTGCGGGAGTTTCAGGTTTCGGGCACCGGCGTGAGTGTGCAGCTCGAGAAGGCCGGCGCGGTGGACGCCGCGCTCCTTGTCGCGGCGGACGGGCGCGGGTCGGCCGTCCGCAAAGCCGCCGGGATAAAAACCATCGGCTGGAGCTACCCGCAGGCCGGCATTGTCGCCACGTTAAAGCTTGAAAAGCCCCATGGCGGCCGCGCGATCCAGCATTTCCTCCCCTCCGGCCCGTTCGCCATGCTGCCGCTCCCCGAAAACCGCGTGTCGCTGGTGTGGACGGAGGAGCGCGCGCGGGCGCGCGAGCTTGTCGCCCTGGACGATGCCGGTTTTCTTGCCGAAGCCAAAAAGCGCATTGGCGGGCGTTTCGGTGAACTGGCGCTGGCGGGTCCGCGCGGCGTGTTCCCGCTGGATATGCATCTGGCGCGGCGCTTTGTGGCGGACCGCGTGGCGCTTGTGGGCGACGCCGCGCACGGGGTTCACCCGCTTGCCGGGCAGGGTCTCAATATCGGCCTGCGCGATGTCGCCGCGCTCACTGAAATTGTCGTCGATGCGGCGCGGCTCGGTCTCGATCCGGGATCCGCGGCCGTGCTTGAGCGCTATCAGCGCTGGCGGCGTTTCGACAGCGCCTTTTCCGCCCTCGCCATGGACCGGATCAATTCCCTTTTCAGCAACGACAGCGCGCCGCTGCGGGCCCTTCGCTCGCTCGGCCTCGGGCTCGTCGACCGGGCTCCGATGGTAAAACGCTTCTTTGTGCGCGAGGCCGCCGGGCTCACCGGCGCGGTGCCGAAACTGCTCAGGGGCGAGGCCATCTGAGCCAGCATGCGCCGCCGGTTCAGTCCAGCTTGCGCGCCTCGTCGGGAAGCATGATCGGGATGCCGTCGCGGATGGGATAGGCGAGGTTTGCCGCGCGCGAGATCAGCTCCTGGCGCGTGGCGTCATATTCAAGCACCGTCTTGGTCAGCGGGCACACGAGGATTTCCAGCAGCTTGGGATCGACGCTGGAGGACTCCCCGCCCTTTTTCTTGCTCTCGCTCATGCCGGTTTCTTACGCTCTCGCAGTGCCCACGGTCAACGCCGCCATGCCCTATTGCAGTGTTCCGAGCCGCGCCGCCCGCTCCCCCTTGCCCAGCCACCCCAAGGGTACCATTGCGGGGTGGCTGGGCAAGGGGGAGCGGGCGGCCGGGAATACTTTACCAAACGCCCAAGTCAACGCCGCTATGCTCTATTGCAGCGTCGAGCCCGAGGCGCCGTCGGAGCCGGCCAGTTCCATTTCCGCCAGCGTGACCAGCACTTCCGCGCGG
>BDTT01000078.1 GCA_002897995.1 bacterium BMS3Bbin10 | reverse complement strand
CGCCGCCGCTGACCTCCCCAAGAACCTTCGTAATCGCCGCCGTCAGCGTCGTCTTGCCATGGTCAACATGCCCGATCGTGCCGATGTTGCAATGCGGCTTGGTGCGCTCAAATTTCTCCTTAGCCATCGCTCTCTATCTCTTTGCAATCTGCCAATTCGTATCTTTGTATTCCGCGATCAAGCTGCGGCTCCAACTGGAGCGGGTGAAGGGAATCGAACCCTCGTCGTCAGCTTGGAAGGCTGCTGCTCTACCATTGAGCTACACCCGCTTTCAGCAAAGTCCGAATTCGCAAACCTGAACCCGGACACCTGAAACTCAATCCGCCGCCTCACCCCTGAATTCCAAATTTCAGACCTCCAAATGGTGGAGGGGGTTGGATTCGAACCAACGTAGGCATAGCCAACGGGTTTACAGCCCGTCCCCTTTAGCCACTCGGGCACCCCTCCTCAAACTGGTATGAATTTTTCCACACAGAAAGGCCCCGCCGTCACCGGCAGGGACTGTAACCCGGTTTATGGAAAGAGCAGCCTCTTCTGTCAACCGCAAATCACCGAAAATAATAAGAAAAAACGCCGGTTTGGCCCAGTTCGGCGGCCATTGGGACAGCCGGACCCGCCCACAATGCCCGAACGGAGCGAAAAACCGGGCGCGGCCGGGTGATCTACACCGCGCGCGCCCGGCTTTGATTCTGAATGGATGCGGTAAAAAACGGCACCAGCTTACTGTTTCCGCGTTGATATCCAATACTAATACCAGGCGCATGTTTTATAGAACCGCGTTTTACTCTCAAACTCCGGAAGGGCGCGCTGTCCACAGCTTCTGCCGCCGGTACGGCTTCAAATTGCCGCATGCGCAAAACTATGCTAACACTTTAACCGGCTATGGTTCTGTTCTTGGGGGGACAATAAAAACCCATTATATGGAAATTTCCCGATCCGGGAGAGATCGTCCCGACCTGCAATATTTGCAGATGTGACGGCGCCGAAGGTGCAACCGCCCCGGAAACTCTCAGGCAAAATGACTGGATCGGGAACAATAGCTATCTGGAGAGTAAGCTGCCAGTGGTGACATTTTCCGGCAGCTTCACCGAAGGGGTAAGAGGGTGTTGATCAGACATCCTCGCTGCTCTCAGGTTTTGAACAGATGGGGCCTCGGACCGGCTATTTCAGCCGGCGGGGCCTCTTGTGCGTCTTTTTCTTAACTTAGGCGCGTGATCGGCCGGCCTGACTGACACAACAGGCGCCGGTGTCCAGTTCCGGGAATTCAGCGTTTCAGATCCTTCGGGCGGCTTTTCAGTCCGTCCGGCGCTTCGGCGCGCGGTTTTGGAACATAACCATTCTAGTGGAGCGATCCATACAGATGAAATTATCTGTATGGATAAATCGCTCCGCCAGATCAACGACTTGTGGGCTGACTTGTCCAAACAGAGGAGTATCCCTCTGGTTGGGTCAGCCCACCTGGAGGGACCCATGGAAGCGATTACAAGTGCTGTAGGCTGGCTGAATGGCATCGTCTGGGGCGTGCCAATGCTGGTTCTGGTTTTGGGCGTCGGCCTGTTCCTGACGCTCGGACTAAAACTTTTGACAATCCTGAAAATCCCGCTCGGTTTCCGTCTTTTGTGGAAAGGGCGGATTCCTGGCGGTGAAGGCGAGATCACGCCCTTCAACGCCCTGATGACCTCCCTGGCGGCGACAATCGGCACCGGCAACATTGCCGGCGTTGCAACCGCCATCTTCCTCGGTGGACCGGGTGCGATCTTCTGGATGTGGATGACCGCCCTCGTTGGCATGGCGACAAAATTTGCCGAAGCCGTACTGGCTGTCCGTTTTCGCGAGGAAGACGATCGGGGAAAGCATGTCGGCGGGCCGATGTATTACATCAAGAACGGCCTTGGCAAAAAATGGAACTGGCTGGCCGTCTGCTTTGCTCTGTTTGCCGGAGTCGCCGGTTTTGGCATCGGCAACATGGTGCAGGCAAACTCCATCGCCAATGCGCTGAATGCAAACTTCGCCATTCCCGAATGGCTGACCGGCATCACCCTCGTTGTGCTGGTGGGCGCCGTTCTGCTTGGCGGTATTGAGCGCATCGCCACCGTCGCCGGCAAGCTGGTGCCGCTCATGGCCATCGGTTACATCTCGGCGGGCACGCTGGTTCTACTCTTCAACGCGAATAAAATTCCGGCCGCCCTCGGCCTGATCTTCGAATATGCCTTCACACCGGCCGCGGCAACCGGCGGTTTTGCCGGCGCAGCGGTTTGGGCCGCCATTCGCTTCGGCGTGGCGCGCGGCGTGTTCTCGAACGAGGCCGGCCTCGGCTCGGCCCCGATCGCTCATGCGGCCGCGCAGACCAAAGGTCCGGTCTCCCAGGGTCTCGTCGCCATGCTGGGCACCTTCATCGACACGATTATCGTGTGCTCAATCACTGCACTCGCGATCCTCGTTACGGGTGCATGGACCAGCGGGGAAACCGGTGCCGCGCTTACATCCAAAGCGTTTGATCTGGCCTTGCCGGGCGTAGGCGGCTATGTGATCGCGCTGGCGCTGGCGGTTTTCGCTTTCACGACAATCCTCGGCTGGAGCTACTATTGCGAGCGTTCGCTGCAATATCTGTTCGGCGTCAAGATCATCATACCTTTCCGTATCGTGTGGTCTGCGGCCGCACTTGTCGGCGCCACCCTGAAGCTCAGCTTCGTGTGGCTGCTGGCCGATACGCTGAATGCCCTGATGGCAATCCCGAACCTGATTGCGCTGGCCCTGCTCAGTCCGGTGGTGTTCAAGATCACAAAAGAGTTCTTCGATACCAAGGGCAAGTCCGAAGACAATCCATTCTGACCGGATCGGATCGTGAGCGGCTGATCCGCAACACGCAAACTGGAGCGCGCCCTGTATCAACGGGGCGCGCTCTTTCTTGGTGGCGCGTCATTGCACAGGGCCGCGGCGCTCTTTATCAATCTAGGCCATGAGCAAACGAAAACAGCGAGCGGCATCGGGCAAGCACGGTCCCTCCCCGCGCCAGGTCTCCATGCAGCATAACGAGCATATCTATGGCATTCATGCGGTGCGCGCGGCCCTTGCGAACCCCCGGCGCAACGTCTTGGCTGTTTACGCCACCAAAAACGGCCGTGACCGGCTGGCTGACATTCCCGGCAATGTTACGGTCAGGGAAATCGGGGTCAGTCCGGCCGAGTTGAACCGCCGTCTCGGCGGCGACGCCGTCCACCAGGGCGTCATGATCGAGACCGCGCCGCTTGAGCCGGTCTCCCTGGGCCGCGTTGTGGAAAGCGTCCCTCAGCGCAGACCTATCATCGTGCTCGATCAGGTGACCGACCCGCACAATGTCGGCGCGGTCCTGCGCTCCGCCGCGGCCTTTGACGCCTGCGCCCTCGTCATGACCCGGCGCAACAGCCCTCCCCTCGACGGCACGCTCGCCAAGGCGGCCTGCGGCGGCGTTGAGCATGTGCCGGTGGTTCTGGTGCCCAATCTTGCCCGCGCGCTCGAGGAGCTTGGCCGCGCGGGCGTTTATCGCATCGGGCTGGAGGGCAGCGCGGACCAGCCGTTTGAAACAGCCGCGCCGCAACACCCTTGCGCATTGGTGCTCGGGGCCGAGCACAGGGGGCTGCGCCGGCTTACGGCCGAGAACTGCGATTTACTGTGCCGCCTGACCACGCCGGGCGCGTTGACCAGCCTGAATGTCTCCAATGCGGCGGCCATCGCCATGCATATCCTGGCAACCCGCGCCATCGACTGACCGCCCACCCCGGAACCATTGAAATCCCGGGGCGGCCTGTTACTGGACTATCGCCCGACACAGCCCGATCAGTGCCGCAATGGACCGGGTTATCTCCCGCCGCTAGTAGCGGTAGTAGTAGCGGCTATACACGCGCTGGCGCCTGGAGTGCCTGTGGCGCTTATAGTGCCGCCGGGCGTGGCGGCGCTTCTTGTAATGGCGCTTTTTATAATGGCGCTTTTTGTAATAATATCTGCGGGTTGGGTAGTAAGATGACCCGTAGTAGCGCTTCCGGTTGGGCCGGTAGTAGGAACCCCGGTACCCATAATATGGCTGGTAATAATATTTGCGCGGATAGTAGCCATACCCGAAGCTGATACTGGCCCCATATGGGCCGATGGAAATGTAGGTGCCAGCGTCCGCTTTCTCAGGCTTGGCGAAGACCAGAGCCAAAACGAACACAAGGGCGAGAGCAACGCTTCGTAACTTCATTGACGCCTCCCTGCAGCATCAAACCATACCCCCGGCGCGGCTATCCTAACCCAGGGCGGGCAGAGAGTCCCAATCAAAGAAGCCTGCCTGGTAAAAGCAATCCGCCGCGCATCTGGAAATACCCGCGAATCGGGGACATGAGTGCATTGCGCCATTGAGGCTGACGGAGAATTGATTTATTCAGCTCGCATCTGATGCACTCCCGGTCCCCTCCAGGACAGCGAGCGGCATCAAGGCCGGCTTAGCTCAGTTGGTAGAGCACCTGATTTGTAATCAGGGGGTCGGGGGTTCGAATCCTCCAGCCGGCACCATTTTTTTCAAAGGGTTTATAGATACCCCCTCTCCCTTTTACTTAGGTTTGTTATTTTTGGGGTCACACCGGGGTTCACGCAAATTTCTGGAAGCGGTCTGCCTAGATCACTTCATGTTTTGATGGAATCAAAACCACGATCTAACCTTTTATTTATGCGTATCATTTTTCCGATAACCGGTTCCCGCTTACCGGTGATACGCATTAGGGAGCCTCTCTAATCCCAGACCCGGTGAGGGGCGCAAATTTCGATGGAATCCCGGCAAGTATTTCCGTCAGCGCCATTTGGTGTGTTTTGCGGCCATGGCATGAAGCGAATTCGGCAGTCATGAATTCAAGGCGCTGTTCCGCATTGTAAAATATCAGGTAAAACTGTCTCCGTGTACCTGTTCGAGCTGCCGGGTCATAAGAACAAGCTTTTCGCCCATTTGCTTTAGCTGGTCCGGATTGAGCCGGTTCGCATAGCCGCCGCAATTGAATGAGAGGATTGTCCCATCCCGCAGTTTTAACGGCACGCCCACGGCGCTGTATTCAGGCACCCAGTCGCCTGCGGACAGGGTGTATCCGTTGTCCGAATATGATTTTAACGCGTCGCCGATTCCGCGTTCTATCTCCCGCCACCGCATCTCGTCATCGGCGCGAACTTCCTCCAGCAGTTCCCGGCGTTCCTTTTCGCCAAGGGCCACGATATAGGCGCGGCCAATCGCCGTGGTGGCGATGTCGCGCGCAACCCCGATGTCCAATGGCCATGTCGCCATGGTCCGGTGGCGGGCGCGTTCAATAATGATCATGCTCAAACCATCACGCATACCAAGCACAACGGCGCCGCGAACCGAATCCGCTAACTCCTGCATAAGGGGGCGGGCCAATTCCCGGACCGAGAGTCCGTGCAACACCGGATAGCCCAGCGTTAAGACGTGAGGATGCAGAAAATACCTGCCGGTATCTTCATCGAGGTGCAGATAATTGAGTGAAAGCAGCGTAAAGGTAAGTCTCGATAATGTCGGTTTGGGGAGCCCTGTACGCCGGGCAAGTTCGGCGTTGGTTACGCCGCGATCCTCGGCCCTGAATGCGCTGAGAACCTTGAAACCCCGCGCCAGCGATTTGATAAACTGCCTGTCCTGGGGCGCCGCGGCGGAAGCCGCCAGATCGGTATTTTTCCGGATACCCACCATCTCCCCCTTATCGTAATTCAGCTTCGACGGCGAAATTCCCTCCCTCTTGACACAACAATATGACATGGGAGATGGTGAATATTAGATTGCAAAACAATATTTTGCAATGCGAAACAGCTTATCCGATGCGGCTCCCTCCACACGTCCTTTCGGCCGTTGACCGCCAGTGAGGCCTCTGATTGCCAAACGTCCTGCCATTCATGCTTCACCCGAAGTCCATCGCTATTGTCGGCGCCTCACGCGACGCCAACAAGCTCAGCGGGCGCCCGTTTCATTTTTTGCGGCGCGACGGTTATGCGGGGAAACTGTATCCGGTAAATCCGAAATATACGGATATTGACGGTGTCCCCTGCTTTCCGGACGTGGCTTCGTTGCCGGAAGGCCCGGACCTTGCAATTGTTGTGGTTCCGCAGACGCTGGTAAACGCAACCATTGCCGCGCTTGGCCGGAAGGGCACGCCCGTCGCGGTTATTTTCAGTTCCGGTTATTCGGAAATCGGGGCCGAGGGCGTAAAGCGCGAACAGGACCTTCTGGAAACCGCCCGGAACAATGGCATTCGAATTTGCGGACCTAACAATCTCGGCCTGATCAATGCCTTTGAGCATGTTACGGCGACTTTCAGCCAGTATGCGGACACCCCTCCGATCGCCGGCCCGGTGGCGTTTGCCAGCCAGTCCGGCGCGTTTGGCACGGGAATTTGCGCCCTGGCGCGCAGCCGCGGTATTGGACTGGGTTATTTCATCAATACGGGAAATCAGGTGGACATCACGTTGATCGACGCCCTGAGCGAAATCGCGGATGATCCCCGCATAACCGTTCTGTCGGCTTACATCGAAGGGCTTCGGGACGGGGCGGAACTTATCCAGCTCGCCCAAAAGGCGATGGCCGCGGAAAAGCCGCTCATCATCACAAAGGTTGGCCGCAAAGCGGCCGGCGCCCGCGCCGCCGCCTCGCACACCGGCTCGCTGGCCGGTGAAGACCGCGTATTTGACGGTGTTCTGCGTCAGCACGGGGTTATCCGCGCGCGCAATGAAGAACAAATGCTTGATCTGGTCTCGGCATTTACCTGTTGCCGCGCTCCAGGGGGCAACGGCATCGCCATAATTACCCAGTCGGGCGGCGCCGGAGTTCTGATGGCGGATCGCGCGGAAGAACTGGGACTGGAGGTGCCGGTTCCCACACCGGAAATCCGGGAAAAGCTACAGGATGTGATCCCTTCTTTTGGATCGACAGCGAACCCCATCGATGTAACCGGACAATTTCTGGCTGAGCCGAAAATCCTCAGCGAGTCAATCAAGATCGCGCTGGATGATCCCGGCATCGATTGCTGCATTGTCTGGCTGCAACTGATGCATGGTCATTCCGATCTGCTTGCCGGCGTTTTCAAGGAGGTCAAAGCCAGCGTCGATAAACCTTTTATTGTGTGCTGGCTGGAAGCGCCGGAAACCGCTTTGCGGCAGCTGCGCGAAGCGGGAATATGCGTTATCGGGGCGACAGAACGCGCTGTTGACGCCGTTGCCGGTCTGGTTCGATACGGTCAGGCGCGGGCCCGATATGAAGGGCAACCGCCCCCCATTTCCACGCACAAAAACCGGCAGGAACCAGAAAAGGCGATTGCCGTTTCCTCCATGATTGCCGCTGAACTGTTGAGAGACATGGAAATCCCGCTGGTTTCGGCGGAACTGGCAACGACCCCTGACACTGCCCGTGAAATCGCCGACCGGTTCGGTTATCCGGTCGCGGTCAAAATTGAATCTCCCGATATCCTTCACAAAACCGAAGCCGGAGGCGTCCGCCTTGGTCTGAGGGATGGCGAAGCCGTGGCGGCCGCCACGAAAGAGATCATGGCGGCGGCCCGGACATATAATTCAAACGCGAAAATTGAAGGCGTAATTGTCCAGCGCATGGCGGAACCCGCTCCTGAACTGGTTTTCGGCATTCGGCGCGATCCGGCATTCGGGCCTGTTGTCATGGTTGGCCTGGGCGGAATTTTCGTCGAAATTCTGGAAGATGTCGCTTTTGGTGCGGCGCCTGTCACGCCGTCACAAGCGGAGTTGATGCTGGATGGACTGCAAGGGCGCGCCATCCTTGATGGCGCGCGCGGAAAACCGCCGGTTGATCGCCCTGCCGTGATCAAGATGATCTGCGATCTTTCCCGTTTTGCTCTTTCCCATCCCGAGATTGTGGAACTGGATTTAAACCCGGTGTTTGCCGACGGCAACGGCGTCATTGCCGTTGACTGGATGATGATGCGTGAAGCGCCGGAGTAAAGGAGAAAAACCATGCCACTGGTGCGTCTGGAATACCCCGCGGACCATGTTGCGCTGCTGGTTATGAACCGGCCCGAAGCCCTGAATGCGTTGAACACCGCAACGCGTATCGAACTTGTCGATCATTTTCGCAAACTGGGAGAGGACGACAACATTCGCTGCATTGTCATCACAGGCAATGAAAAGGCCTTTGTCGCCGGAGCCGACCTGAAGGAAATGGCCGACGAAGGCGCCGCCGGCATGACGCTCGGCAAAGTGAGGGAACGCTGGCGTGTTATCGCGGGGTGCCCAAAACCCGTCATCGCCGCGGTCAACGGTTTCGCACTTGGCGGCGGGTGCGAGCTGGCCATGCATGCCGACATCATCATCGCCGGCAAATCAGCAAAATTCGGCCAGCCTGAAGTCCGCGTCGGCATTATGGCGGGCGGTGGCGGCACCCAGAGGCTGACGCGTGCGGTCGGCAAATTCAAGGCCATGAAAATGCTGCTGACCGGCGAGCCTGTAAGTGCCGCCGAAGCATTCGAGATGGGTCTTGCCAGCGAAGTTGTCGCCGATGAGCAGGTTCTTGACCGGGCCCTGGAAATGGCGCGAACGATCGCCGCCCTCCCGCCACTCGCAATTCGTCAGACAAAAGAAGTCGTGCTCGCCGGGGCCGACTGTTCACTGGATGCGGCGCTGACGCTGGAGCGCAAGGCGTTCGATATTCTGTTCGATACGGAAGACCAGAAGGAAGGCATGCGCGCCTTTATTGAAAAACGCAAACCGAAGTTCAAAGGAAAATAACAAATGACGATTGAGCCAACTCAAGACGATCTGGTTATCGGTGTAGCCGGCGCCGGAGCCATGGGCCGCGGCATTGCCCAGGTCGCGGCTACGGGGGGCTGCAGGGTCAAGCTGTTCGACACCCGCCCCGAGTCTTCAAAAGAGGCCGTTGAATTCATCGATAAAATGCTCAGCCGCGCAGTCGATAAAAACCGGATGAGCGCCGATGAGGCAAAGGCGGCAATGTCGCGGATAGAGATCATCGAAACCATGTCTGCTTTTGCCGGCAGTCACGTCGTCATTGAAGCGGCGATTGAGAACCTGGACGTAAAGCGGCGGATTTTCGCCGAACTCGAAACCATCGTCGGCGATGACGTTATCCTGGCATCCAACACGTCGTCCCTTTCGGTAACGACTATTGCCGCCGGCTGCAAACGCCCGGAGCGGGTTGCCGGATTTCACTTCTTCAATCCGGTCCCGTTGATGCGGCTTGTCGAAGTGATTAACGGCGTGCGCACCGAACCCTGGGTCGCGGATTTCCTTGTTGGACTGGGGAAGCGTTTTGGCCGTGAACCGGTTCGCGTCGCCGATGCGCCCGGTTTTCTCGTCAATCAGGTCGGGCGCGGATACACCATAGAAGCGGCTCATCTGTGCAGCGAAGGCGTTGCCGGTTTTGCGGATGTGGATCGCATCATGCGTGATGCCGCCGGGTTCCGCATGGGGCCCTTTGAACTTATGGACCTGACGGCGATCGACGTCACCCATCCGGCAACCGAATTGATCTATGAGCAATTCTTTCATGAACCCCGGTTTCGCCCGTCGACCCTGATGAAATCACGAATGGACGCGGGACTTCTGGGCCGCAAAACCGGACAGGGGTTCTATGGCTATGAAGGGGGCAAACAGCTGACGCCAGAAGAAGACGCACCTGCGGAATATGATGGCCGGCCAGTCTGGGTGAGCCCCTCAAATTCGGAATCGCATAAACAGGTTGTTGATCTTCTGAAAAAGCTGAACGCCAAAATCGATGACGGCGAAGAGCCCGGCGAGGGGTCGCTGATAGTCGTCACTCCCCTGGGTATCGATGCGACAGCCGCATCTCTTAAAGAGGGGCTGGACCCGGAACACACGGTCGCCATTGATACTCTCCTTGGATTGGACGCCCGGCGCACGGTCATGAAAACGCCGGTGACCGAACCTGCATTTACCGCTTCCGCTCATGGCTTGTTTGCCGGCGACGGCACGCCGGTCACGGTCATCCGCGACAGTGCGGGATTTGTCGCCCAGCGCATCCTGGCGATGATCGTCAATATTGGTTGCTCGATCGCCCAGTCAGGCGCCGCGACTCCCGAAGACATCGACAAAGCGGTAACCCTGGGGCTCGGCTATCCTCACGGTCCGCTCGCCTTCGGTGATTTTCTGGGGGCCGGCCGGGTGCTTGAAATCCTGATTTCAATATTTGAGACGACCGGAGATCCCAGATACCGGCCAACGCCGTGGTTACGGCGGCGCGCCTTGTTGGGGAAATCCCTTTTGACACCCGAAAATTGATCTTGATGACAAATCTGATCTAAGCAGGAGTTCCTCAAAAATGCTGGATGCCTATATCTATAACGGCCTGCGCACGCCGTTCGGCCGCAATGCCGGTGTTCTCGCCACGGTCCGCCCCGACGACATGCTGGGCGGAATTATTCGCGCCGTCGTCGATTCATCCTCCTTCGCCGAAGATACCATTGACGATGTTATTGCCGGCTGCGCCAACCAGGCCGGAGAAGACAGCCGTTGCGTCGCCCGCCATGCGCTCCTTCGCGCTGGATTGCCCATTGAAACACCAGGAACGGTTATTCAGCGCAACTGCGGCAGCGGAATGGGCGCGATCATTGCCGCGGCCCATGCCATCACCTGCGGCGAAGGAAAGGTTATGATCGCGGGCGGTGTT
>BDTT01000077.1 GCA_002897995.1 bacterium BMS3Bbin10 | reverse complement strand
TATAGAGCTTGGCCGGGTCATATTCAAATAGATCACACAGCTGTTGAAGGAATGGGCTTTCCGTATTGAAAAATGCAAGCGGACGTCGTTGAGGGTCCGAAGCATCAAACCACAATATTAAATCTACGGTATCCCAAAATCCTGACTTTCGAAGCCGCTCGGCGATATGTCGATTGCCTACATCAAGGGGACCGGACTCGGCGCATGCAAACCCAGTGCACACCTCGACCAGATCCTCAACCCCAGAATGGTCATCATGATTGACAACGCAGACAACATTCGCGTGGAGATGATCCGGGTTCTCCGACTTGAACTGCTTGATTGCTTTCTGGAGTTGACGGGCAATGCGATTGAACGTCGGGTCCGAACGCAGACCACCAAAGAACGGTAACCGCTGCTTTTCGGCTACTGCTGCTCGCTCATTAAGCCAAGGATCGTGAGGCCCCTTTACCTCACAGTAAAAGCATTCGCTCGTTTTTGTCTCGACTAAGAAGTCAGGTCGCCGACCGTTCTCACCCTTTTTCTCAGGTAGCTTCTCGGCCTGCCAGCCGAGGCGCTTAAAGTATTGCTTTACGAGCATCTCATCGGAATCATTTTGCATATTGCAGATTATACCATGGTTTCGTCTTACCCCCCCGCCAGCTCCACAATATCCCCCATGATCGCGTTGATCTGGAAATCCTTGGGCGTGTAAATCCTCGCAACACCCACCTGGCGGAGGATGTTTTCATCGCTTTCAGGGATAATCCCGCCGACGATGACGGGGACGGCGTCCATGCCCCGCGCGCGCATCAGCGCCATGACGTCGCGCACCAGCGGCACATGGGAGCCCGACAATATCGACAGCCCGATCACATGGGCGTTCTGCGCCTGCGCCGCGTCGACGATTTCGGCCGGCGTCAGGCGGATGCCCTCATAGACCACGTCCATGCCGATGTCGCGGGCGCGCACCGCTATTTGCTCCGCGCCGTTTGAGTGGCCGTCCAGCCCCGGCTTGCCGACGAGAAAGGTGAGCGTGCGCCCGAGCTTTCCCGAAGCCGCCTTAACTTTGGCGCGCAGATCATCGAGGGTGACTTCGCCCGAGGCCGGGGTTTTCCCGACGCCGGTCGGCGCGCGGTATTCGCCGAAAACTTCGCGCAAAGTCGCCCCCCACTCGCCGGTGGTGACGCCCGCCTTGGCGCAGGCGATGGAGGCCTCCATGATGTTGCGGTCTTCGATCGCAGCCCGCTCCAGCTCGCCCAGTGCCGACGCCGCGGCTTTTGCATCGCGTTTCCCGCGCCATTCCTTCAGCCGGGCGACCTGCTCGAATTCGACCGACTCCGGCACGGTGATGACGCCGCCCGCCTCGCCGGACAGCGGCGAGGGCTCGGACTCGGTCCATTTGTTGACGCCGACGACAATCTGCTCGCCGGACTCGATCCGCTTCAGCCGCGCGGTGTTGGATTTCACCAGTTCCGATTTCATGTGATCGATGGCGGCCACCGCGCCGCCCATTTTCTCGATTGCCGCGAGCTGCGCGCGGGCCTCTTGCTTCAGCTCCTCGACCCTGGCCTCGATTTCGCTCGAGCCGTCGAAAATATCGCCATATTCCAGCAGGTCTGTCTCATGGGCCATGATCTGCTGCATGCGGATCGACCATTGCTGGTCCCAGGGGCGCGGCAGGCCGAGCGCCTCGTTCCAGGCCGGCAGCTGCACCGCGCGCGCGCGCGCCTTTTTCGACAGCACCACGGCGAGCATTTCCAGCAGTATGCGGGGGACATTGTTTTCCGGCTGCTGCTCGGTGAGGCCGAGCGAATTCACCTGCACCCCATAGCGGAAACGGCGCAGTTTGGGATCCTCCACGCCATAGCGCGTCTGGCAGATCTCGTCCCACAGATCGACGAAGGCGCGCATCTTGCAAATCTCGGTGACGAAGCGCAGCCCGGCATTGACGAAGAAGGAAATGCGCCCCACGACCGCCGGGAAATCTTTTTCGCTCACCTCGCCGCCGGCCTTGACGGTATCGAGTACGGCTATGGCCGTGGCCAGCGCGTAGGAGAGCTCCTGCACCGGCGTCGCGCCCGCCTCCTGCAAGTGATAGGAGCAGACATTTGTCGGGTTCCATTTGGGGATATGTTCGCAGGTGTAGCAGATCACGTCCTTGATGAGCCTCAGGCTCGGCCCGGGAGGAAACACGTAAGTGCCGCGCGAGAGATATTCCTTGATGACATCGTTCTGCACCGTGCCGGTGAGCTTTGTCACATCCGCGCCCTGGCTTTCGGCCGCCGCCACGTAAAGCGCCAGCAGCCACGGCGCGGTGGCGTTGATGGTCATGGAGGTGTTCATCTGCTCAAGGGGGAGCCCGTCGAACAGTGCTTTCATATCGCCGAGATGCGAAATCGGCACGCCGACCTTGCCGACCTCTCCGCGCGCCAGAATATGGTCCGGATCATAGCCCGTCTGGGTGGGGAGATCGAAGGCGACCGACAAGCCCGTCTGCCCGGCGGCGAGGTTCTTGCGGTACAGCGCGTTGGAGGCTTGAGCCGTCGAGTGCCCCGAATAGGTGCGGATCAGCCAGGGGCGGTCGCGGGTATCTTGCCGCTCCTGCATCACGGCCGCGCCCTTGCGGACACGAGACCTGCAGGCGGCGCGGGGCGAACAGCCTGCCTCAACGCTTCGCCAGGGCGACGGCGGACAGCAGGATAACCGCGCCGATCAGCGCGGAAACGATCGAGCCGACAATGCCGGCGCTGGGCGAAATGCCGAGCACGCCCAGCACGAACATGCCAATGGATGCGCCGACGATGCCGACAATTATGTTGCCTGCCAGACCGAAGCCCGACCCCTTCATAATCTGTTCGGCGAGCCAGCCCGCCGCCAAACCCACTACAACCAGGACAACAAGAGCTTCCAGGCCCATGACGCATCTCCTCTGAATGTCTGGCCGCCGAAGGTCTGAACGCGAAAACAATACGCCCCGAAACCACGGCGGCCTGGACCGGAGGTGCGCTGAATATGGCGCACGCAACCGTCGTTTTACAAGCGATCACACCATGTTGTCCCAAGGCAGTGCTCATGGCCGAATCCCCTTGTCTCCGGCCGGGACGCATGCCGGATCCCGCGTCTTTCGGCGCATTTATGGCGAACGTCTCCACACCGGTCATGTCATGATCTCCTGACCCGCCTGCCCCGTCCGGAAACCCGGCGGGGATGAAACACGGCCCATCAAACAGCCACTCGCGCTGCACTGCAACACGAAATTAGTCGCAAATCGCTGCGGTGCAGCAGGTGCGGGACATGGGGCGCGGGGTCGGGCGCTCAGTCGCGCCGCAACGGTATCACGATGTCATTGAGCTTGCGGATCAACTCAGCCTGGCGCTTGCAGCGGGTCTTCTCCCTGATACGGCGCAGATGCGTATAGACGGTATTCAGACTAAGCTTGTGCGCATGCGCATAGCCGGCGGGCGATACACCGCCCTGCATTGCCCGCGCGAGGCTCGCTTCCGCCCGGGTCAGGCCGAACATTTCGCGCAGCAATGCGCATTCCGAAAAATGCACCCTGCTAAATTATTTCTGACGCTTGCGGTCGCGGCGTTCACCAGCCAAATTGCCGCGCCTGCCTCTGCGCAATTCACTGATGGAGTCGTCGAAGGAGTATACGAAGTCACGGACCCGAACGCCCCTCTGTCCCTGCTGCAGAGGCAGGCGCTCGCGGAAATTAGAGAGAAAGACCGCACCCAATATACCGTTTTCGCTCGGCTCGGCGGCGGCGGCGGCGGCGGATACTGAGCCTGCTACTCCTTCGGCGCATACATGGCGAATACCTCGGCGCCGGTCATCTTCACGGTATCGTTTGCAAAGTCGTAATAGGCGGGTTTCTCGTCGATAAAGATCTGGTTCGTGAATTTAAGTCCCGACTGATCGTCAAGAGCGCAAGGCGAGACCATATATTCGCCGGTCGGCAGCAGGTGGTAGAACAGGCTGGACCCGCACACACCGCAAAAGCCGCGCTCGCCCCAGTCCGAAGATTTGTAGCGCACGATATGCTCTTCGCCCTCGAATTCGACCGGGCCCTTGCAATGGAGTGCGAACATCGGTCCTCCCGACCAGCGCCGGCACATATCGCAATGGCACGCCCCGATCTCATCGACGCCTTCGCCAATCGTAAACTTCACCTTGCCGCACAGGCATCTGCCCGTTTGCGCTTTCCGCCCGCCAGTATCGTTCATCGCATCCTCCCGTTCCGCTTCCCCCGCCCCTGCCTTGTCATGGAAGCACGGGTTCATGTTGCACTGCAATACCGCGAAAGACGGAACCGGCAAAAGCCTGGAACAGACCCGCCCTATTCGGTCTCGGCCGGGATGCCGAACACCACCACCAAAGCCGCGAACGCGCCAAGCGCCAGGAAAGCGCCCGCCCGCGCGGCCCGGTGGTTCACATCCGGCGCGGTGAGGGCCACGAAGGCAGCCACGAGGCATTGCAGAAAATAAAACAGCGCGAAGGCCCGCGACGCCAGCGCGATGATTTCAAAAATATTCGTTGACCAAATGAGCGCGGTGCCGATGGCGGCAATGACCAGATAGGCATGGCGCCTGTCGCCGAACCGGATTCCGAACTGTTCGATCAGTCCCGCGCTTCCAATAGCGTCGGCGACCGCGGCCGAGAGCTGGGCGAATACCGCGCCGGCAATCAGCATGACCGGCAAGACCGAGGCCACGACCGCGACCATATTGGTGATGGCGGTGACGTCGCCATTGCTGCGTTGCGAGCCGAGCAGAACGGTCGCGAGAGCGAAAAAAGCGGCATAAATCACCGCCGATATGATTTGCGCCCGGCGCATGGTGCGAACCCGCAGCGCAGGGGGATAGGCGCCTTTCAGAAAGCGCGACGTTTCAAAGCCCTGAACCACAATCAGCAATCCGAAAACCAGCCGTACCGTATCCCAGGTGATGTCCGGCTCCCTGGCATGGAGCGCCCACTCCCCGCGCAGGAAAAGATCGGCGTTGAACCATGCCAGCGCCGCGAGCACCGCAGCGATGACCGCGAGCTTCAGGCCCACCGCATATTCCTCGACCGTCTCCAGTCCGCGCAAGCCCCGCCACCAGCCATAGCCGCCGATCAGCCAGAGAACCGCCGTGGTCAGCGCCCGCGCCTCCGTTGTGCCGGCGGAGCCGAACAGTTTCAGGAAAAAGGCGGAAAGCAGCGAGAGATAATAGGCGACGGAAATGAAATAGGCGACGGCCAGCGCCACATGCGAGGCCCGCTCCAGCGCCGTCGCGGCGCCATACCGGCCCTCGGCATCGAACAGCGGCTCACCGTGAATGATATTGAAGCGGATGGCGCCGCCCAGCAGATAGGACGCCGCGACCAGAAACATCATGGCGGGCAGCGCATAGGCGCCCACATCATTCGCCAATAACGGCAGCGAAACCAGAAAGCCCGAGCCGATTATCGACGCCAGCGGCGTGACGGTGGCGCGCCAGGACGGCAGGTCGCGCAGCCGCGGGCGAAGCAGCAGCGCCGCGACGGCAAGAAACGCAACGACGGCAATAGCGTTGGCGATCACCTTTTGACCCTCCCCCCGAGCTGCGCGCACTGTCTTCCCGGTGCGGCGGCGGCGGGCCTCCCCGGGATCAGGAGCACGCCCAATTCTATTGCACCGCAAAAGATTTGTTGCGTTGCCGCATATTTTGCACAAAAATCGCGCGGCGGCGCAACATTTCACTTTTTGGCATTGATATCACGTAGCCGCTTCGATCAGGGAGAGCCAGAATTATGAGCAAACCGGCACTGGCGGAAGCCCCGCAGCCTGAAGGCGCGCGCAAGGATCTCTACGATATCGGCGAGATCCCGCCCCTTGGGCATGTCCCGAAAAACATGCATGCCTGGGCCATCCGCCAGGAACGGCACGGCCCCCCCGAAGACGCCATGAAACTTGAGGTGGTGCCCACCTGGGAGCTGGACAGCCACGATGTGCTGGTGCTCGTGATGGCGGCGGGCGTGAACTATAACGGCATCTGGGCGGGGCTTGGAGAACCGATATCTCCAATCGACGGTCACAAAAACCCCTATCACATCGCCGGCTCCGACGCGTCGGGCATCATCTGGGCCGTCGGCTCCAAGGTGAAGAACTGGAAGGTCGGCGACGAGGTCGTGGTTCACTGCAACCAGGACGATGGCGACGATGAGGAATGCAATGGCGGCGACCCGATGCTCTCGCCCACCCAGCGCATCTGGGGTTACGAGACGCCGGACGGCTCCTTCTCCCAGTTCACCCGCGTCCAGGCGCAGCAGCTCATGCCGCGCCCGCAGCATCTGACATGGGAAGAGAGCGCCTGCTATACGCTCACCCTGGCGACCGCCTACCGCATGCTGTTCGGTCACCGCCCGCATATCCTGCGCCCCGGCCACAATGTGCTGGTGTGGGGCGCGTCGGGAGGCCTCGGGTCCATGGCGGTGCAGATTTGCGCCACCGCGGGCGCCAACGCCATCGGCGTCATATCCGACGACGACAAGCGCGATTTCGTGCTCTCGCTCGGCGCCAAGGGCGTCATCAACCGCAAGAAATTCGATTGCTGGGGCGAGCTGTCCGAGATTGGCTCAAAGGAATATGGCGCCTGGTTCAAAGAGGCGCGCAAATTCGGCGCCGCCATCTGGGACATCACCGGCAAGGGCAACAATGTGGATTTCGTGTTCGAGCATCCCGGCGAAGCCACCTTCCCGGTCTCGACATTCGTCGTGAAGCGCGGCGGCATGGTCGTCTTCTGCGCCGGCACAACCGGTTACAAGATCACCATGGATGCGCGTTATGTGTGGATGCACCAGAAGCGCATTCAGGGCTCGCATTTCGCCCATCTGAAACAGGCGAGCCAGGCCAACCGGCTGGTCATCGAGCGGCGCATCGACCCGAGCATGTCGGAAGTTTTCCCCTGGGCGCAGATCCCCAAGGCGCATACCCGCATGTGGAAAAACCAGCATGCGCCGGGCAATATGGCGGTGCTCGTCAATGCGCCATGCGCCGGCCTGCGGACTCTCGACGATGTCATCGAAGCGGGCAAAGGCATCGCTTAGGCAATCTGGGCGGCCTCCGTGTCCCGGTTTTGCCCGGCGGCGAATATCATGCCCATGCAAAGCCCGAGGATAAACCAGGGCACGCGCTGATACATCAGCTCATGGGCGAGCGACATCGTAAACCAGCCGGCCATGACAAGCAGTCCCGCGAGCGCCGCGTCGGCGGCGGGAGGGTCGCGGCCGCGCAACCATTTTTCGGACCGGTAGAAAAAAATCAGCAGGGAAACGAATGCGGTTCCGAAAACGGCAAACCCCGCCAGACCTAACTCGGTCATGATCCAGAGCGCCGTGTTGTGAATTTGCGTCAGATCCGCTTCCGGTTCCCCCCGCTCGCGCTCATATGCAAGAAACACTCCCAGGCCGGCGCCGGGAATTGGCCGGGACTTCCACAAATCCAACGCCCTGTAGGTTGACGTTATACGCGCGGCGATACCGATATTCTGGCCGCTGGCGTAGAATTTATTCGCCTTGCTGAAGATGCCGGACGCGCCCTTCCCGAGCACCAGAGCGGGAGCGATATAGGATAGCGCCGAGAACGCCGCCCCCGGTGTCCCATAGATCAGCAATGCCAGCAGGGAAATTCTGAACAGGGACCGGAAATCCTTCCGGATTGAAATGTAAACCAGCCATATAACGGCAACCGCGATCAGCAGGGCGAGGGAACGGGAAAACAATGCGCCCGCGACCATGAAGGCGCTCAGGGCTTCCAGTCCGAAACGGCCCAGTTTTTTTTCCAGGCGGTCGCGAAAGGACAGCAGCAGAACCACCCCGCAAAGGGCCGCCAGGGCAAAGGCATTGGGGTTGCTCGCCAGCCCGGACAGGCGCGGCCCAAGCTGACCGAAGGGCCAGTTGGCCCCGACACTCGCCAAACCCATGAAGGCCAGCACAATCAGGCCGAGCGTGGCTGTATAAGTGCGAATAAACAGACGCATCGCCGTCCCGGGCAGTGCCCTCGCCAGAAGGCAGCCGGCGGAAATATAGGCGAGCAGCGCGAACCAGCCCGCAAATTTCGTAAGCGCCCACGGCTCGGTCCGGCCGAGCGCGTTTATGCCATTCGCAAAGCCCGCCGCCATGACAAGGGTGGCCGCTATGGCCAATATCGGCCAGCAGGGACTTATCTCACGTCTCAGCTGCGGCCAGAGCCTGAAGCAGAGCCATGCGAACAAGGGCAGAAAGATCAGGATCGCCCCGTCGGAAAGGCTGACCCGGAGATCGGCGCCGGCGATGGAAAGCGTCGGCTGCATATGAAGGGAAACGGCGAATATTATGGCGGCGGCGCATATCGCGCGGCGCATGAGAGCGGTCATGGCCGGTCCGGAATTCGCGGGCTCACCTCCCGCCGGCATCAATACCGGTGCCTTTTTCGGTAACAGCGGACTGGGAGCGGCAATACATCCCCAGCAAAACCGCCGACCCTCCAAGCAGGGCGGCGACGAAAAGACCCGCCAGGCCGAAGGTGATCGAAAGCGCCACCGCGGACTCCGGAGGGATGGAAAACATCGACAGTCCAGCCACCATCGCGCCCTCGCGCACGCCCCATCCGCCGATGGAGATGGGCAGCGCGGAAACGAATGCGATCGCGGGCATCACTGCAAGAAAGAAAACCGGCTCGACCTCAAGTCCCATCCCCGCTGCAAGAACGGCCAGTCCGGCGAAGCCGAGAAATATGATGCAGCAACTCGCCAGGATGAGAATGATCCCCGGAACCGGTGAGGAAAACACCGAAAGGACCTGCTTGGCAAATTTTCCGACCACGGCAAACCGAAACGAAACCAGCACACAGACCACCACAACCGCCAACATTCCGATTATCGCAAAATCAAAATAGGGCGACGGCTTTGTTTGCGCCGCGGCCAGATAATCCCGGACGCTGGGGAAGGCGAAAGCAAGGCCGAAAAGTCCGCACATGGCGAGCCCGGCAATTGCCGCGATCCGCTCCGCGGTGACCGACGCCAATGCGGCGGATATGCTGGAGCCGGAGCGAACGAGAAGCGCGGCGCGAACGGAAATACCGGCGATTGACGTCACCAGGAAGAGATTGGCAAGCGCGCCGAAGCCGTAGATGGAAAACGCTTCATACTGCCCGATGCCCGCCGCCTGACGTTTCAGAATATAAAGCCAGCGAAACACCGAGACCGCGAACTGAAGCGACAATATGCCCAGCGCCATTGCCACGAACGGCCATTCGAGCGATGTGAGCTTTCTGAGGATTTCCGAAAAATCGAAGTAAACGAAAATAATCAGAAGCAGAGAGAGGCCGACACATAAGCGGAACGGGAAACGCCGCAACCCGGTGTTGCCCGCGCCCTCTTCTTCGCGCGCGCGCAAAGTCAGGGCCTCGCTATACGGTGTCCCGGCGCGGGTGTTTGTACTCGGCAGGCTCATATTTCAATGCTCCGCCATGAATCAGATGCGTGCCCCGACCGGCGGATCGGGCTGCATATACAAATCTTATAAAAAAGAGGGAGTGCCGCTGACTAAAGCTGAACCACGAAAACCAATCTTACGTCGCGTTCCCCCGCTAATACTCGCGTTTAGCGTTGCACAGGGTATGGTTAACACTTCGTTAACATGGCTGAATCGGCAATGCGGCACAAGCAGCTAGTTGCCCCGCCGGCTCCCTCGGCCCATAGCGCGGACTTGCCCAAAAGGAGTGTTTGCGCAGGCCGGCCGTTCAGCTATGCTGCACCGCAACAATATTTCCGTCCGGACAGGAGCGCCCCATGGCCCTCTCGCAAAGCCCAAGCCCCAGCGCCACCGGTTCCCTTGTTCCCGGCCTGATCGGCTTATGCGAAGAAGCCGCCAGGGCCGCCGGGACATTGCTGTCAAAGGCCACCGCCGCAATCCGGGATTCGGTAAGCGAGGGCGGCAAGGTTTCCACTGAAGCGCTGGAGCGTGAACAGCACGCGGCCCACGGCCTCGCCTGGGCAGCCACTTACGTCCAGTCCCTGAAACAAATGGCCGCCTATGCGGCGCGGATGGAGGAAGAGGGGCGTTTCGGCGGGCTGGAGGCGCTGATTACGCAAATCGCGGCGAGCGAATATCTGGGCCAGATCGCCGGCGGCATTCCCATGAGCCAGGGCGAGATTATCCGCCCCGCCGCGCTCGGTCTGACTCAGGACGATATCGCCTCCTTTACCGGGGCGCCCGCGGTCTCGGCGCTTCTGGGCGGCAACTCCGCGCCGGCGCGCGCTGCGCTCGCGGAACTGATCGCGAAAAGCGAGGGCGCGGCCACCTTCGGCGATGCCGGGCTCGAGGACATCTATGACGCCATGCGCGAAGAGATGCGCCGTTTCTCCGAAAGCGAGATCGCGCCCCACGCCCATGGGTGGCATCTGGCCAACGCCTATGTGCCGATGGAGGTGATCGAAAAGATGTCGGCGCTCGGCGTCTTCGGCCTGACGATCCCGGAGGAACATGGCGGCCTCGGCCTCGGCAAGGAGAGCATGTGCGTGGTGTCGGAAGAACTCAGCCGGGGTTATATCGGCGTCGGGTCGCTTGGCACGCGTTCGGAGATCGCCGCCGAGCTGATCGGGCTGTCGGGCACCGGCGCACAGAAGGAAAAATGGCTGCCCGGCCTCGCCTCGGGCGAGATCATCCCGACGGCGGTTTTCACCGAACCCAATGTGGGCTCCGATCTGGCGTCGATGAAAACCCGCGCCGTCCGCGACGGAGATATCTACCGGATCACCGGCCAGAAAACCTGGATCACCCATGCCGCGCGCGCCGATCTGATGACGCTCATGGCGCGCACCGACGGGCAAGAGAAGGGCTATAAGGGCCTGTCCATGTTCCTCGTCGAGAAACCGCGAGGGAGTGATGGCGACCCCTTCCCGGGCGAGAACATCGCGGGGAGCGAGATCGAGGTGCTCGGCTATCGCGGCATGAAGGAATATGACGTCTCGTTCGATGGGCTCATAGTGCCCGCCGATGCGCTGCTCGGCGGGGAAGAAGGCCAGGGCTTCAAGCAGCTGATGAAGACCTTCGAGGGCGCGCGCATCCAGACGGCGGCGCGGGCCATCGGCGTGGCGCAGAACGCGCTCGATCTCGCCCTGCGCTATGCCCAGGAGCGCCGGCAGTTCGGCAAGGCGCTCTATGCCTTCCCGCGCGTTTCCGACAAGATCGTGATGATGGCGGTGGAGATCATGATCGCCCGCCAGCTCACATATTTTGCCGCGCGCGAAAAAGACGCCGGCCACCGCTGCGACCTGGAAGCGGGCATGGCCAAACTGCTCTCGGCCCGCGTCGCCTGGGCGGCCGCCGACAACGCAGTGCAAATCCACGGCGGCAACGGCTTCGCGCTGGAATTTCCCGTCAGCCGGGTTCTGTGCGACGCGCGGATATTGTCGATATTCGAGGGCGCGGCGGAGATCCAGGCGAATGTGATCGCGCGGCGGGTGCTGGAGGGTTAGCAGCCAGCCATCTTCCGCGCTACGCGGGCCGCGAATTTTTCCACATTAACGACAACGCGCTGGTGCGTCCCCGAGCCGATTTCCTCCATCTCGTCGCGGGCGCGCACCTTAAATTCCAGGTGGCGGCCCTCCATTTTCACCAGCTCCGCAGTTGCGGTAACGCGCATGCCGACTGGCGTCGCCGCAATGTGAGAGACGTCCAGATGGGTTCCAAGACTTTGGCGCCCGTGAGGGAGGTGGGCCTCGATCGCCTTGAGGGCCGCCGCTTCAATCAGGTTGATCATCACCGGCGTCGCCAACACGCCGACCCTGCCACTGCCGACACTCGCGGCGGTGTGTTCCTCGCCAACGATCAACTCAGCTTCGCCGACCAGGCCGGGTTTCAAGTCGGACATCGATTACCCACCATGCGCTCATATAGCCGATAGGCGGTAGCGCATTTAAGAATGCGCCCAGTCCCAATAAAGCTCCCGCGCGCGGGCATAGAGCGGGCCGGGCTGGAGGTCGCGGGACTCGATGCGCGTCACCGGCATCACCTTGAAATAATTGCCGCTGGCGAAGATTTCATCCGCCGCTTCGAACTCCTCGAAGGCGAGCGATCTCTGATACACTTTGACGCCGGCCCCTTCGAGTAACTTGATAACACGCTGCCGGGTGACGCCGTTCAGGAACGTGCCGTTGGGAGCGGGCGTATGCACCGCGCCGTCTTTCGCGAGAAACACATTCGCCGTCGCCAGTTCCGCGACATGGCCCACCGGGTCCAGCACGAGGGCATTGTCGAACCCTTTTTCCGCCGCTTCCGCCAGCGCCCGCGCCGAGTTGGGGTAGAGGCACGACGCCTTGGCGTTGACCGTCGCCATGTCGATCGCCGGGCGGCGGTAACTGGAACGCATCACCGAAAAGCCGGCCGGCTCGGGCATGGGCAGCGCATAGATGCACATGCAGAACACCGTGCTGTCGGGGTTCGGCGGCACGGAGAAGCGCCCGCCGTCCTGGGCCCAGTACATGGGGCGGATATAGAGCGCCGTTCCGGCCTCGAATTTCGCCACGCCGTCGCGGGCAATCTCGAGGATTTCGCCGCTCTCGCGCGTCGGTCTGAGGCCGAGGGCGCGGGCCGAAGCGTTCACCCGTTCGCAATGGGCCTGCAAGTCGGGGGTGACGCCCTCAAAGGCGCGCGCGCCGTCGAATACGGTGGAGCCGAGCCATGCGGCATGGTCGCGGGGGCCCAGAAGCTGCGGGTTTCCCTCGCTCCAGGTCCCGTCGAAAAACGTCCAGGTTTGCGACCACTCGGTCATGGCTTGCTCCTCTTGTGCTCCACTGCCGCACATGGCGAGGGACAAGGTAGCGCCGTCATGGATGAGAGGCCAGCCCAGACTCCAGCCCGGCAAGGCCGCCAATCGAGATGCGAATCCCGGTGCGCGAGGGCGCGGGCCGGACGCCAGGCGATGACGGGCTTGAAAGAGGCGGGCCCGCATGGACCCGCCTCGATATTCGAGCCAATGCCAGGAGGCGTTAGCCGTTGCCGCCCTCGAAAACGGTCTCGTAGGTGAACGGGCTGTCGAGAGAGGGAGCCGCGCTTGCGGTTCCGATACCGGCGATGAGAGCGGCCGCCAGGGCCAGTGCGCCGAATGTCGTCTTCATGGGATTCACTCCTTCATCAGATATGCGCCGGCTCCAGGCGGTCGGGGGGGTACCCGCCGGCGTGCCCTGACATTTGGTGATCGATCGTTTTGCCGGAAGGACTTTTCGCGCGCATTTGAGAATTCGCGCCTCACATGTGATCCGGCGCGACCGCGAATTCGCGTTTGCGTGAACGATACCCCGCGCCGGCCGCGAAACGCGGCCCGCCTCTACTGCATCAGGATGACGAAGTCGGTTCCCTTGGGCGTTGTTTCCCTGCTGATGCCATCATTGGTGATGGCCAGCGACGACCCGGGAGTGAGCATCTTGTTGATGCGCTGGCGGATTTCCTGCGGAATCTCGATACGGTCGAGTGCTTCCTGCGCCGTCGACGACACTGGCCCGGTGGCCGTCAGAACGATGTCTTCCACGGGCTTCTTCTT
>BDTT01000076.1 GCA_002897995.1 bacterium BMS3Bbin10 | reverse complement strand
CCTAGGCTCAGGACCCATTAATGGCGTGCATTGTGTTTGGTCAGGAGGGCCCGAATGTTGGGAAACAAGCGCAAGAACAGGCTATTTGCCTTTTCGAGCATTGTTTGCCGGCAGGCGGGCCCTCCTGACCAAACCCTGCGGGCGAGGTGGATTTTGCCCCTGAGTGCGTTGGAAAGGCTTGAAAACCGGCGGGGTTTCCCGCGCCTTTCCGCCTGCTCAGAAGCAAAATCCATCACGCACAATGGATGCCATTAACGGGTCCTGAGCCTAGGCTCAAACCGGGTCAGGCCGTGATTTCCCGCGTCTGGTCTCGCGGAGGGAAAAGAGTGTTGCGTACCCGAAAACCAGCCAAGCGGGCAAAGGGACGGATGCCCGCCGGGCGTCCGTCCCGCGCCGCGCCGAGGCGAAAGACGCGCATTGAACTCATTTTCCGGTTTTTGTTTGGCGGACGGGCGAAAAAGCAAAAACGCAAGGCCCGCGCCGGCGGGAAGCGGAGCGCTGCCGGCAGCTTCTTCTACTGGGGCGGAGTCGCCGGCGTGTGGGCGGCCATTATTCTTGCCGGCCTGGTCGCCTATGTCACGCTCACCATGCCGCCCTCGACGCTGGCCAATATCAAGAAACGCCCCCCCAATGTGACGCTGGTCGCAAGCGACGGCACGGTGCTGGCCGAGCGCGGCCTCAGACGCGGGTATATTCGCCTGGCGCGCATGCCGCCCCATCTCATCAATGCGGTGCTGGCGACCGAAGACCGGCGCTTCCGTTCGCATTTCGGCGTCGACCCGATAGGGCTTGTCCGGGCGATGGCCAAGAATGTGCAGGCCGGAGCGGTGGTGGAAGGCGGCAGCACCATCACCCAGCAATTGGCCAAGAACGTTTTTCTCACGCCGGAGCGCACCATCACGCGCAAATTTCAGGAAGTGATTCTCGCCCTCTGGCTGGAGATGCATCTGAGCAAGGACGAAATCCTGGAGCTTTATCTCAACCGCGTCTATTTCGGCGCCGGCACCTATGGGGTGGAGGCGGCGGCCAAACGCTACTTCGGCAAGTCGGCGCGCAATGTCAGCCTCCCGGAGGCGGCCTTGCTGGCGGGGCTGCTCAAGGCGCCGTCGCGCTACGCACCCACAAGGAACCCGCGCCGCGCGGAGGAGCGCGCTTCGGTCGTTCTGACGAACATGGTGTCGGCGAAACTGCTGGCGCCGAGGCAGGCGATGGCGGCGATTTCGCAGCCGGCGACGGTGCGTAGTCCGAGCGGTCTTACAGGCTATGAATATGCCGCCGACTGGGTGGTCGAAATTCTCCCCGGTCTGCTCAGCGAATGGAAATCCGATGTGATCGTCGAGGTCACCATCGACCCCGCCCTGCAACGCAAGGCGCAGGAGCTGGTCAACGCGACCATGACGGATCAGGGCCCCGCGCGCGAGGCCGGACAGGCCGCGGCCCTGGTGCTCGACACCAAAGGCGCGATCAAGGCGCTGGTCGGTGGAAAGTCCTACAGGGAAAGCCAGTTCAACCGAATGGTGAAGGCGCGCCGCCAGCCGGGCTCGGCGTTCAAGCCGTTCGTCTATCTGGCCGCGCTGGAATCGGGGCTCACCCCCGATACGCTGATTGACGACGGCCCGGTCAATATCAATGGCTGGCGCCCGAGGAACTACAAGAAGGGGTTCCGCGGCGCCATCACCATGCGCGACGCCCTGGCGCAGTCGATCAATACGGTCGCCGTGCGCCTGACCATGGAGGCCGGCCGCTGGCGGGTGGCGCGCACCGCGCGCCGTCTCGGCATCGAGTCCGATATTCACGAAAACCCGTCGCTGGCGCTGGGAACGGCGGAAGTGACCCTGCTGGAGCTGGTGTCCGCATACGCTCCCTTTGCGAACGGGGGCTACCGGGCTGTGCCCCATATCGTCAATCGCATCCGTACGGCGAAGGGAAAAACGATCTATCAACGCCGCACTTTGGGGCGCCCGCGCGCCATTGCCCCTGTTTATGTGGGCGCCATGAACGAGATGATGCGTGAGGTCATGGTTTCGGGCACCGGCAAGCGCGCCGCCCTTTCCGATCGCCCGTCGGCGGGGAAAACCGGAACCACCCAAAACTTCCGCGACGCCTGGTTTGTCGGCTACACGGCGAATTATGTGGCCGGAGTATGGGTTGGAAATGACGATGGCACGCCGATGAAGAACGTGACCGGAGGATCGCTGCCGGCGCAGATCTGGAAGTCCATCATGACCGAGGCGCACCGCAGGAAACGTCCCGCTCCCCTGCCCGGAACAAGTATGCCGGCCCTGGCGCAACGGGCCCCGGTTGCGGCCGGGCAACAGGCCAAGCGGTCATTCATTGACCGGATCATGGGCGCGTTTACGCCAAACAGCTAGTGCGTATCACTGACAGGGGATATTGATTCCGGCACGCGGCCCATGCTTCGAGACGCGCCCTTCGGGCGCTCCTCGGCATGAGGGGTCCATTGGTGTTTGTCTCGAAGCCTCATCTCTGAGGAGGCGCGAAGCGCCGTCTCGAAGCCTCATCCTGAGGAGGCGCGAAGCGCCGTCTCGAAGGATGTGCGGACCAGCCAAAATCAACCCGCCGCCGGTCTATGCGTCCGGCGCGCCATAGCGATGCAGTCCGGACCCGTTCTTCTTCAACCAGGATTTTGCCTCATCCATGGTTGCGCAGGTCTTGCGCACATGGGCCCAGAAACGTGGCCCGTGATTCATCTCGAGCAAATGGGCAACCTCGTGAGCCGCCAGATAATCGAGTATCCGCCCGGGCGCCAGGATCAGCCGCCAGGAGAAGGAAAGCACGCCGGTTGCGGAGCAGGAGCCCCATCGGCTTGACTGGTCGCGTATGGCGATGCGTTTGGGTTTGACGTCCAGCGTCGCGGCATGCGCCGCGCAATGGCGCGCCAAATCCTCGCGCGCCTGGCGCTTCAGCCAGTCCTTGAGCCGGCGCGGCGCATGTTCATGGGCGCCCGCCACGCAGATGACCGGGAGGGCGGTCTCTTCCGCCCCGGCGCGCTCCCCCGCTCCGGCGGGGTTTTCAATCCACACCACCCCGCGCTGCCGGCCATTGGGTGTGAAGCGCAGGACATGACCGCGCCCGCGCAGGGGCACCACCCCCCCGTCCGCAAACGGAACCGGCCGCGGCAGCGCGGCCAGGCGCTTTTGCAGCCACTCGAAATGCTGGGCGAGGAAATTGCCGGCTTCTTCGAGACTGGTGTATCCCGGAACGGTCAGCACAGCGCCGCGCCGGGCCTCGTTCACGGTGAGCGAGAGACGCCGCGCGCGGGCGCTGCGCCGCACAAGCACCGGCGCATCGAGACCGGGGGTGGTCATGTGAAAGGTTTCTGCCTTGCGGGTGGGGAACATTCTTGAGATGCCCGGAACGCTTCGCGCCTGCGAATCAATAAGCGGGCGCCAGCCTATCACGGGCGCGGGCGCGACTCAGCGCACGAAACGCAGGGCGCGTTTGACGGCGCCGCCGCCACCTTGATGGGTCTCGATGAATTCGGAAATGCGCGGCGCGATTTCGGCGCGGAACCGCGAGCCGTTGAATACGCCGTAATGGCCAATGCCGCTTTGCAGATAGTGGTACCGTTTCGAGTCCGGCAGCGCGGTGCACAGCTCATGAGCGGCGCGCGTCTGGCCAACGCCCGAGATGTCGTCCTTCTCCCCCTCGACGGTCATGAGCGCGGTGCGTCTGATTCGCGACGGGTCGACGCGGTCGCCCCGGTGCGTCATCTCGCCCTTCGGCAGGGCATGGCGGATAAACACCGAATCGATGGTCTGAAGATAGAAGGCCGCGTCCAGATCCATCACCGCCAGATACTCGTCGTAAAAGGCGCGGTGCCGGTCGGCGGAATCCCCATCGCCCTCGATCAACTGCCGGAACAGATCCTTGTGCGCATCCATATGCCGGTCGAGATTCATGGTCATGAAACCGGTAAGCTGCAGGAAGCCCGGATAGACTGCGCGGCAGACGCCCGGATGGGGCCAGGGAACCTGCATGACGACGTTCTGACGGAACCAGTCGATGGAGTGCTGCTCGGCCATCTCATTGACGCTGGTCGGGCTAATCCGCGTGTCCACCGGACCGGCCATCAGCGTCATGGAGTGCGGTGTGTTGCGATTCCCCTCCGCTTCCATGAGCGAAACCGCGGCGAGCACGGGCACCGAGGGCTGGCACACGCCCATCACGTGAACGTCGCCCCTGAACATCGTCAAAATCGCGATCAGATAGTCGATATAATCGTCGAGATCGAAGGTGCCCTGTATCACCGGCACCATGCGGGCATCGGTCCAGTCGGCAATATAGACGTCATGGCGCGGAAGCATGGCCTCGACCGTGCCGCGCAGCAGGGTCGCATAGTGGCCCGACAGGGGCGCCACGATCAGAAGTTTCGTGTCGTTGCCGCGGCTCCCCTGCGGCAGCTCGCGGGCGAAATGGCGCAACTCGCAAAATGGTTTGCGCCATATGACGTCCTCGCGCACCGGAATGGTCTGGCCGTCCACCCGGGTTTGCGAAATCCCGAAACACGGCTTGGCGTATCTGCGCGTGCTGCGCTCGAACAGTTCGCAGGCGGCCGCAACCGACCGGCCCGCCGGCGTATGGGCCAGCGGGTTAAGCGGATTGCGGAAGGCGAGCCGGGCCATGTCCGACATCGCCCGTGCCGGCGCCAGGGCCGCATGGTTCATTTCAAACAGGTGATAGAGGGGCAAGAATGACTTCCTTCCCGAAATGATGCACGGCTCTGGAAAGCCCAGTTATGTTGCAGTGCAATATCTATATAGGCGATGTTTGACCGCAGTGCAACATCGGCGCGCGGCGTCTAGTGCGTATCACCGATAAGCATGTCCCCGCGAAGGCGGGGATGGGAACCGGTTATCGGAAAAATGATATGCAAATACAAAAAGTTAGATCGCAGTTTTGATTCCATCAAAACATGAAGCGATCTAGGAGCCGGCCGGCCGGAGCGCGCGAAGAGCGGTTGTCCGGATTGAAATATCAGAGAAATTTGGCGATGCCCGCCGCCATCTTGTCGACGCCGGTGCCATAGGTGAAGTGGGCGAGATACTCGCCTTTCGGGCTCATGAGAAAGACGATGCTGGAGTGTTCCATCATATAGTCGGTGCTTGAGGCGTCATCCTTCGCCTTGGCGTAATACACACGGTAGGCCTTTGCGGCGGCGCGGATTTCCTCGGCGGTGCCCGTCAGGCCGACCAGGCGCTCATGGAAATTGGTGACATAGCTCGCCATCTGCTTAACGGTGTCCCGCTCCGGATCGATGGTAATGAACACGGGCGTTACGTTCTTGGCCTTGTCGCCCAGCTGGTCGAGGGCGGCGGACATGACCTGCAATTCTGCGGGGCAGACGTCCGGGCAAAATGTGTAACCGAAATAGATCAGCATGAAGCGACCCGCGAAATCCTTCTCGCTCACCCGGCGTCCGGTATGATCGGTCAGCGTGAAGGTGCCGCCGATCAGCGCCTTGCCGCTTAAGACTTGCGGCTTTTCCGGTTGCATGCTGCGCAGGACCATTGTCGAAAGGGCCGCGACGCCGACCCCGAGGGCCGCCGCAATAATGAGGATAAGCAAACGCCGTTTCATTGAGCCTGTTCCACCTTGTTGAGCCGGTTTGCGATCGCCATGAGTCTGGCCCGCCTATGGAGTCCAACTTGTCCGCGTGCGTCAACCCGTCTCGCGAAAGTTTGAAGGCGGCGAATTGTCCTGCCTGTTCGCCGCTCGCAGGCCCCGGCACAGCCATGTTTCGCGCGGACGCGCGGCTTGATAGGGTAGGGCGGGGCCGGCGCTGCCGGGATCCCGTGCGAGCCGGCAAAATACGAGCCATTGAAATGAACGCCACATTGAGCCCGGTCTTCCCCATGACATCCGGCGGGTATACCGGCCTGCTGAGGCTCAGGACCATAATCCGGCTGCGCTGGGTTGCGGTGCTCGGTCAGGCGGCTACCGTCACATTGGTGTATTTCGGACTGGGCTTCGATCTGCCTGTCGGCTTGTGCATCGCCATCATCGCGCTCTCGGCGTGGCTCAATGTTTTTCTGCGTATACGCTATTCGGGCCGCCTGTGGCTCAGGAGCGACTATGCTTCGGCCATGCTGGCTTACGATGTGCTGCAGATCACGGCGCTTCTTTATCTCACGGGCGGTCTGCAGAATCCCTTTGCCTTCCTGATCATTGCGCCCGTGACGGTCTCGGCGTCGAAGCAGCCGGTGCGCCATACCATGTTTCTGGGGCTGCTGGCCGCTATCTGCGTCACTGCCCTCACCGTGTTTCATTTGCCCCTGCCCTGGTATCCCGGCGAAACCCTGGTTCTTCCGCTGACATATATTTTCGGCATCTGGGCGGCGCTGGTTTCGGGGGCCATCTTCTTTGCTCTTTACGCTCAGCGGATCGCCAAGGAAGCGCGGCAGATGTCCGAGGCGCTGGCGGCCACCGAGGCGGTTCTGTCGCGCGAGCAGAACATGTCCGCGCTCGACGGACTCGCCGCCGCCGCCGCCCATGAACTCGGCACGCCGCTTTCCACCATAGCGGTTGTGGCGACGGAACTGTTGCGCGATTTGCCCCCCGGCAGCACCCAGGC
>BDTT01000075.1 GCA_002897995.1 bacterium BMS3Bbin10 | reverse complement strand
CGCGCAAGGCCGAAAAGGCGGGCCGCAGCGTCCACGCTGGCGAGGCCCGCGAAGGCGGTGGCGTGTTCCGCGGGCTTTGGAAACAGCTTCAGCACCGCACCGGTAATGATGCCGAGCGTGCCCTCGGACCCGATAAACAAGTCTTTCAGGTCATAACCCGTATTGTCCTTGCGGAGCGCGCGCAGCCCGTCCCAGATACGCCCGTCGGCCAATACCACCTCAAGTCCCAAAACCATGTCCCGCGCATTGCCATAGGCCAGCATGGCCGTTCCGCCGGCATTGGTGGCGAGATTGCCGCCGATCTGGCAGCTCCCTTCCGAAGCAAGAGAGAGCGGAAACAGCCGGCCCACCTGCTCCGCCGCCGCCTGCGCCCGTTCCAGTATGACGCCGGCATCGAGCGTCATGGTGTTGCCTTCGGGGTCGATTGCGCGGATTGCGTTCATTCGTGACAGCGAAACGACGATTTCTTCTCCGCCATCGAAAGGGATTTGCCCGCCCACAAGCCCGGTATTCCCGCCCTGGGGGACGATGGCCGTGCCCGTTTCATTGGCCAGTTTGAGGATCTGCGACACCTCTGGCGTTGAGCCGGGGCGCAGCACAAGGGAGGCGTTGCCCGTATAAAGATTGCGCAACTCGGTGAGATAAGCGTCCATCTCGCCTGGGTCGCGGATGGTATTTCTCTCGCCGACAATGGAAGCGAACCGGTCGAGCAGGTCGGGCGAGGGAACCGGTGATGTGGTCTTGTGTTTGGTCGGCATAGGGACAGCGAACCCGGATAAGAATGAATGGGGCGGCACAATAGCGCCGGACTCACTACATACTACATAATCCATTTTACCGGTCTGGTGGAACGCGAGCTTAAGCGCCGCGCAGCGCGGCGGCGCGGCGCAGGCGGTCATTGATGGCTTCGCCCAGCCCTTCACCAGGGATGGGCATGACCGCGATGCCCGCGCATCCACTATCATCGAGTTGACGTAACGCCGCGAAGAAACGGGTGGCTGCCTCTCGCAGATCGCCCTTTGGACTCAGATTGACCACAAGTCCCTGTGTCGGAAGTGGATTGCCGCCGAAGGCAAGCAATGCCTCGCCCGGCTCCACGCAGGTGGCCTCCAGCCGAACACGCGCCCGTGGCGCATAGTGGCTCGCCAGCTGCCCCGGGGAGAGGGGAGAGGTTGGCTCGTTCGGTGTGGTTGCGTCTCCAAGTTTGGCGGCAAGGATATTTTCGATCTCCTCGCGCGGGATCGCCCCCGGGCGCAAGAGCAGCGGTTCGGGTCCACTCAGATCGATCACCGTGGATTCAAGCCCCAGTACCGTATCGCCTCCGTCCAGAATGAAATCCGGGCCCTCGCCAAGGTCGGCCGCCACATGCGAAGCGGCTGTCGCGCTGACATGGCCGGCCCTGTTGGCGCTCGGCGCGGCGACCGGGCAGCCGGCCGCGCGCAACAGGCCTCGCGCGATTTCATTCGCGGGCACGCGAAGCGCGATTGTTTCGAGCCCGGCCGAGACCAGATCGCAAATGCGGCTCTCAGCGCGTCTTTTGAGAACAATCGTGAGCGGGCCGGGCCAAAACGCTTCCGCCAGTTTGCGCGCCGGAGCGTTGAAACACCCATGGGCCCCGGCGGTCTCAAGGTCCGCCACATGGGCGATCAGCGGGTTGAAGCGCGGGCGGCCTTTCATCTCATAGACACGCAAAACCGCATCCGCGTTGGTGGCGTCCGCGCCCAGCCCATAGACGGTTTCGGTGGGGAAGGCGACCACGCCGCCGTCCGCCAGCACCTTGGCGGCGCGTTGGATTAAGGACCGTGTGGCGGGTTCGATTGGCATGGCGGTGTTTAGGTCGCATGACCGGCGCGATCATGCAATTGTGGGGTTGAACTTGCTTTGAACGGACATCGGTCCAGCAGGCTTGCAGATTGAGATGACCTACACCGCGCCCGTCGCAGAAATCTCCGCCGCCCTTAATGACATCGCCGGGCTGTCCGGCCTCATTGAGGACGGCCTGTTTCCGGACCTCGACCCCGGCCTGGTTGCCGCCATTCTGGAAGAGGCCGGCAAGTTTGCATCGGAGCGCATCGCGCCGCTGAACCGTCAGGGCGATGTACAGGGCGCGACGCTTGAAAATGGCGAGGTGCGGATGCCGGAGGGCTGGCGCGATGTCTACCGGCAATGGCGCGAGGCCGGGTGGGCCGGCCTGGCCGGACCGGGTGATTATGGCGGGCAGGGTCTGCCGGTCATGATGTCCATGGCGGTGGGCGAGATGTGGCAGTCGGCCTGCATGTCCTTTGCGCTCAATCCGATGCTGACGCAGGGCGCGGCCGAGACCATTGCTCAGTTTGGCTGCGATGAGCTGAAGCAAAGCTATTTGCCGAAAATGGTGCCGGGAGAATGGGCCGGCACCATGCTGCTCACCGAGCCCCATGCGGGGTCGGATCTGAGCACGCTGAAGACCATGGCGCGGCCCCGGGGCGATGGCGGCTATCTGCTCTCGGGAACCAAGATATTCATCACCTTCGGCGAGCATGACCTGGTGGACAATATCGTTCATCTGGTGCTGGCGCGCACGCCGGATGCGCCGCCCGGAACAGGCGGCATATCGCTTTTTCTGGTGCCGAAATATCTCATCAATTCAGATGGTTCTCTCGGAGAACGCAATGATGTTCATTGCCTTTCTCTCGAACACAAGCTCGGCATTCATGCCAGCCCCACATGTGTCATGCGGATGGGGGACAAGGGGGGTGCGAAAGGCTGGCTGGTGGGCGAGGAAACCCGCGGGCTGGCGGCCATGTTCACCATGATGAACCGCGCCCGGCTCGCGGTTGGCGTGCAGGGCGCGGCCATTGCCGAGCGCGCCTTTCAGCGCGCGCAGGCCTTCGCCCGCGAGCGCAAACAGGGGCGCGGGCCGGACGGCAGGCAAACCGCGATCGTCAATCATCCGGACGTGCGGCGCATGCTGCTGTCCATGAAAGCCAAGACGGCCGCCTCGCGGGCGATCTGTTTCATGACCGCGCGCATGATCGACATTGCCGAGCGCGGCAGTGATGAGACGGCCCATGCCATGGCGAGCCTGCTGACGCCGGTCGCCAAGGCCTTCTCCACCGACATGGGCGTGGAGGTGGCGTGCGAGGGCGTGCAGGTTCATGGCGGCATGGGCTATATCGAGGAAACGGGCGCCGCCCAGTATTTGCGCGACGCGCGGATTGCCCCCATCTATGAGGGCACCAACGGCATTCAGGCGATTGATCTGGTGGTCCGGAAATTACCGCTGGATGGCGGAGAAGCCGTACGGAGCCATATTGCGTCATTGCGGGAAATAGTCGCCGGGACGAATGCGTCCGATGTTCCTGAATTCGGCGGCACCGCGGCTTGTCTTGAGGACGCGGTTGCGGCGCTGGAAGAAGCAACCGCCTTCCTTCTTGGAAAACTCTCAAGCGACGCCGCAACCGCGCTCGCGGGGGCCAGCGCCTATTTGCGGCTGTTCGGTATCGCCAGCGGCGCGGTCTATATGGCCAAGGGCGCATTGAAACAGACGCGCGGTGAAAATGCCGGCGCGGGCGGTGCTGTCGCGCTGGCGCGTTACTATGCGGAAAACCACGCCGTCGAGGCGCCGGGGCTGGCGAAATCCATTATCGCCGGCGGGAGCTGGGTGTTACCCGATGCAGCGGATGCGCTGGCCGGGTAGCGGTTTGCCATCAACATGATTATGAATAGCAATATCTAAGCCAACCCGGCAGGAAGCTATGACGACCCTTTACCTGACACATGACGTCTGCATCGAGCATGACACGGGCCCCGGACACCCCGAACGTCCCGACCGCCTGCGCGCCATCAAGAAGATCATCGATACGAAAGCCTTCGACGATCTGAGCCGCGAAGACGCGCCCATGGCCGATGTCGCCGATATCGAGCGCGCGCATCCCGGCCGCTATATTGAGGCCATCCGCGAGGCGACCCCGCAAGAGGGGCTGGTGCGCGTCGATGGCGATACGGTGCTGAGCCCGAAAAGCTGGGAGGCGGCCCTGCGCGCGGTCGGGTCGGGCATTCACGCAGTCGATCAGGTGATGACGGGCAAGGCGGATAACGCCTTTTGCGCCATCCGCCCCTGCGGGCACCATGCCGAACGCGAAACGGCCATGGGATTTTGCGTGTTCAACAATATCGCCATTGCCGGCCTTTATGCGCGCGCCAAACATGGCGCGGAACGCGTAGCGGTTGTCGATTTCGACGTTCACCACGGCAATGGCACGCAGGCCATGTTCTGGGACGACAAAAACCTCTATTTCGGTTCGACCCACCAGATGCCGCTGTTTCCCGGCACCGGCGCCATTACCGAATCGGGCGTTGGAAATATCTGCAACGCGCCGTTGCGGGCGGGCGATGGCGGCGAAGTGTTCCGCGAGGCCTTTGAAAGCCGGATATTGCCGCAGCTTTCCGCGCACCGGCCGGACTTCATTCTGATTTCCGCCGGGTTCGATGCCCATGAGCGCGACCCTTTGGGGAGCCTGCGGCTCGTCGAGGACGATTTCGCCTGGGCGACAGCCAAGATCATCGAAATCGCGGACAAGAGTTGCAAGGGCCGGGTCGTCTCCATGCTCGAAGGCGGCTATGATCTGGACGGGCTCGCGAACTCGGTCGCAGCCCATGTCCAGGTGCTGATGGATGCGGGCAGTTGAGGAAAGAGACGGCAGGCAATGGCTGAAAAGACGAAACAAGACGATATTGGCGCCATGAGTTTCGAGGCGGCCATGGGTGAGCTTGAAGAGATCGTCGCCAAGCTGGAGAAGGGCGATGTGGAGCTGGAAGAATCCATCGCCATCTATGAGCGCGGTGAGGCTTTGCGCAATCACTGCGACGCTCTGCTGAAAAAAGCCGAAGCCAAGGTGGAGAAGATCACCCTGGGCGCTGACGGCAAACCCGCCGGCACGGAACCTCTTGATGTCGACTGCTGACCAGTCCTCAAATAGCGAAGCGATAGGACAAGAAAAAAAGTCCCCGCTGCCGCTTTCGGGCGTTCGGGTGCTCGATCTGGCGACCTTCGTGGCCGCTCCCTTCGCGGCCTCGACGCTTGGCGAGTTCGGCGCCGAAGTCATCAAGGTGGAGCGCCCCGATGGCGGCGACCCGTGGCGGCGCTACGGCACCCCGAAGGATGGCGGCGACACACTGGCGTGGAAAAGCGAGGCGCGCAACAAATCGTCGCTCACGCTCAATCTGCGCGCGCGCGAAGGCGCGGAAATCCTCAAGAAGCTCGTCTCTAAATCGGATATTTTGTGCGAAAATTTCCGCCCCGGCACGCTGGAAAAATGGGGCCTGGGCTGGGATGTCCTGAGCGAAATAAACCCCAAGCTCATTCTGCTCAGGATTTCCGGCTATGGCCAGGACGGCCCTTACCGCGACCGCCCCGGGTTCGCCCGTATCGCCCATGCCTATGCGGGGCTCGTCCATCTGGCGGGCATGCCCGGCGGGCCGCCGGTGACGCCGGGCTCGACATCGCTTGCCGATTACA
Source organism: bacterium BMS3Bbin10 (assembly GCA_002897995.1). Taxonomy (GTDB): domain Bacteria; phylum Pseudomonadota; class Alphaproteobacteria; order Rhizobiales; family Methyloligellaceae; genus UBA2767. The sequence goes on along the minus strand of BDTT01000075.1, from coordinate 4,095 downwards.
TCACCGGGCTTTATGGCACCGTCGGCGTGCTGATGGCGCTGCGCCACCGCGATGCGACGGGCCGGGGGCAGGTGATCGATTTGAGCCTGTATGAATCCATCTTCCGGGTGCTCGATGAGCTGGCGCCTGCTTACGCGGAAGCGGGGATCGTGCGCGGGCCGGAAGGCACCAAGACGCTGAATGCCGTGCCCCATGGCCATTACGAAGCAAAAGACGGCAAGTGGCTGGCCATCGCCTGCACATCGGACGCCATGTTCGCGCGGCTCGCCGCCATGATGGGCAGGGAGGAACTGGCCGACGCGGAAGCCTTTGGCGTGGTCGGCAGAAGGCTCGCGCATTTCGATGAGGTTGACGCGCTGGTCGGCGATTACATCAAGAGTTTTTCGCGCGATGATTTCATCGCCCGCTGCGTCGAGTTCGAAGTGCCCGCCGCTCCCGTCAACACCATCGCCGACATTTTCACCGACCCGCATTTCCAGGCGCGCGGCACGCTGGTCGAAGTGGCGGATGTGGCGGGAAATCCCGTCACCATGCCCAACGTCGTCCCGCGCCTGTCCGAAACGCCGGGCAGGGTGACCAGCGCGGGACCGCTGCTGGGAGACGCGACGGAGCGGATTTTGGGGGAGCTCTGCGGGCTGGACGCCGGCGAGATTGCGCGCCTGCGCGAAAAGGGCGTCGTTTAAGCGGTGATTGTCTTTTTCCCTCTCCCCTTGCGGGGGAGGGCAAGGGAGGGGGGTTGATGCAAAAATAACCCATACTTTTGTCACCCCACCCTCAATCCCTCCCCGTCAAGGGGAGGGAGGGATGCCAATTTCCCGTACCCGTTAATCCCGGACCGCCTTTGCAGTAGATCATCCTCATCCTGAGGAGGCGCCTCAGCGCCGTCTCGAAGGATGCCATCTCCAGCGTTCGCGGCGACACCCTTCGAGACGCGCCCTTACGGGCGCTCCTCAGGGTGAGGCAGGTGGGTTCATCTGAATGACAGAGCCATGCCAGCACACAATCTGTTATCCTCCGGCTTGACCGAAGGGGCCAGTAAACGGGGTGTGCGCCGGCTATCTCAGCGTCATTCCGGCGAAAGCCCGGGATCCAGATCAGCCATGCATGTCGCTATACAGCAACTGGACCCCGGTTTTCACCGGGGTGACTGTATTAAAAGATCCCGCCCCCACAAAGCCTGCACGCTCAGCCCGAACTTGCTGTATAACAAAGCCTGAAATTGATCACTTGAAACGGTGACCGACATCCGTTCAAATGCGCGGCCTTGGAAAAATGTGACAATGCAAAGCAGCCAGCGCCGCGCGCGGCGGTTTTGGTGTAAATGATCGTGACCGACACAACCAGCAAAACACCCCTGCTTGACCGGATCGCCGACCCAGCCGCCCTGCGCGAGCTGGATGACGCCGATCTGCCGCAACTGGCCGACGAGTTGCGCGCCGAGACCGTCAGCGCGGTGTCCGTCACGGGCGGGCATCTCGGCGCGGGGCTGGGCGTGGTTGAACTCACCCTTGCTATTCACAAGGTATTCGACACACCCAAGGACAAGCTCATCTGGGATGTTGGCCACCAGTGCTATCCCCACAAGATCATCACCGGGCGGCGGGAGCGTATCCGCACGTTGCGCCAGGGCGGCGGCATTTCCGGTTTCACCAAGCGGGCCGAGAGCGAATATGATCCCTTCGGCGCGGGCCATTCCTCCACCTCCATTTCCGCGGGGCTCGGCATGGCCGTGGCCCGCGATTTGTCCGACGGCGACAATAATGTCGTCTGCGTCATTGGCGATGGCGCCATGAGTGCGGGCATGGCCTATGAAGCCATGAACAATGCAGGCGCGATGGATTCGCGCCTGATCGTTATCCTCAACGACAATGACATGTCGATCGCCCCACCCGTGGGCGCCATGAGCGCCTATCTGGCGCGGCGGCTGTCGGGCGGCGCTTACCGCAATTTCCGCAACTGGGCCAAGCAGCTGGCGAAGAAACTTCCCAAGAAGTGGGAGCGCCGGGCGGCGCGCGCGGAGGAATATACCCGCAGCTTCTGGTCCGGCGGCACGCTGTTCGAGGAGCTGGGCTTTTATTATGTGGGGCCCCTCGACGGGCATAATTTCGATCACCTGCTTCCCGTCCTGCGCAATGTGCGCGACGCGAAGGAGGGGCCCATCCTCATCCATGTTGTGACACAGAAGGGCAAGGGCTACGGACCGGCGGAGAATTCCGACGACAAGGGCCACGCTACGGCGCGCTTCAATGTGGTGACGGGCGCGCAGGAGAAATCGGCCCCCAAGGCCCCCTCCTACACAAAAGTTTTTGCACAGGCGCTCTGCCATGAAGCGGAGAAGGACGATCATATTGTCGCCGTTACCGCCGCCATGCCGTCTGGCACGGGCCTTGATATCTTCGGCGAGGCGTTTCCGGACCGGTGTTTCGACGTCGGCATTGCCGAGCAGCACGCGGTGACCTTCGCCGCCGGCCTGGCGACGCAGGGCTATAAGCCCTTCGTGGCAATTTATTCGACATTCCTGCAACGGGCCTATGACCAGATCGTGCATGACGTGGCGGTTCAGAATCTTCCCGTCCGCTTCGCCATCGACCGCGCCGGTCTGGTGGGCGCCGACGGACCGACCCACGCCGGCACGTTCGACGTGGCGTATCTGAGCAGCCTGCCCAATTTTGTCGTCATGGCCGCGGCCGATGAAGCGGAACTGGTTCGCATGGTGGCGACGTCCGCGGCGATTGATGACCGCCCCAGCGCGTTCCGTTACCCGCGCGGCGAGGGCACAGGGGTGGAGATGCCCCTGAACCCCGAACCGCTCGAGATCGGCAAGGGCCGCATCATGCGCGAAGGCACGACGGTTGCCCTGCTGTCATTGGGGACGCGTCTTGGCGAATGTCTGGACGCGGCCGATCAGCTTGCCGCCCAGGGGCTGCCGGCAACGGTCGCGGATGCCCGTTTCGCCAAACCGCTCGATCATGACCTGATCCGGCGGCTGGCCTGCGACCATGAAGTGCTTATCACCCTGGAAGAGGGGTCTGTCGGCGGTTTCGGTTCCCATGTGCTCAAATTCCTGTCGGATGAAGGCCTGCTTGAGAGCGGGCTCAAAGTGCGCAGCATGGTCCTGCCTGACGCTTTTATCGATCAGGATACGCCAGCCGCCATGTACGCCCAGGCCGGGCTCGATTCGGACGCCATCGTGAAGACCGTGTTTGCCCCGCTCGGCCGCGAATGCCGCGCCGAGACCGGCGAGCTGGCCTGATCCTGCGGCCTTGGGCAAGCCGGTCAAAAGAATACGTCTCGATACTTTGCTTGTGACGCGCGGCCTGGCCGCAACACGCGCGCGAGCGCGCGATCTCATAAAACGCGGATTGGTGCGCATTGACGGTGTAGGCGATAACAAGCCCGCGCGGATGACGCGCGAAGACGCCGCGCTGGATGTGGCTGGCGATGCAAACCGCTATGTCTCGCGCGGGGCCGAGAAACTCATTTCAGCGCTCGATGCCTTCGGCTTCGATCCGAAAGAGCGCAACGCACTCGATGTCGGCGCCTCCACCGGCGGGTTTACGCAAGTCCTGCTGGAGCGCGGCGCCGCCCATGTCTGCTGCGTCGATGTGGGGAGCGGGCAGCTTCATGAGGACATCCGGGGCGATCCGCGCGTGCGGGCTCTGGAGGGCGCCGACGCGCGCAGCCTCTCGCCCGAGCTGATCGCGGGTCCGGTCACGGCAATCGTTGCGGATGTCAGTTTCATCTCTCTGGCCAAGGCATTGCCTGCCGCCCTCAAACTCGCCGCGCCCGGCTGCTGGCTCGTGGCGCTGATAAAACCGCAATTCGAGGTCGGCCCGGATGCGGTGGGCAAGGGCGGCGTGGTGCGGGACGAGGCGGCACGGTCGCGCGCTGTAGAGGGCGTTCGCGCATGGCTGGCCGCGCAGCCGGGCTGGAGCGTCCTTGGCGTCATCCCATCGCCAATCAGGGGCGGGGACGGGAATATAGAAACCCTGATCGGTGCGCATTATGACGCGTGAGATAATGCGTGAGCTTGTCATCGAGGCGCTCGGGAGCCGCGGGGACGGCGTTGTCCGGGTTGAAGGCGGCCCGGTCCAT
>BDTT01000074.1 GCA_002897995.1 bacterium BMS3Bbin10 | reverse complement strand
TTCCGATCTCTGCTGGGAGCTGTTCGAGGCGCAAGGCGAGGCGTATCGCGCGCAGGTCCTGGGGGACGCGCCGCGCATCGGCGTCGAAGCCGCCTGCGGCTTTGGCTGGGACAGATGGACCGGCGAAACGGGCGCCTTCATCGGCATGAAAAGCTTCGGCGCATCGGCGCCCATCAAGGAGCTCTACGAGAAGTTCGGGATTACCGCCGAGGCCGTGGCGAAGGCGGCGAAGAGCGCCTGCGGCTAAAGAATTTCACCTGATTAGGAGGGTAAGATGGCACGCATCACACTCAGGCAATTGCTGGACCACGCGGCCGAAAATGGCTACGGCGTCCCCGCTTTCAACATCAACAATATGGAACAGGGGCTGGCCATCATGCAGGCGGCAAAGGCCTGCGATGCGCCCGTCATCATGCAGGCCAGCCGCGGCGCGCGCGCCTATGCCGGCGACATCATGCTGGCGAAGATGATCGACGCCTTTACCGAGATGTACCCCGAAATTCCGATCTGCATGCATCAGGACCACGGCAATGACGAAGCCACCTGCATGACCGCCATCCAGCACGGTTTCACCTCCGTCATGATGGACGGCTCGCTGGAAGCCGACATGAAGACCCCGGCGTCTTACGACTATAATGTGGAGATCACCGAGCGGGTGTCGCGGATGGCCCACTGGGTCGGCGCGTCCGTCGAGGGCGAGCTCGGCGTTCTGGGCTCGCTGGAAACGGGCGAGGGCGAGAAAGAAGACGGTCACGGCGCGGAGGGAAAACTTTCCCAAGACCAGCTTCTGACCGACCCGGACCAGGCGGTCGATTTTGTCTCCCGGACCAAGGTCGATGCGCTGGCGATCGCCTGCGGCACATCCCATGGCGCCTATAAATTCTCGCGCAAACCCGACGGCGACATCCTCGCCATGCGGGTGATCGAGGAAATCCACGCCAAGCTCCCCAACACCCATCTGGTGATGCACGGGTCGAGCTCGGTGCCCCAGGAGTTGCAGGACATCATCAACAAATATGGCGGAGACATGCCGCAGACCTATGGGGTGCCCGTCGAGGAGATCGAGCGCGGCATCCGCAACGGTGTGCGCAAGGTCAATATCGACACCGATTGCCGTATGGCGATGACCGGGCAGTTCCGCAAACTGGCGCAGGAAAGCCCGCAAGCCTTCGATCCGCGCAAATTCCTGCAACCCGCCATCGATGCGATGGAGGCCCTGTGCCACGACCGTTTCGAACGCTTCGGCACCGCCGGCAACGCATCGAAGATCAGAACCATCCCGATGGACGAGATGGCTGAAAACTATGCCTCGGGCGCGCTCGACCCCCAAATCGCGCAAGCACAGGCAGCATAACCAGTTCCAACTCAATCAGGAGAAGATCATGTCCAAGAAATCGAACACGACCGGTAAATACGAGGCTGGCGTCAAGGCCTATCAGGAAACCTACTGGGAGCCGGATTACGAACCCAAGGAAACCGACCTGCTGGCATGCTTCAAGATCACGCCGCAGCCGGGCCTGCCAAAGGAAGAGGTGGCCGCCGCCGTGGCCGCGGAATCCTCCACCGGCACCTGGACGACCGTGTGGACCGACCTGCTTACCGACCTCGATTATTACAAGGGCCGCGCCTACAAGATCGAAGACGTGCCCGGCGACGATACCAGCTATTATGCCTTCATCGCCTACCCGATCGATCTGTTCGAGGAAGGCTCGATCGTCAATGTGCTCACATCGCTCGTTGGCAATGTGTTCGGCTTCAAGGCCCTGCGCGCGCTGCGGCTGGAGGATATCCGCTTTCCGCTGCATTATGTGATGACCTGCGGCGGTCCGCCCAACGGCATTCAGGTCGAGCGCGACAAGCTCAACAAATACGGCCGCCCGCTGCTCGGCTGCACCATCAAGCCGAAGCTCGGCCTGTCGGCGAAGAATTACGGGCGCGCGGTCTATGAATGCCTGCGCGGCGGCCTCGATTTCACCAAGGACGACGAGAACATCAACTCCCAGCCCTTCATGCGCTGGCGCAACCGGTTCGAATGCGTGATGGAGGCGGTCAATCAGGCGGAAGCCGAAACCGGCGAGCGCAAGGGCCACTATCTGAACGTCACCTCGCCCACGGTCGAGGAGATGTACAAGCGCGCCGAGTTCGCCAAGGAACTGGGCAGCCGCATCATCATGCATGACTATCTGACGGCCGGCTTCACCGCCAACACGTCGCTCGCCAACTGGTGCCGCGACAACGGCATGCTGCTCCATATTCACCGCGCCATGCACGCCGTCCTCGACCGCAATCCGCTGCACGGCATCCACTTCCGGGTGCTGACGAAATGCCTGCGGCTGTCGGGCGGCGATCACCTGCATTCGGGCACGGTGGTCGGCAAGCTGGAAGGGGACCGCGAGGCGACGCTCGGGTGGGTCGATCTGATGCGCGAGAGCTTCGTCCCGGAAAACCGGGCGCGCGGCCTGTTCTTCGACCAGGATTTCGGCACCATGCCGGGCGTCATGCCGGTCGCCTCGGGCGGCATTCATGTCTGGCACATGCCGGCGCTGGTTTCGATCTTCGGCGACAATGTCTGCCTCCAGTTCGGCGGCGGCACGCTCGGCCATCCCTGGGGCAACGCCGCGGGCGCGGCCGCCAACCGGGTCGCGGTCGAGGCCTGTGTGCTGGCCCGCAACGAGGGCGTGGATCTTGAGAAATCCGGCCGCGAGGTTCTGGCCAAGGCCGCCAAGCACAGCCCCGAACTGGCGATCGCCATGGAGACATGGAAAGAGATCAAGTTCGAATTCGACACCGTCGACAAACTCGACGTCGCCAGTTAACGCGCGCCGCGCAAACCCTTTTTTGGAGGATATAGAACATGGAAATGCAGGATTATCGCTCGCTTCTGAACGATCCGGAGAGCCGGAGATTCGAAACCTTCTCCTATCTCGAGGAGATGGACGCGAGCACCATTCGCAAACAGATCCAGACCATGATCGACAAGGGCTGGGAAATTGCGGTCGAGCATGTGGAGCCCGAACGCAGCCACATCACCTACTGGTATATGTGGAAGCTGCCCTTTTTCGGCGAGTGGAATCTCGACACCATCATGAACGAGATCACAGCCTGCCGGACGGCCTATCCCGATCACCATATCAAGGTGATCGGCTATGACGGGAAACGTCAGACGCAAGGGATGGCGATGGTCGTCCACCGGGTCTGACTGGATTGGAGGGGAAAATGACGGTTGGAAAAATTCTGGAGAAGCTGGGCCAGCAGATCGCGACATGCCGGCCAGAGGACACGATACAGACCGTCGCGACAATCCTGACCACCAAGGGCGTTGGCGCGCTCCCGGTCTGCGACGAGCGGGGCGAAATGGTCGGCATCATATCGGAACGCGATATTGTAACGGCCTTTTCACTGCGGGGCGGGGAGATCAAGTCCCTTCGTGTGCGCGACGTCATGACCAGTGACGTGATTTCCTGCACCGGCGACGACACGCCGGCGCGGGCGCGCGCGCTTCTCCAGACCCACCGCTTCCGCCATCTGCCGGTCATGAACGACGGCAAGCTGGCCGGAATCCTCTCTATCCGCGACCTGCTCGAAATCCGCCTCGAGGAAACCGAACTCGAGGTGAATGTTCTGAAGGACAGTGTGATCGCAGCCCGTTTTCGCTGAGCGAAAAAACCCCCATGAAAGCAGATCCCCATGCCCGACAACATTCTCATCGCGCCTTCTATCCTTTCGGCCGACTTCGCGAAGCTGGGGGAAGAGGTTCGGGCGATTGACGAAGCGGGGTGCGACTGGGTGCATGTGGATGTGATGGACGGGCATTTCGTGCCCAACCTCACCTTCGGCCCCTGCGTGGTCGAAGCCATCCGGCCGCACACCAAAAAGCCGCTCGACGTGCATCTGATGATCGACCCCGCCGCGCCTTACCTGCAGGCCTTCGCGGAAGCGGGCGCGGACATCATCACCGTCCATGCGGAGGCGGA
>BDTT01000073.1 GCA_002897995.1 bacterium BMS3Bbin10 | reverse complement strand
TCTCGCCGTCGAATTTCAGGACCTGCGCGGCGAGGCCTTCATTCAGGGAATTCCGCCACCAGCGCGGGCCGCGCCGCGCGATCAGGCGCTCGAGCGGCAAATGCGGCAGCAGTCCGCAATAGGCATAGCGCCAGGCCTCGCGGTGGGCGCGGGCGATTTCCGGCGCGTCTTCAGGGCGCGCGGCGCGGAGGGTTATGAGGGCGCTCGCCATGGGGCGCGATGATACCCCGGTGCGGCCAATTGGCAAAAATCCCTCAGGACGCGGCCGCGCGTTCGGCCCGCTTGCGCTCATGGGGGTCGAGATGGCGTTTGCGCAGGCGGATGGACCGGGGCGTGATTTCAACCAGTTCATCGTCCTGAACGAAGGCCAGCGCCTTTTCCAGGGTGAGGATCAGCGGCGTCGTCAGGGACACCGCGTCGTCGCGCCCGGCGGCGCGGATGTTGGTGAGCTTCTTGCCCTTCAGCACATTGACTTCAAGATCATTGCCGCGGGTGTGCCCGCCGACGATCATGCCCTCATAGACCCGCGTGCCGGGCTCGATCATCAAGGGGCCCCGGTCCTCCAGGTTCCACAGGGCGAAGGCGACCGCATTGCCCTGCGAGTTCGAGATCAGAACGCCGGTGCGGCGCCCCTGGATCGCGCCCTTGTAAGGCGCATAGGCGTGAAACACCCGGTTCATGATGCCGGTGCCGCGCGTGTCGGTCAGAAGCTCGCCGAGATAACCGATGAGCCCGCGCGTCGGCGCAAGGAACCTCAGGATCTGCCGCCCGCCGCTGGAGGGCTTCATCTCCATCAGCTCGGCCTTGCGCTGGTTAAGCTTTTTCACCACCACGCCGGAATATTCCTCATTCACGTCGATGAAGACTTCTTCGACCGGCTCGAGCTTTTCTCCTGTATCGGGGTCGGTTTTCATCACCACCTGCGGGCGCGATACGGTGAGCTCGAAGCCTTCGCGGCGCATGGTCTCGATGAGAATCGCCAGCTGCAGCTCGCCGCGCCCGGCGACATCGAAGGAATCCTTCTCTCCGGTATCGGTGATCGTCAGCGCCACATTGCCTTCGGCCTCGCGCATCAGCCGCTCGCGGATGACCCGGCTTTGAACCTTGGAGCCCTCCTGACCGGCAAGCGGCCCGTCATTGATGCGAAACGTCATGGCCAGGGTGGGGGGATCGACCGGCTCGGCGGCGAGCGCGGCCTCGACGCTCATGTCGCACAGGGTGTCGGACACGGTCGCTTTTGACAGCCCGGCGATGGCGATGATGTCTCCCGCGCTTGCGGCTTCGACGCCGCGCCGCTCCAGCCCGTCGAAGGACAGCAGTTTGGTGATGCGCCCGCGTTCGACTTCTTGTCCCTCGCGGTTCAGCGCCTTGATGGAGGCGTTCGGTGCGATGGTGCCCGATGTTATGCGCCCGGTAAGAATACGCCCCAGAAACGGATCGGCTTCAAGAGTCGTCGCCAGCATGGAAAACGCGCCCTCTTTGACGGGCGGCGAAGGCACATGGGCCAGAACCATGTCGAACAGCGGCCCCATGCCGTCCTTCGGGCCTTCAGGCGCGGCCGCCATCCATCCTTCCTTGGCCGAGCCATAGAGGATGGGAAAATCGAGCTGTTCGTCACTGGCGTCGAGCGCGGCGAACAGATCGAACACCTCATTGACGGCCCAGGCGTGGCGTTCGTCGGACTTGTCGATCTTGTTGATGGCGACGATCGGCTTCAGACCGAGCTTGAGCGCCTTGGAGACCACGAATTTGGTCTGCGGCATCGGCCCTTCGGCCGCATCGACCAGCACGACGACCCCGTCCACCATATTGAGAATGCGCTCCACCTCGCCGCCGAAATCCGCATGCCCCGGCGTATCGACGATATTGATGCGGGTGTCTTTCCAGGCGAGGGACGTGCATTTGGCGAGGATGGTGATGCCGCGCTCGCGCTCGAGATCGCCCGAATCCATCGCCCGTTCGGCGACTTTCTGATTGTCGCGAAAGGCCCCGGACTGCTTCAGCAGCACATCGATGAGGGTGGTCTTGCCATGATCGACATGGGCAATGATGGCGATGTTTCGCAAGCTCATGGATTTTCTCTTGAAGAATGGGCGGGCCGCGTTCAGTGCCGTAGCCCCGCGCGCGCCCTTATAGGAGTATTCGGCGATCCGCGCAATTGGCCACCGCTCCGGCTTGCACGGCTTCGTACATTGAAGAAGGCCGTGAGGCCGGACAGGTCCCAGGGCGGGGCGGGTGCGGTTTAGCTTTTGCGCTTCCTTGCCGCCAGGCTCCGCAATCTCAGCGCGTTGAGCTTGATAAAACCCTCCGCGTCGCTCTGGTCGTAGGCGCCTTCGTCGTCCTCGAAGGTGACGAGGTCTTCGCTGTAGAGCGAACAGGGGCTGGTGCGGCCCGTGACGATCACATTGCCCTTGTAGAGCTTGAGGGTCACCTCGCCGGTGACGCATTCTTGCGATTTGTCGATCAGCGCCTGCAGCATTTCGCGCTCCGGCGCGAACCAGAAGCCGTTATAGATCAGCTCCGCGTAGCGCGGCATGAGCTGGTCTTTCAGGTGCGCCGCTTCCCGGTCGAGGGTCAGCGATTCAATGGCCCGGTGGGCGGCGAGCAAAATGGTGCCGCCGGGAGTTTCGTATATCCCGCGGCTTTTCATGCCGACAAACCGGTTCTCGACGAGGTCCACCCGGCCGATGCCGTTGTCGCGGCCCAGATCGTTGAGCGCAGCCAGCAGGCTCGCGGGCGAAAGCGATTTGCCGTTCAGCGAAACCGCGTCTCCGGTCTCGAAGCCGATGGTGATCTCGCTCGCCTTGTCGGGGGCGTCTTCGGGCGAGAGCGTGCGCATAAAAACATAGTCCGGCGGGGCGACATTGGGGTCTTCCAGCACCTTGCCCTCGGATGATGAGTGCAGAATATTGGCGTCCACCGAGAAGGGTGCTTCGCCGCGCTTGTCCTTCGGCACGGGGATCTGGTGCTTTTCGGCGAATGCGATCAGGTCTTCCCGTGAGACGAAATCCCATTCGCGCCAGGGCGCGATCACCTTGATATCCGGATCGAGCGCGTAAGCCGCGAGTTCGAAGCGCACCTGGTCGTTGCCCTTGCCCGTCGCCCCGTGGGAGATGGCGTCGGCGCCCGTTTCATGGGCAATCTCCACGAGGCGCTTGGAGATGAGCGGCCGCGCGATGGACGTGCCGAGCAGATAGACACCCTCATAGAGCGCGTTGGCCCGGAACATGGGAAACACGAAATCCGCCACGAACTCCTCGCGCAAATCCTCGATATAGATTTCCCTGATGCCGAGCAGTTCGGCCTTGGCCCGCGCCGGCTCGAGCTCCTCGCCCTGGCCGAGATCCGCGGTGAAGGTCACCACCTCGCAATCATAGGTTTCGGCAAGCCATTTCAGGATGATCGAGGTGTCGAGCCCGCCGGAATAGGCGAGCACGACCTTGTTGATCTTTTTGGCGTCGGCCATCGGCCCGGTCTCCGCAATAAGGCGTTTGTGAGAATTTTCGGGCACTATAGGGATGTGGCGCGACCCGGCAAGCAAATGCTATCTTTTGGTTCATGACCGCCCCCAGCCCCAAGCTCGATTTCTGGTACGAATTCGCTTCCACCTATTCCTATCTCTCCGTCATGCGGATCGAGGACATGGCGCGCGACGCCGGCGTGGAGCTGCGCTGGCGGCCGTTTCTGCTGGGGCCCATTCTCAAGGGGCTGGGATGGAATACCTCACCCTTCAAGAAGCAGCGCGAAAAGGGACGCTATATGATCCGCGACATGGAGCGGATTTGCGCCGCGCGCTCCCTCCCCTTCGCTATGCCGGACCCGTTCCCGCAAAACGGGCTTTATGCGGCGCGCCTCGCGCTAATCGGCGCGGAAGAAGGCTGGGCGGGGCGTTTTTCGCGGCTTGTTTTCACGGAA
>BDTT01000072.1 GCA_002897995.1 bacterium BMS3Bbin10 | reverse complement strand
TCGAAAGTCAGGATTTTGGGATACCGTAGATTTAATATTGTGGTTTGATGCTTCGGCCCCTCAACGACGTCCGCTTGCATTTTTCAATACGGAAAGCCCATTCCTTCAACAGCTGTGTGATCTATTTGAATATGACCCGGCCAAGCTCTATAGACAGAGTGCGTAGTCGTATTCGTGCAGGCAGCATCATGGGCGATATCGTGAAGCTGGCGGGTTCTCATATTACGTCACCCCGGTGAAAACCGGGGTCCAGTTGAGGCTTCGCCGCTTTTTGCGCTGGATTCCGGTTTTCACCGGAATGACAAAAAATGATTCTGCTTTACCCGCTCTCCCCACAGAGGAGAGGTGATCTGAAACCCTCGCATCACAGAGTGTCAATGTTCACCCTGACTGCCCGGCCTTGCTATCCCCGGCGCAGCCCATATAGTCGCGCACCCGAAACCGAAAAGGGCTGGACGCTCCCATGGCGCGAAAACATGAAAACTGGAGCCGGAGCACGCTCGCCGCGCAGGCCCTGCATCTGATCGACGAGGCCACCGGCGCGGTGGTGCCGGGCATCGAGCCGGCCAGCACCTTTGCGCGCGGGCCCGACTATGAGCCGATGGGCGGGTTCAATTACGCCCGCTATGCCAATCCAACCACGCAGGCCACCGAGAAAGTACTGGCGGCGCTCGATGGCGGCGCGGATGCGCTGGCCTTCAATGCCGGGATGGCGGCTGTCGTATCGCTGTTCGAGACCGTGCGCGCGGGGCAGCATATCGCCGCGCCCCAGATCATGTATCACGGCGGCCAGGACTGGCTGCGCCGTCTGTCGGAGACGCGCGGCATCGCTCTCACCCTGTTCGATCAGACGCGCGAAGGCGCGCTCGAAGAGGCGCTGCGCCCCGGCGAGACGGCGATTTTATGGATCGAGACGCCGGTCAATCCCACATGGGACGTCATCGATATCGAAAGGGCCGCGAAGGCCGCCCATGACGCAGGCGCAATCCTTGGCGTGGACAGCACCGTCGCTCCGCCCTGCACGACGCGCTCCCTGGAGCTGGGCGCGGACATCGTGTTTCATTCGGCCACCAAATATCTTGGCGGGCATAGCGACCTCACCGCCGGCGCGCTCATCTGCGCCGAGGCGAACGCGCTGTGGGACGAGATCAAACAGGTGCGCAAATTGACGGGCGGGATATTGAGCCCGTTCGATGCCTGGCTGCTGCTGCGCGGCATGCGCACGCTGTTCATCCGGTTCGAGCGCGCCTCGGACAATGCGATGGCCATCGCGCGGGCATTGGCGGACCACCCCAGGGTGGCGCAGGTGCTCTATCCGGGGCTGGAAAGCCACCCCGGCCATGAGATCGCGAAAAAGCAGATGCGCGGCGGCTTCGGCGGCATGATGTCCATTCTGGTGGAGGGCGACGCGGCGGCCGCCAGGCGCGTTGCGACCGCGACAAAGCTGTTCATTCCGGCGACATCGCTGGGCGGCGTGGAAAGCCTGATCGAGCACCGCAAGTCGGTCGAAGGGCCGCACAGCATTGTCCCGCCAAACCTGCTGCGCCTGTCGGTGGGCATCGAGGATGTACGCGATCTGATCGCCGATCTGGAACAGGCGCTGGAGGCGATCTGAGCTGGTGTGCGCCGCACCTTATACCAAGGGTCATTGATACTGACTCATAGATACTGACTCATAGCCGATGCTTCGAGACGCGCCCTTACGGGCGCTCCGAGCCATGAGGTATGTATCTGTTTTTCTGCCATAAAACCTCATCCTGAGGAGGCGCAACGCGCCATCTCGAAGCCTCATCCTGAGGAGGCGCATCAGCGCCGTCTCGAAGGATGTGCGGATCGGTCAATGCTGACGACCCCTCGCACTAGCCGCGCCGTCTTCCCGGAACATCAAGGGGCAGAAATTCGACGCCGGAGCGTTGCACCGGCTGGGGGTAGAGTTTCATCAGCGTCATGACTTCCATGGGCATGCCGGTCTTCACGGGCAGGCCGATGGATCTGGCTTCCTCGGCCGTCAGTGCGTAATCGTGGGTCCAGTGCCCGCCGGCCAGCTTTTCGGCAAGTTTCGTCGCCTTCGCCTTGTCCATGCGCGGTGTCAAAATCTCAACCGCGCCGCGCTTCACCTGCGCCAGCGCCTTCTCGCTGACATCGGCCAGGACGAGCGTCAGGTCGAACACCTTGTCGATCGGCTTGGCGTCGCGCGCCGCGACAATGCTGGCGGCGGGAAACCCGAGCAGTTGGGGATCGATGGGGCCGAGGACGGAAAACTCGCCAAGCACGATTTCGTCCGCGGCGAGGGTGATCAGCGTGCCGCCGGACATGGCGTAGACCGGCACATAGACCGTGACCTTGGCCGGATGGGCCTCCACCGCGCGGGCGATCTGCATGGCGGCGAGGACGAGGCCGCCGGGGGTATGAATGATCAGATCGATGGGCACATCGTCCGGCGTCTCCTTGATCGCGGCGATGATCGTCTGCGCGTCCTCCATGTCGATATGGCGGGCGATCGAGAAGCCGAACAGGGAGCGCTTCTCCTGCCGGTGGATCATGGTGATGACGCGGGTGCCATGGGTCTTTTCCAATGTGCGGATGGCCCCGGCGCGGCGCAGGGCCAGCATGCGCCCCATCATAATTGGCTGCAGCACCATGAGGATAATGAAGACCCAGAAGAGAGTGGAAAAATCAAAGGTCATGGATTGGCTTTCTGTATATGCAATAGGGACATGATACTGGTGGGACTCCAAAAAGGCGAGGGATTGGAGGCTTGATGGCGAAACCGGCGGATATTGAGACACCGCATGGCGCTCTGGCAAAGCTCTGGACGCTGGCGGACGGGGACCCGGCAGCGCTGGCGTCGGTCGCTCTTACCGGAAGCGAGCCGGTGCTGCCTTCGTCCTTTTGCGTGGGCACCGCGGCGCAGATATCGATTGCCGCCGCGGCGCTGGCCTCGGCGGAGCTGTGGAAACTGCGCGGCGGGGAAACGCAGACGGTCTCCTGCGGCATGCGCGCCGCCGCGGCCGAGTTCCGCTCCGAGCGCTATTTCCGCATTGACGGCGAGCCGCCCCCGCCCCCGTGGGACAAGATCGCCGGAGTTTACCGCACCGGGGACGGGCGCTGGCTCCGCCTGCACACCAATTTCCCGCATCACCGCGACGGGGTTCTGGACATTCTCGGCTGTGCATATGAGCGCGATGCCGTCGGTACGGCGCTTGAGAACTGGAGCGCGTCCGATTTCGAGGATGCGGCGGCGGAGCGGGGGCTTGTCGTCGCCATGATGCGCTCCTTCGATGAATGGGATGCGCATCCGCAGGGCCGAGCCGTCGCCGCCTTGCCGCTGCTCGAAATCATCAGGATCGGCGACGCCGAACCGCGGCCCCTGCCGGCAGGTGAGCGGCCGCTCTCCGGCATTCGCGTGCTCAACCTCACGCGGGTAATCGCCGGCCCGGTCTGCGGGCGCACCCTGGCGGCGCATGGCGCGGATGTCATGCGGGTCACCAGCCCCGAGCTGCCGCACATCCCGGGGCTCATTGCCGACATGGGGCGGGGCAAGCTTTCCGCCTTTATCGATCTCCAGACAAAGGAGGGCTGCGCGACCCTGCGCGGCCTGGCCGGGACAAGCGATGTTTTCGTGCAGGGATACCGGCCGGGCGGAATCGCCGGGCTTGGCTTTTCACCGCAGGAGGTGGCCGGGATGCGGCCCGGAATTATCTATGTTTCGCTGTCCGCCTACGGCCATGAAGGGCCCTGGTCGGACCGGCGCGGGTTCGACTCGCTGGTGCAGATGGCGACCGGGATCAATCATGGCGAGGCCGAAGCCGCGGGCGCGGACGGACCCAAGACGCTGCCCTGCCAGGCGCTGGACCATGCCACCGGGCATCTCATGGCGTGCGGCGTGATGACGGCCCTGCACCGCCGGGCGACGCAGGGCGGGTCCTGGCTGGTGCGCGGCTCGCTGGCGCAGACCGGGCACTGGCTGCGGCAGATGGGGCGGGTCGAGGGAGGCCAGGCCCGCGCCGACCCGGGCCCCGATGAGGTGGGCGATCTGGTTGAACTGGCCCCAAGCGGCTTTGGCGCGCTCGCGGCGGTCCGCCATGCGGCGCAAATGCCCGCCACACCGCCGCGCTGGACGCGGCCCTCCGTTCCGCTGGGCACACATCCTCCCGTCTGGCCCAATTGATGCTTGCAAGAGCTGCGTTCTTGCTTCGGCCCATCCACTCCTCTAACTCATCACCCCATGTATGACGTGGTTCTCATCGTCGCGCCGGTGTTCGGGCTCATCGCGCTGGGATACGGCCTTGCGCGCTTTGGCGTCCTGAGCGAGGACGCAGGGAAAGGGCTGGCCGAATTCGTGTTCTCCGTCGCGATTCCCGCCCTGCTGTTCCGCATGATGGTGACGGCGCAGACGCCCGAGGGCGCCTCCCCCTTCGCGCTGTGGGGCAGCTATTACGCCGCCGCCGCCGTCATCTGGGTCCTGGCGGCGCTGGCGGCGAAATATCTTCTCAAGCGTACCGCGCGCGATGGCGCTTCCCTCTCCATGGGCTCGACATTCGGCAATATCGTCATGCTGGGCATCCCGCTGGCGCTGGACAGATTCGGCGCGCAGGCCGCCGCGCCGCTTGCCGTAGTTATCTCCATCAGCTCCCCATTGTTCTGGTTCGCCGCAACGCTGCATGTGGAGATGGCGAGCGAAAGCGAGCATGTGACATTGCGCGCGCAAGTCGGGGCGCTCATTGTGAGCCTCGTCAAAAACCCGCTTATCATGGGTCTGGTCGCGGGTCTTGCATGGCGCTGGACGGGGCTTGGCCTGCATCCCATTCCCGACAAGATGATCTCGCTGCTGTCCCAGGCGGCCATCCCCAGCGCGCTCGTTGCGCTGGGGCTGGGGCTGACCGCATTCAGGGTCCGGGGCCAGATGGGAAGCGTGCTGGTGATCTGCCTGCTCTCCCTCGTGGCGTTTCCCGCGCTGGTCTGGCTGCTGGCGTTTCATGTATTCGCGCTGCCGCCGGTCTGGGCCGGCGTGGCGGTGCTGCTTTCCGCCTGTCCGCCCGGCGCCAATGCCTATCTGTTCGCCAGCCGGTATGACGCGGCGCCGGGGTCCATTTCGGCGGCGGTGGCGTTCGGCACCGTATTGTCGGTCCTGTCGGTTACGGTGATCCTTGTTCTCCTGCGGGGGCAAATGCCGTAAACCATGCCGGATGTATGATTACACAATCATAGGCGGAGGTATTCTGGGCCTCGCAACGGCTTATCGCCTGTTGCGCGAGCGCCCCTCCGCGCGCCTCGTTGTCCTTGAAAAAGAGCAAGGGCTGGCGCGCCATCAGACGGGCCACAACTCCGGGGTCATCCATGCCGGGGTCTATTACACGCCCGGTTCCCTGAAGGCGAAACTGTGCAGGGAGGGCGCGGAACGCACGGTGCGCTTTTGCGAGGAACACGCTATTCCCCATGAACGCTGCGGCAAGCTCATCGTCGCCACCGGTACGGAGGAGATCGCGCGCCTCAAAGACCTTGAAGACCGCGTCGTCGCCAATGGTCTCGACTATGAGAGGGTTTCAGGCGGCCGCCTGAGGGAAATCGAGCCGAATGTGACAGGCGCCGGGGCGCTGCTCGTCCATGCCACCGGTATCGTCGACTATGCCCGGATCTGTCGCCGTCTAGCGGAATTGATCCGTGAGGCGGGGGGCGAGATCCGCCTTGGCGCGGGCGTCACGGGTATTACCGAGAGCGATGCGGAAATAACCGCCCAGACGGGGGCGGGCGATTTTACCTCGCGGACGCTCATCGTTTGCGCGGGGTTGCAGGGAGACCGCCTCGCCATGATGGCCGGGCTCGATATTGATTTTCGCGTGCTGCCCTTCCGCGGTGAATATTACCGCATCGCGGCGGCGCGCGGCGAACTGGTCAAACGCCTGATCTACCCCGTGCCCGACCCGAGCCTGCCGTTTCTCGGCGTGCATCTGACCAAGATCATCGATGGCTCGCTGACCGTCGGGCCCAACGCCATGCTGTCGCTCGGGCGCGAAACCTATTCCGGCAATTACCCGGTGCCAAGGGACATGGCCGACATGATGTCCTTCCCCGGGTTCTACAAGCTGATGGCGCGCTTCGCGGCGGCCGGAATCTATGAGTTGCGCGGCTCACTGTCGAAACAGGTCTATCTGGAGCGCTGCCGCAAATACTGCCCGTCTCTGGAGCTCGATGACCTTGAATATCTGGAACCGGGCATCCGCGCGCAGAATGTCTCAAGCGACGGCAAGCTGATCGACGATTTTCTGTTTCTGGAAACCCCGCGCTCGCTGCATCTGTGCAACGCGCCCTCTCCGGCGGCGACCTCGGCGCTTCCCATCGCCGATGAGATCGTTTCCCGGGCGCTCAGGAAGGCGAATTAGTGCGTATCACCGATAAGCATGTCCCCGCGAAGGCGGGGATGGAAACCGGTTATCGGAAAAATGATACGCCTAAAAAAAAGCCGGATCGCGGTTTTGATTGCATCAAAACATGAAGCGGTCTGGGCCGACCGGTCTGCGCCGCCCTCACTCCGCCGCGGCCCCCGTGCTTTCCAGATGGCGGCGCTCATGCAGGGCCTGCCTGATAATCTGGAATGACGACCACAGAAACAAACCGGCCATGAAGCCCGCGACTATCAGGTCGGGCCACGCGCTCTGGCTCGTCCAGACGCCCGCCGCGGCGAACATCACGGCGATATTGCCCAGCGCGTCGTTGCGGGAGCACAGCCACACCGAGCGCACATTGGCATCGCCGTCGCGGTAACGCAGAAGCAGCAATACGCTCGCCACATTGGCGATGAGTGCGAGAACGCCGACGATGCCCATGACCCCGGCTTGCGGAACGCCGAGGATCAAGGTCTGATAGATGGTTGAGCCGAACACCCAAAGCCCCATCGCTCCGAGGCTCAGGCCCTTGATGAGGGCTGCCGTCGCGCGGGTGCGCGGCGACATGCCGATAACGAAGAGGCTGATCGCATAGGTGGCGGTATCGCCGAAAAAATCGAGGGCGTCCGCCTGCAGCGCCTGCGACCCGGAAAGCGCGCCTGCCATCATTTCAAAAACGAACATGATGCCGTTGATGGCGATGACCGCCCACAATGCCCGCTTGAAACCGGCGGACATACCGTCGAATTCCTGCTCGTGATGGTTAAGCTTTCCGCCCATTTGTTTCCTCGGCATTGTCTTGCGACGCAACATTGTGTCACCCTAGAGCAACTTCCGACCATACAGAATCGTTTGACCGGGTTTGCGCGTTTGCTGGCAAGGCGCGGTTCGCGCCACGGCCTGGCCGACCGCAAGCGGACCGTAACGCAGTCCGGCGGGCGCGAAAAACCGGTTTCGGTGGGCCTAATCCGCCCATCCGCGGCGTTGCGCCGCTTGCCCAACCAACCAGGTTGCGCGGCGCACCGCGCCTGGCGGAGTGGGCGGATTGGACCCCATCAAACGGTTCCGTATGGCCGGAAGTTGCTCTAATCTCTACAATCACTGTAGGTTTAAGGAAATAGCCATGAGCGAATTCGTGACCATCGGGCGCGCCGCCGCACGGGCGGGATGCAAGGTGCAGACCGTGCGTTATTACGAGCAGATCGGCATTCTGCCCGAGGCGGTCCGGACCGAGGGCAATCAGCGCCTCTACTCCGAATCCCATCTGCAACGGCTGGTCTTTGTCCGTCATGCCCGTGAAATGGGATTCTCGCTCGGCGCGATCCGTGATCTGTTAAGTCTGGCGGACGATCCGGACCACTCCTGCGAGGCGGCCGACGCCATCGCGTGCGAGCAGCTGGAGCAGGTCAACCGCCGGATCACCCACCTGCGGGCTCTCAAGCAGGAGCTTGAGCGGATGGTCGAACAATGCAGGGGCGGCGTGATCGCGGATTGCCGGGTGATCGAGGTCCTGGGAGACCATTCCAAATGCGCCGATCGGACTCACGGCGCCAGAGCATGAGGGAAGAATCGCTGACCGCGGCGCAGTAAACGCCGCGGTCAGAACAGGCCTGTAAGGGTGGGCTGCCGAGCCGCTAATAATAGCCGTAGCCCCCGTAACCGTAGCCCCCGTAGCCGCCATAGCCGCCCAGAGGCTTGGCCTTGAGGACCGCGCCGGTGCAGCGGTTAACCTTGAGGCGGTAGCGCGTGCCATAGCGCCAGGAGTGAACGATGGCGACGGCGGGCTTGCGCTTGACCACCTTGAATCCGCGCCATCCATTGCGGCGCAGTTTGCGGCGGATTTCCCGCGGATACCTGCAATAACCCATCGCCCGCGCCTGCTTCAGATCGAGATACCCGGGATAGGGCCGGCCATATCGCCGGTCCCGGCCATAGCCATATCCCCGGCCATAGCCATATCCAGGTCCGTATCCCCGGCCGTAGCCGTATCCAGGTCCGTATCCCTGACCGTATCCCTGGCGGTAACCGGGCGCCTTCTTCCCTTTTTTGTGACCATGGTTCTTTCCCGAACCGCTGATCTGGATGGACCCGTTCGGTCCGGCGATGGTGAGGCCAAACCCGGAGCTGTTGGCCGATGCGTCCGGGAGGCCGGCCAGCGTTGTGGCCAGCAGTGCTCCAGCGGCGATAAATGCGGTTTTCATGTCTTTGTCTCCCCTGTTGGGTGCGTTCAGTTCGAAGTCCAGGGGCAACACTGCCCCATGCGCACTGAACGCAAGGCCAACGCATTGTTCATCCGCCATTCATGTAGTTGGAGGGTTTTGGTTTGTGAGATTTGCCCGGGGCAAGCCGCAAGCAATGCGCCCAGTCAGACGCTTGCCACGACCCCCTGCGGCTCGATCCCGAGATGTTCGGCAAGCGCGGTGAAGAGGTCGGCGGCGCTGACGGGTTTGGATACGTAACCGTCCATGCCGGCGGCGAGATAAGTCTCGCGGTCGCCCCTCATGGCGTTCGCGGTCAGCGCGACAATCGGCACCTTGGCGGCAGGCGCCCCGAGGGCGCGAATCTGCTTGGTGGCTTCGAGCCCGTCCATGACCGGCATCATGATGTCCATCAGCACCACATCGAAGCGGCGGCGTTGCATCATGTTCACCGCCTCCTTGCCATTGACCGCCGTTTCATGGCTCAGGCCGAACTGTTCGAGATAGGCGGCGATCAGCATCTGGTTGATGTCGTTGTCCTCGACAATCAGCACATGGCCGCTCAGCGGCCCTAGCGCCGCATTTGCCGCGCCCGGGGCCGCCATATGCCCTGGCGCCGCCTTGCCGGCTTCGCGCGCCCGGATGGTGAACCAGAACATGCTCCCCTGGTCCGGCACACTCTCACAGCCGAGATCCCCGCCCATCAATTGCGCCAGCTGGCGTGCGATGGAGAGGCCGAGCCCGGTCCCGCCATATTTCACCGCCACCGAACTATCGCCCTGCTCATAGGGCTCGAACAGGCGCGCGATCTGCTGGGCTGTCAGGCCGAGGCCCGTATCGCAAACCTCGAAGCGCAAAACGATTTCGTCGCCGTCGTGGCCATAACCCGCGCGCACGCGCACCGATCCTCTTTCAGTAAATTTGAGTGCATTGTCGATCAGATTGTTGAGGATCTGCCGGATGCGCACAGGGTCGCCAAGGAGCTTGGCGGGAAAGCCCTCTGCAATATCGATGCTGGAGGCGAGCTCTTTTTCATCGGACCGGGCCTTGAGCCCCTCGCCGACGCTGTCCATCAGTTCGGTAAAATCAAAGGAAACCAGTTCCAGCTCAAAGCGTCCCGCTTCGAGCTTCGAGTAATCGAGGATTTCGTTGAGCAGGGTCAACAGCCCGCGGCCCGACTGCTGCAATGTTTCCGCATAGTGACGCTGGCGGTCATTAAGCGAGGTGCCGAGCAGCAATTCCGCCATGGAGATGATCGCGCCCATGGGGGTGCGGACCTCATGGCTGACGGTGGCCAGCAGTTCCGATTTGGCGCGGTTGGCCGCTTCCGCGCGTGCGCGCGCCGCGCGCTCCTCGCTCAGGGCTTTTTCAAGCTCTTGCAGCCTGGCGGTTGGATCGCCGGCAGCGGGGGGTGTTTGCGTCATGTGACCAGCCATGTTGCGTTGAGCCGGTGATTTTCCACCCAGCCCGTTAAGGTTCGATTAAGACCTGAGAACTCACCCGGTACTTTCTTCTACGAAAGGCCGGCCATGCGGCGGATGTCGGCCGGGCCCGCCCCGTCCGCGCGCAGGCGCGCCAGAGCCTTGTCCTTGTGGCTCTTGGAAAGTTTGCGCCCCTTGGCGTCGCACAGCAGGCGGTGGTGCGTATAGAGCGGTTCGGGGAGGCCGAGGAGGGTTTGCAGCAGGCGGTGGATATCCGTTGCCGCATAAAGATCGCGCCCGCGCGTCACATGGGTGATCCCTTGGCTAGCGTCGTCCACGATCACGGACAAATGATAGCTCGCCGGCACCTCCTTGCGGGCGATCACCGCGTCGCCCCAGCGGGCGGGGTCGGCGGCGATGGTTTCAACGCCGCCGCTCTCCGGGTCCAGTTCGCAAAAGGTGAGGGCCTTGCCCGATTGCTCGCGGGCAAGTGGAATCGCCTTTTCCATATGGAGCCTGAGCGCGAAGGGTTCGCCCGCGTCCTTGCGGCGCTGCACCTCTTCGCGGGTCAGACTTTTATGCAGCCCGGGATAGAGCGGCGCGCCGTCGGGGTCGTTTTGACCCGGCGCGGCATGAGCCGCAATGTCCCTGCGCGAGGCGAAGCAGGGATAGAGCAGGCCCATTGCGTCCAGTTTGCCGAGGGTTTTCTCATAGGTTTCGAAATGCTCCGACTGGCGGCGCACCGGCTGCTCCCAGCTCAGCCCGAGCCAGGCCAGGTCGCTCAGCATCTGCGCCTCGTACTCGCGGCGGCAACGGGCGATGTCGATGTCCTCCATGCGAATGAGGAAACGCGCCCCCATCGCGCGCGCCATGTCATGGGAGAAAAGCGCGGACAGCGCGTGGCCCAGATGCAGATGGCCATTGGGGCTTGGCGCAAACCGGAAGACGTCCTGGTCGGTCATCGGCGGCCTCAAGCGGCGTCCGAGCCGGGACTTGCGGGAGCGTCCCTCGCGCCGCGTCCGCCCTGAAGGCTTCCAATGCGAAGCGTTACCACAACCAGGGCCAGGACCATCGCGTGAGCGAGGGTCTCGAGGCTTTCCTCGACATTGTTGTTCCAGCTGTAATAGCCGGGGAGGAACGAAAAATAGTGCCGGTCGAACAGCTTGGTGACGAAGTAAGTCCACAGCGAGGCGGCCAGCAAGCCACGGATGGAAGGCCATTTGAGGAAATCGCGAATTTCATCGCGCCGCGACGATGCCCACCAGGCCAGCAGAATGATCGCGGCATAGGCTCCGTTGCTGGTGCCGTAGAAGTGCAGCTCGCGAAGGAAAAGCGCCCACACGAAACAGGCCAGGAGAAGGGTGAAGAACTCGCGCACCCAGCGGTGCACGAACAATGCCAGCACCGCCGCCAAACCGATCACCACCGGCGCGACGATTTCCTGAACGGGCTTTTCGGTGAACCAGCCGATTGGCGACTGAAGGATGAGAAAAATGCCGGCGCTCAGGAGGAACGGCAGCGGCCAGACCCAGTATGGCGCGCCGAGAAGCGCCGCCTTGGCAGAACCCAGATGATGGCGAACCGTGCTTTCCAGGGGGAAGCGTCTCGAGGCGTCATTGGTCATTTCTTGTCCGCTCACTCTGCGTTGGGTGCGCGCGATATTAGTGCGGCGCATCTTTCATGTCACAATGTAATTTTCGCGTTCCCGTCTTTTGGCGCGGGTTTTCGGGAACTGTATATTACAGTCTTCGCGCGCGCAGATTCCTGAAATTCCGGCGAGGAGCGGATGTCCCGGATCATCGAAAGCGAAGCCGATATCGCCGAAGGCGCAAAAGCGCTGGCGCGCGCCTGCAAGCATATGGCCGGCGTCTATGAGGTGACGGGACCGCCGCCCCTGCGCCGCCGCCCGGACGGCTTCGAAGGCATCGCCCGGATCATAACGGGGCAGCAGCTCTCTATCGCCAGCGCGGGCGCCATCTGGGGGCGGCTTGAAAAGACCGTGCGGCCGATGGACCCGGACAGTTATCTGCGCAAGCGCCATGCGAGTTTGCGCAAATGCGGTCTTTCGGCGGGCAAGATCGCCACCATCGGAACTCTGGCAACGGCCATTTACAGCGGCGCGCTCGATCTTGGCGCGCTGGACAATGCGGACGAGGAGCGGATCAGGGAGACACTGACCGCGCTCAAGGGCATCGGCCCCTGGACGGCGGATATTTACATCATGTTCTGCCTGGGCCGGGCCGACGCGTGGGCGCCGGGCGATCTGGCGCTCAAATACGCGGTGCAGGACGCCTGCGCCCTCAAAAGTTTGCCCGATGAAGCCGCCATGGTCGCGGTGGCGCAAGCGTGGCGGCCCTGGCGGAGCGTCGCCGCGCGGATGCTGTGGGCCTATTACGCGCTGCGCCGGGCGGCGGCGTCCGGCGCCCCGGCGTGAGTTCGCCCTAACCGCCCGTCACGCTGTCCACGAACGCACCCGCAAGTCCCGTATACGCCTCCGGGTTTATCAAGGCGTCGATGGCGGCTTCGTCGAAATGTTCCGTCACGCGGGGGTCGTCGAGCAGCGCCGTCTTCATCGTGGTCTCGGTCTCGAAGGCCTTCATGCAGGCGTCATAAACGACGTCATGGGCGTCCTGCCGGCCGAGCTTCTGCCCGAGAGCGAGCATGACGGCCTCGGAGAGGAGCATGCCGCCGGTCAGCTCCAGATTGCGGCGCATATTGCCGGTGCGCACCGAGAGCCCTTCAAGAACATGGTGGGTCTGGACGAGGGCGGCGTGGGCGTGGCACGAAAGGCGGGCGAGAAATTCACGTTCCGATTGCAGCGCGGTCCAGTCGCGCTCATTTTCGCACACCACGCCATCGAGAGCCGAGACGACTGTCGCCCGGGTCAGCCGCGCCAGCGCGCCGACATTTTCCGAAGTATGCGGGTTGCGTTTGTGGGGCATGGTCGAGCTGCCGACCTTGCCCTTGGGATTGGGCTCTTCCAGCTCCGCGATCTCCGAGCGTTGCAGGCACGCCACCTCGCGGGCGATATGGCCCATGGAGCCGGTCACCAGCGCCAGCAGAAAGGCGTATTCGGCCATCCGGTCTCGCGATGCCTGCCAGCAGATGGCGGGTACGCCAAGGCCCAGATCCTGCATCATCGCGCGCTGGATTTGCGGTCCGGCCTCGCCGATGGACGCCATGGTGCCGACGGCGCCGGCGAACTGTCCAACGAGGAGCCGCGGGCGCGCCTCGGCAAGGCGGACCGCGTGGCGCTGCAACTCGTCGAGCCAGACCGCGGCCTTGAAGCCGAAGGTCAGCGGCAGGGCCTGCTGGCCGTGGGTGCGCCCGGCCATGACCGTGTCGCGGTGCTCCACGGCCAGGCGGCGAACTTCGCCGGTGACGGCTTCGAGCGCTGTCCCGATCAATTCCAGTGAGCCTTTCATCAGCAGCACATTGCCCGTGTCGGTGATGTCCTGGGTGGTGGCGCCCCAGTGAACCCAGCCCCCCGCCTCGCCGGTACAAAGCGCCGCCATGGCGCGAACCACCGGTACGATGGGATGCGCGGTGCGCTCCATTTCCTCGCGCAGCGCGTCCAGATCGTAAAGCGCGGCGTCGGCGACGCGGGTGATCTCCCTCGCGGCCTCTTCGGGAACGAGGCCGGCGGCGGCCTCGGCCCTGGCCAGTGCGGCTTCGACATCGAGCCAGGATTGCAGGACGGCGCGGGCGCTCCAGAGCGCGCGGGTCTTGCCGGTTGAAAAATCGTTCCGAAACAAGGCGCTGTCGATGACGTGGGCGTCCATGGCCGGGTCTCCCTTCTTATGTTTGGGTGCTCGTGTTGTGGTTGGGTGCTCGTGTTTTACCTACCCGTGGCGGGGGCTGGGATGACACAGGTCAAATCGACACATAACCGGGTTTTCTGCTCCCCTACCGCTTTGCTGTTTGAGGGGCTTTCTACTCCCCTGCCGCTTCGCTGTTTGAGGGGTTTTTCAACGGGTTCAGGGGCAGGGCTCCACACGCCCTTCACAGATGTGCCGTGCGCACCTAGTATTGCGCTCGTTAAAGCCCGGGCCAAGCGGACCAGCAAGTCAGAGAGCAGCGACGCCCGGTGCATGTATGTGTATGAGGACGTAATGCTGAATACAGCGCTGGCGCCACCTGAAGCCCATCCGGCTCTTGTTCTGAACGCCGATTTCCGCCCCTTGAGCTACTATCCGCTTTCGCTCTGGGGCTGGCAGGATGCGGTCAAGGCGGTGTTTCTGGAGCGCGTCAATATCGTTTCCGAATATGAACGCGCCGTGCGCTCTCCCTCCTTCGAAATGAAGCTGCCGAGCGTGGTGTCGCTCAAATATTATGTAAAGCCGGCGCTCTATCCCGCCTTCACCCGGTTCAATCTGTTTCTGCGCGACCGTTTCGCCTGCCAGTATTGCGGGGAGGGCGATGAACTCACCTTCGATCATCTCATCCCGCGCGCCCATGGCGGGCTGACGCGCTGGGACAATGTGGTGGCGGCCTGCGCGCCGTGCAATCTGAAAAAGGGCGGTAAAATGCCGAAAGACGTCCGCATGTGGCCGGCGCAAAAGCCCTACCGTCCGACCGTGCATGAGCTGCACAAGAACGGGCGCGCCTTCCCGCCCAACTATCTGCATGAGAGCTGGTTCGATTATCTCTATTGGGATATCGAGCTGGAGGCATAATTTCGCTCACGGCTAATCCGCTTCGCGGGCCTGCGCGGGCGCGCGCCATAGGGCGCGGCGGCCGTTCGGCCTTGCCTCGGCTGCGCCTCGGATTTGTATTCGCTCACGGCCATTCCGCTTCGCGGGCCTGCGCGGGCGCGCGCCATAGGGCGCGGCGGCCGTTCGGCCTTGCCTCGGCTAGCGCCTCGGATTTGTATTCGCTCACGGCCATTCCGCTTCGCGGGCCTGCGCGGGCGCGCACCATAGGGCGCGGCGGCCGTTCGGCCTTGCCTCGGCTAGCGCCTCGGTTGATAGTGCAATATTGCACGGCCTGAAAA
>BDTT01000071.1 GCA_002897995.1 bacterium BMS3Bbin10 | reverse complement strand
AGTGCAAGAAAGAACTCCAGAACTACGCCAAAATATGCAAATTCAGCCCGACCATGCTGATCCTGGGATTCTGCAAAAACAAAAAAGTGCAGGCCTGGTGCAGCGACAAGAAATTGCACGCGGAAAAATTTCACAAATAGGGGTTTAGGGGCGGCCTTTCTTCGTCGCCTCACCCTCCCTTCGTCACCCCCGGGCTTGACCCGGGGGTCCATGCGGCCTGACAGCAATCATTGGCGCGCGTGGTAAGTCAGCATGGATTACCGGGTCAAGCCCGGTAATGACGAGATGGGGGCTGACCCCTCCCCGCAAGGGGAGGTAAAAAAACTAATCCCCGCCCTTCCCGCTCCCCTAAACTCCGCGCCATCCTTTCCCGCAAAAGGGGCGAGCTGCAGAGCGTCTGTTCTCGTGGAAGGGATGCGGTTCCTGCGAAGATTCTTTGTCTGCGCTACCGCGCTTCGCGCTACTTGAGCGCGGGTTTTTATTTGCGCTACCGGTTTTTCGCAGCCGGTCCTACGGCGCGCGATAGGGTTCGGCCGCGGCTCTGGAGCGTTGCAATTCCGCCCGGGTCATCTCGAGTTCCGCGCGCGCGGCGGCGAGGTCCGTTTTCAGCGCGGAGATTTCCGCAGTGAGCTTGCTTCGGCCGCCCCGCGCCGCGGCGAGGTTTTTCTTCAAATCCGCGACTTCGCGCGTCAGCGCCGCAATGCGCTTTTGCGCCGCTTCGGTGCCGGTGAAGGCGACGGCGAGCGCCGATTTCGCCTTCTCCTCGCCTTGGGAGAATTCAGCCAGCCGGTTGCCTTGCGCGGAAAGCTCCTTGATGACCTGCCGCTTGTCGGCCAGCGCCTGCTCCTTTTGGTCCAGTGCGTGTTTCAGAAGCAAATCCGTCTCTTTCGCCTTACCCTCTGCCCGCGCCAGGGCCGCGCTGGTTTTATCGAGCGCGCTGCGCGCCTGAAACATGCCTGCGCCGGCAAAGATCGCAAGACCGGACAAAATCGCCAATACCGCCCAGATGAGCAGCGAGACCGAAACACGGGGCTCCAGATCCATCGCCCGGTCCGGTCCGGCCATTGCCGGCGTCTCGCCCGGTCTGTTTCTCACAACCATGGTTCACACGCTCCCTTCAGGCATCGGACCGGAACTATCCTTCTGCCCCGCTCTAAACCTAGACCAACGCGGGCGTGATTTGAATACAGATGAAGATGGCCCGGCTCCGCACTGTATCGATTACAAACTTTGAGATACAGGCACGCCGGTTATGAGCGAAAGCGTCATGGGAACGTGAAGCCCGGGCGGTGGACTCGGCTTTCCAGACCGGCGATAAATGAACCCGGAAATGACGCAATGGGGGACCGGAATGCGGGTGCGGGGCGTAAGGCGATCCCTGAGCATGATCGCCGTTGTTTTGCTGGCGGGAATGGGCGGCGGCGCCGGTGCGCAGATGATGAATGCGCCGCAGCTCAAGGCGCCCCATTCGCCGATCCCCGCCCGCGTGCGTCCCGCCGGACTGTGGGACAGGCCGAACGAGGCCTGCATGAACAAGTGCCGGGTCTATGCGCGGAAGGGCTGTTTCACGCAGCTTTCCAAGAAAAACCCTGCCGCCGATCCCAGCGAAATCCAGGATAAATGCGACGATAAATACTCGCTCTGTCTCTATGACTGCATGTGCGACACCTGCGATGAAGATCAGATCAAAATCCGCCCATAGAGTGTTTTATTGCCGCGCGCTCATCTGACCCGGCTGATCCGACCCACCAAAATATGACCAAAATATTTACGAGCCATGCGCGCCACGCGGGTCTGTTGTGCAGTGCAGCATCTGGTCCGCCCCATGCAGTGAGCCTATGTATTGAAGCAACAGATCGAGTCGCGGCAATGGCGCCCCGCCCCGATTCAACCGAAGGAGATTTGAGATGGTAATCTTCAGCTCAATCGTGAACTTCCTGCGCCGCGAGCGCGACTACCGGACAACCCGCACCCTGCTGCATGGCATGGATGACCACCTCCTGCAGGATATCGGCGTGCGCCGCGACCAGATCGATTCGCTTGTTGCCGAACAGCGCGCGCTCAAGCGCGAGCAAGCGGCCATCGAGGCACAAAACCAGCGCAACTCACGGGGATCGAATTCGACCCTCGGCGGACGAGGCCTCGCCGCGCAGCACTAACGGCGCGCCGCCACGCAATTTGCCCGGCCTCCGGTTTGGAGCGCCGGGTATTATTGCCGGTTCAGGATTTGAACGGCCGATCAGATGGTGGGCTTGGACAAATTCTCCAGATCCCTGATGTACCACTCATCGAGTTTGACGACCGCGGGATTCACGCCGTTCTTATAAGGCCAGGAGTCAACGGCATACCTTATGCCAGTGTCGTTTTCTTTCAGGATCGCGGTCCAGTGCGGCCAGTTTTTCACACCCCGCCAGATGCGTCCCTTGGAAATGGGAATAGAGACCGTGTGCTTCTTGATGAGCCCGCGCTCATACATAAACATGAGGTAGCTGGTCGTGTTGGTCGCCTCATCGACGCAGTCCATCTGGGCCGGGTCGCCGGAGCCGTTATAGTCCATGCCCGCGCGATCGTTCGAGGTGCCTATTCGCTTGCCGACCTCGATTTCCAGCCATGAAATAGCATAGGCGACGGCGCGCCGCTCTTCAAATGGCGTATCCGCCTTCTTGGTCTTGCGCATCACCTCCGCGATGGCGGCCACATCCTTGCTCGTGAGAACCACGCGCGTGGTCTTCTGGCAGCCATAAGCGCTGCAAACGGACACCGCCTGCTTGCTTGGCTCCTGCACTCCCCAATCGGCCAAATGCAGCGCCGGCGGGCCCTTTCGCTCATAGACACAGCCGGCGAGAAACAAAGTTGCTCCCAACACAAACGGAATGAGTAAAAGTCGGCGCATCAAAACCTCTGAACAAATTTGCTCGACAAGTAATAAAAAATGTATCGGATTTTTTATTCCGGATCGACGCAGCTATAGCAAATCACGGTTGCGTGGGGATAGCTGTGCGATTGAGAATCAGGCGTTTTTTCCGTAGGCTGTCACATCATGGCCACACATTCGAACGCGCAACCCGTTCATATCATTGGCGGCGGTTTGGCCGGGTCCGAGGCGGCCTGGCAGGCCGCGGAGGCCGGCGTGAGCGTAATTCTGCATGAAATGCGCCCCGTCCGCATGACCGAAGCGCATAAGACCGAAGGCCTTGCCGAGCTGGTTTGCTCCAATTCATTCCGCTCCGATGACGCCGAATCGAACGCGGTAGGGCTGCTTCATGAGGAGATGCGGCGCGCAAATTCGCTGATTATGGCCGCGGGAGATGCGCACAAGCTGCCCGCGGGCGGCGCGCTGGCGGTCGACCGGGACGGATTCTCCGCTCTTGTGACAGAAAAACTCCATTCCCATCCGCTGGTCGAGATTCTTCGCGGCGAGGTCGCCGGGCCTCCGCCGGCGGACTGGTCGAGCGTTATTATCGCCACCGGCCCGCTTACCTCGCCTGCATTGGCCGAGGCGGTGCGCACTCTTACCGGCGAAGACGATCTCGCTTTTTTCGATGCCATCGCCCCCATCATCCACAAAGACTCCATCAATATGGAAATATGCTGGTTCCAGTCGCGCTACGACAAAACGGGACCGGGCGGAACAGGCGCCGATTATATCAACTGTCCGCTCGACGAGGAGCAGTATAACGCCTTCATCGATGCCCTGCTGTCGGGCGAGAAAACCGAGTTTCATGAGTGGGAAAAGAACACGCCCTATTTCGAGGGCTGCCTGCCCATCGAGGTCATGGCGGAGCGCGGGCGCGAAACCCCGCGCCACGGCCCGATGAAGCCGGTCGGGCTGACCAATCCCCGTGACCGCGAAACCAAGCCCCATGCCATTGTGCAGTTGCGCCAGGACAACGCGCTCGGCACCCTGTGGAACATGGTCGGCTTCCAGACCAAGCTCAAATATGGCGCGCAGGGCGAAATTTTCCGCATGATCCCGGGACTGGAGAATGCCGCATTCGCGCGTCTTGGCGGGCTTCACCGCAACATGTTTCTCAACGCCCCCAAGGTGCTGGATGGAAGCCTGGCGCTCCGGGCAGAACCGAGGCTGCGGTTCGCCGGTCAGATCACCGGCGTGGAAGGCTATGTGGAATCAGCGGCCATCGGCCTGCTTGCCGGGCGGTTCGCGGCAGCCGAAAGACAGGGCCGAACGGCCCTTCCCCCGCCGCCGACAACGGCCATGGGAGCACTCATATCCCACATTACAGGCGGACATCTGGCAAGCGAAGGGGCCTCCGGCCCGCGCAGCTTTCAGCCCATGAATGTCAATTTCGGTCTGTTTCCACCGATCGAGGTTCCCAGGCCCGAGGACGGCAAGCGGCTCAGGGGCAAGGAAAAGGGCCGCGCCCGCAAACGCGCAATGTCGGCGCGCGCGCTGGCCGATTTCGATGCCTGGCTGGCCGCACCGGCGCGTGAGGCCGCGGAATAATCGCCGACTACTCCCGCCCCAGAAGCACCCAGCCGCGCAACAAGCGCACCTCCGCATAGCCGGTGCCGATACGGCCCCTCAGGGAATCGATAAGCAATACTGCATCCAGATCACCGCCGCTGGATTTGACCTGCAATGGCCCCTGCATCCGGTCTTCGGACCGCGCTGGCGCCTGGTCCTTGCGGCGAAGTTCCGACGCGGTTCGCGCGGTCGCGCTCAGATCAAAACGAGCCCTTTCGCGCCCTGAACTCGTAAGCGTTAGAACGGCATTCTCAAGCCGCAATTGTAATTGACCCCCGACTGGACGTCCTTCTCGGAGGGGCAGGGAAATTTCATACCTGTTTCCGCCGATCACGACCGGGCCGATCAGTCTCGTATAGCCGGTTAATCCGGTCTCGGCGGGACGCCCGGCCGTGAAATTGAAATGTTCGGCTTTCGCCAGCGGGACCGCCCGCAAGGGCGCGCCGATTATCTGCGTAACCGCGCGCAAGGTTTCATCAGGCCCGGCATCGCCCTGAAACGGATTATCCTTAAGCTGCACAAACCATTCAGACAGCACATCGAGCCGCTCACGCCTTTGCAAATAGCGCAGAATGGACCCGGCGCGCCTGGCATCGCCGCGCGCGAGTTTCCCGCTCTTCTCTTCGCGAACAATGCGGTCATCCTTGAGGCGCCCGCTGCTTTCAAGCAGCGTGGCAAGCTCCGCCTTCTGGCTGGCGACAGACAGACCGATGGCCCCCCAGGGGCCAGCGGATGCGATCACGAGCGCAAGGCAGAGCGAGAGCGGCAGGGCGCGCAAATCCCGCGCGCCGCGCCGGAACGCAAACCAGATCGCAAGCCCACCGAGCCAGACCCCGGCCAGCGCAACCAGATAGCGTTCATCCGTCACGCCATATTGGGCGATACGGGCGTAGGCGGCGAGAAACAGCAACCCCACCGGACCGGCCGTCAGCCAGAACCAGTACCGCCAGAAAAATGCGACCAGCGGCCCGCCTGCCGCGCGGGTCGGCCATGCCAACAGCACGGCCAACATACCCATGGCGCCATAGGCAAGGATCATCGGACCCAGCCGCCCCTTCGGCAACACGCCATCGAGCCCGATCTTGACCGCATAGACATAGAGAATAGCGGTATAGACCAGCAGCAAGGGCGCCAGAATATATTTCACGATGATGGCGACCGCGCGCGAGGTAAATTCATCCTGCGCGCCCTCCGGCACCTCTTCCGTGAATTCAGCCGGCGCCAGGGACAGCCAGTTCAGCGGCCCGACCAGTCCAAGGCCGACGATCCAGACCTTTTCATGCGTAGCGCCGGGAAAGGTGATTTCGAACAGGAGCTCGAGCGTTTCGATGATAAGCGATATGCCGCCGGACAGCAGGATGGCGCCGGCGAGCGCGAGCGCGCCGCCAAGCCAGAGGCGATGGTTGAACTGCCAAAAGGCGGCATTTGCCGCGCCGAGAGCAAGGTAGGGACTTAATCCTGTCAGAATGCCGGCGGCCACCAGGAAAAGGGCGGGACTGAACGAGGCAAACTGATGAAAGATGTAAAGCGCCGCGATGACGGCAAGTCCAGCCGCTTCAAGGGCAAAACGCGCGAGCGGCGAGGATTGCCGGGCTTCGGAATACAGGCTTGCCGACACCGACCAGAAAAAAGCGGTGCAAAGACCCGCGGACAGCCGCATCCATGCCTGCCGGTCCAACTCCAGAACCTTGTCCGCGTCAAACAGATGCAGCGCCGTGAACAACAACGCTATCGAGACCGCCATGGGAAACCGGCGCACAGCCGTCCCCATATCCGGCATGATGGACTGGGCCATCCGAACCAGCCTGTTGCCCGAAAAGGCCATGCTCTAAACCCCGCCGCCGCGTGCCGACCGCCAAAGGCACACAAACCGCACCAGTGGGTTGATGTCCGCGATATGCCGCAACGGATTATGACCTGGAGCGCCCAGAGCATCCAGATAGGGCTCCACAAGATTTAACGGCGCGAACGCCGCCCGCACCGGTGTTTCGCAGTGAGCCAATTGATTCCGCGCCTCCGCCAGCGCCCGGCGCAATTCACGCCCCAACTCGGCAACAAGATGCAACACCCGTTCCCCCCCCTCGCCCGCCAGAAGCTCCCCGGGTTCAAGATCGCATTCCTTCAGCAGCGTCAACGGAACCATAACCCGTCCCGCGGCCGCATCCCGCGGCAGGTTGCGCAGCAGTATCGCAAGTCCATAGGCCAGACCGGCGGTATTGGACGCGCGGTCAAGCTCATGCGCACGCCCGCCCAGAATTTGCGCGCCCAGGGCAAATACCGCGCCCTGGCTCTTGTACAGATAGGCCCTCAGCGCCGGCAGATCGGGAAAGCCGCCGCCGTCCAGATCGGCGCTGCGCGCATCGATCATGCCGAGCAGGGCCGCCCGGGGCAGATCGTAGGTGCGTATCGCCGCCGCCAATGCTTCGGCGGCCGGCGCACCCGAAGACGCGCCATCCGACATGCCGGCAAGCGCATCGCGCCACCATTGCAACCGGAATTCGCCAAGAGCCGGTTCACTCACAAGGTCCGGAATGCGCGCAAGTTCGGTGTTGAAGGCGTAGAGTGCCATAAGGCCCGCACGCGCATGCTTTGGCGCAAACCGCGCCGTCAGGTAACGGTCAGGATCATGGGCCCGCAAATCCGTCCAGATGCCGTGGGGGTCTCGGGGGTTGGTCACTTTTTTCGCCCCCCTCGCCCGCCGGCGACCGCATTATTCGACGGCGAGCAATGCCGCCGCCACCGCGCGCGCTTCATCCAAAAGTACATTATAGGTCCGGCAGGCGGCTCCCGTATCCATGATTTCCAGACCGATACCGGCCTCAAGAAAGGCCTGCGACACCTCAAGTGGCGGGCTCAACCGCCGCGCACCGGTCCCGAGCAACAAAAAATCAGTGTCCGCGGCCTCACCGAATGCGCGTGCAAACGCATCGGGCAGAATGTCCGCAACGGTTTCCACGGGCCAGGCATACATGCCGCTCGGGAGAATGAGAAGCGAGCCCCGGTGGCCCATCCCGGCAAACCTGAACCCGCCGCCGCCATAGGCGTCGATCGGTGCACGGCGGGGCAGATACGGGCTGTGGGTACTCATGCTGAGACCCGCATGGGAGGAGGTTCAGTCACTCTGGGACGCCGGTTCCTTGGCCTTGGCGCCGCTCACCCCCGACCACTCCCGCTTGATATCCAGTTTCAGCAGCAGCGGCGCGGCCACAAAGACCGAGGAATAGGTGCCGACGACGACGCCCCAGATCATGGCGAAAGTGAAGCCGCGGATGACCTGCCCGCCGAAAATATAGAGCGAGAGAAGCGCGATCAGCGTCGTCACAGATGTGAGGATCGTGCGGGACAAGGTTTCATTGAGGGACAAGTCCAGCAACTCGACCAGCGGCATTTTCTTGTATTTGCGCAAATTCTCCCGCACCCGGTCGTAAACGACAACGGTATCGTTCAGCGAGTAACCGACAATCGTGAGAATGGCCGCAATAATCGACAGCCCGAATTCAAGCTGGAGCAGACAGAACAGTCCTATCGTCAGAATCACATCGTGAACCAGCGCGGTAATCGCGCCGACGGAAAATTGCCACTCAAAGCGGAACCAGATGTAGAGGAGCACCGAGAATATGGCGACCAGAACGGCGATCGCGCCCGATTGTATGAGTTCTCCCGATACGGTCGGCCCCACGACCTCCACACGCCGGTAGTCGACGCTATCGCCCAGGGTCTCCTTGATCTTGGCAATGGATTTTTGCTGTTCCTTCTCACCGCCAGGTTGCTGCTCTATACGGATAAGCACGTCCGTGGGTGCGCCGAATTCCTGAATCTGCACATCACCCAGACCGATATTGGAGACCTTGGCGCGTATTTCCGCCAGATCGACCGGACCGCTCTTGTTGCGGATTTCGATCAGTGTGCCGCCGCGGAAATCGATGCCGTAGTTCAGCCCGACGGTGAAAAACAGGCCAATGGAAGCTATCGTCAGAAGCCCGGACAGGATGAATGCGATCATACGCACCCGCAGGAACGGGACATGCGTACCGGAGGGGATGAATCTCAAACCTTTCATTACACCGCCCCCCTAAATCGGCACTTCTTGCGGCCGGCGCAGGCGTACCCATTGCGCGACCATGAGCCGGGTCAAGGTAAACGCCGTGAAAACGGAAGTGATGACGCCGATGGAAAGCGTCACCGCAAATCCGCGGATCGGCCCGGACCCAAGCCAGAACAATACAAGCGCGGCGATAAACGTCGTGATATTTGCATCCAGAATTGTCCCCAGAGCGCGTGAATACCCCGAATCGATCGCCGCAACGACCGATTTGCCGGCGCGGCTTTCCTCGCGGATGCGCTCGAAGATCAGCACGTTCGCGTCAACCGCCATGCCGATGGTCAGGACGATACCGGCAATACCGGGCAGCGTGAGCGTCGCCTGCAGCAATGACAGGACGCCGATAATGAGCGCGATGTTTACAGCCAGCGCCAGATTTGCGAATACGCCGAACAGGCCATAGGAGATCAGGATAAAGACGATCACCGCGAGCAGGCCGATAAGCGCCGCGATCTCGCCCGCGGCAATCGAGTCGGCCCCCAGAGAGGCGCCGACGGTGCGCTCTTCAAGAATGGTGAGTTTTGCCGGCAGCGCGCCCGAGCGCAGCAGCACCGACATGTCATTGGCCTGCTGGACCGTGAAGCTTCCACTGATCTGACCCGTCCCGCCCAGGATCGGTTCGCGGATGACGGGCGCCGAGATCACCTTGTTGTCCAGCACGATCGCAAAGGGCCGCCCGACATTGGACTGTGTCACGCGGCCGAAGCGCCGCGCACCGGCGGTATCGAACCGGAAAGTCACGACCGGCTCATTGGTGCGCTGGTCAAATCCCGGCTGGGCATCGACCAGGCTCTCGCCCGTAACAATGGCTCGCGACTTGAGAAGATAGGCCGAAGAAAATCCGTCCTCCGACGCCACAAGCTCGGTGCCCGGCGGCGGCCGCCCGCTCTGTTGCGCCTGCTGGACGCTCGAGGTGGTGTCAACCAGACGGAATTCGAGTTTGCCGGTCTCGCCGACCAGCGCCTTGAGACGCGAAACATCCTTGATGCCGGGGACCTGAACAAGAATCCGGCCCCGCCCCTGCCGCTGGATCGTCGGCTCCGTGGTGCCGAATGCGTCAATACGCCGCCGCACGGTTTCGATGGAGGCCTCGATGGCCGAACCGATGCGCTGGAACAGGCCCTGGTCGGTAATCTTCAGCAAGATCTGCCCGCCCTCGCCCCGCGTCACATCAATCGTATTGCCCTGCTGGCCGGTGAACGCCAGAGCGGAGGACAGCGGGACCGAGATATCCCGCAGACGGGTCAATGCCCGGTCAAAATCCTCCGGCTTGCGAATCCGCACGCTCACGGTCCTGCTCGGCACGGAAATTTTCAGAAGCCGGTATCCGATTTTTGCTTTCCTGAGAGCATCGCGGACATCGCCACGGATGTTCTTGAGCCAGTCCCGCACCAGTTCGCGCTCATCCATCTGATAGAGCAGATGGGCCCCGCCCTGCAGATCAAGCCCGAGATTGACCTGTTTATGCGGAATCCAGCCCGGCAGCGCGTCAAGCGCCTTCGGCGACAGCAGATTGGGAAGGGCGGCCAAAATCCCGCCAATGGAAACGATCAGAACCAGGATGATTTTCCATCTGGCGAAATGCAGCATGACATTAGGGCCTTATCAGAAACGCCGGCGGAGCGGGCCGGACCAACGGGTCAGCTATTTCTTACCGCCAACGGGCTCACTTTTGCTACGTACTTCGGTAATGGTCGAGCGAACGACCTTAACCTTCATTCCTTGCGCGAGC
This sequence comes from bacterium BMS3Bbin10, assembly GCA_002897995.1. GTDB lineage: Bacteria > Pseudomonadota > Alphaproteobacteria > Rhizobiales > Methyloligellaceae > UBA2767. Next base: position 6,135 of record BDTT01000071.1, on the reverse strand, counting down.
TCCACCTGGAGCTCGCCATCTTCGACCTTGGTAACTTTGCCGATCAGGCCGCCCCCGGTCACGACCGTATCGCCCCGGCGCAATGCCGATACCATCTCACGGTGATCCTTCGCACGCTTCTGCTGGGGGCGGATGATCAGAAAGTACATAATGACGAAAATCAGCAGGAACGGAAGAATCTGAAAAATAAAATCGCCGCTGCCCCCTGCGGCTTGCGCATAGGCTGGTGTGATCAGCATTGCATACTCCCTCGGTCTTGGTCGTTCGGAACGCGGCCCAAGGTAAATCTCTATCCGGGCAGCATTAAAGGCCATTATCGGGCCAAGTGGCGGCGACTATAATCAGGTCGTTTGGCAATGCAACAACTTGCGCCACTCCCAACTAACAGGCTATGGAGAATTTTACGCGTCTGGAGTGCTGATTTTTTCGCCACCGGCACGTTACCATGCCAAAATATCCCGGTATCCAGGACATTTGAAAGCGATGGATCGAGCGAAGATGAACTTTGAGGAACCGGTTTCAGGAATAATGCATCGCATCGCGGCGGCACTTGAGCGTCTGGCGCCGCCGGCCGCTCCACGCATCGACTTCGACGCCTGTTCCGCCTTCGTCTGGCAGGCGGACCCTGAAGGATTTATTCCCGTCGAGACAGTCAACCGCATCCCTCTGTCCCTGCTCAAGGGCATCAATGCGATGATCGGCACATTGATCGACAACACCGAACGCTTCGCCCGAGGCCTGCCCGCCAACAATGCCCTGCTATGGGGCGCGCGCGGCATGGGCAAAAGTTCGCTGGTCAAAGCGGCCCATGCGGAGATCGAGCGGCGTCAGTCCGAAGAAGCCGGTTCGGATAATGACAGCGGGGTTTTGAAGTTAGTAGAAATCCACCGCGAGGATATCGCCTCCCTGCCGCAATGCCTGCATCATATGCGCGGCTCTCGTCACCGGTTCATCGTGTTCTGTGACGATTTGTCCTTCGACGCGGATGACACCACTTACAAATCGCTAAAGGCGGTCCTTGAAGGCGGTATCGAGGGCCGGCCGCCGAATGTCATCTTCTACGCAACCTCGAACCGCCGCCATCTCATGCCCCGCGACATGCTTGAAAATGAGCGCTCGACGGCCATAAACCCGTCCGAGGCCGCGGAAGAGAAAGTTTCATTGTCCGACCGGTTTGGATTGTGGATCGGATTTCACAAATGCAGCCAGGCGGAATACCTCGATATGGTCCATGCCTATGCGGACCATTTCAGGCTTGACGCGGCAAATGACGAACTGGAGCGCCGCGCCCTCGAATGGGCGGCCGCACGCGGCGGCAGGTCAGGCCGCGTCGCCTGGCAATTCATTCAGGATCTGGCCGGGCGGCTTGGTAAACATCTCAGCCTCTGACGCCCATCCTAGCTGTTCGCCATATATGACAGTGGATTGACGGGTTTGGAGCCCTTGCGCAACTCGAAATGAAGTTGCGGCTGACTGACATTTCCCGTCTGCCCCGCCTTGGCGATAATCTGGCCGCGCCGCACGGTGTCGCCGCGCTTCACAATCAGTTTTTCATTGTGGGCGTAAGCCGTCACCCAGTTGTTTGCGTGGCGGATCAGGATCAGGTTTCCATAGGGTTCAAGTTCGTTGCCCGCATAGGCGACAACACCGTTCTCCGCGGCCTTGATGGATGTTCCCCTGGGCACGGCGACATTGATGCCGTCATTCTGCTTGCCGCCGGGCTTGGCGCCGAAACCGGAGACAATACGTCCCTTCACCGGCCATCTGAACTGGTTACCGTTCATCGGTTCGGGGGACGGCAGGGATTTGGAGCGAGAAGCAGTTTTCCGCTGCGTTGAGGCCGCCGACTTTTCTGGAAGTGGCGCGGACGGCCTTGCCCGGGCCGGGTTTGTCGATGGCAAGGGCATATCGGCGCCGCGCGACGCCAGGCGTATCGGTGCTTGAGCCCGGGCCACACGAGCGCGCTGACCGGGTATCTCGAGCTTCTGGCCCAGTCGCAGAACGTCCGGCCTTGAGATATTATTCGCGCTCAGCAGCTCTTGTTTCGAAATGTTGTGCGCCCGTGCGATACGGTCGATCGAATCGCCGCGCTTCACGGTGTAAGTCACGTTGGTGGTCGCGGGCGCGGGCCCGCCCCTGACCGGGATGGTCAGTTCCTGGCCGATGCTGAGGCGCGTATTCTTCAGGCTGTTGGCGGTTTTGATCTCATCGATCGAGACGCCATGACGCTCGGCGAGTTTGTACAGCGTATCGCCCTGTTTGACCCTGACAACCATATTGGCGGGGGGCGGAGGCGCGACGGGCTGCGGGGCCTGATACTGCGGCGGCGGCGCCCGGTATTGCGGCTGCGGCGACGGCGCCTGGTATTGCTGCTGTGGCGGTGCCTGATATTGCTGCTGCGGCGGCAACGGCGCGGGTTGAACCTGGCGCGGCTCGACGGCCGCGACCTGGCTGCCCGGCGGCGGGAGATCCTGCCTGACAACGGCTGTAGAGTTTGCACCGGCGCCATATTGATAAACGGCCTCAGAGGGGATCGGCGACAGCGATGCCGTCGTCAGGCTGTCATCAGCGCTGTTGTTCGATAACACCGGGTAATCGAACCGCGAAACATTGCCGCTGCATGCACCCAGCACCGCCACCAGACCCAAGGCGAGAATTTTGCCGGCAACCCCGCGCATAGCTGAATAGTTCGCTATGAATTGCTTCATACCGCTCATTGTCACACCCCTCTTTAGCTCATGGAGAGTAAAGCGCTTGACCAGTAAACAACTTGTTAAGGAATGGTGTTTGAACGTGGAAAATCGGTGTGACTTTCCCGCACCGGCCGGGACAGCGCTCACGCTGCGGCCCCAAACCGGCCCGATCGTCTCTACTGCAAGGTCAGCTTTTGTGAATTGCCGGCGCCCTCACCGGCTTCCGGGGGAATCGACGCCGTCGTATTGGGATCGCTCTCTTGCGCAGTTTCCTTGTTCAATCCGAACACAGGGAAACTGAACCCGGTCATATTCACGGCGCTGCAGCCCGAAATCACGAGCGCCATCAGCAGCGCACCGCCCACAAAAAGGGGCCGGAATCTGGGCTGCGAGGCGATGTGGTGTTGCGTCACGCGCATCTGTTCTGCCCTCTCACTTCAGGGAATGATTGTACTCAAGGCGTAAACAAGCCCTTAACCCGCTCGCGACAAAAACCACTATGCAGGAAAATTGCGGCGGCAATGGAACCGCCCGGGATCAATTTGACCGGGAACTGGCTCTAGCGGCGCTTCACCCGGCCCTTGACGAGCGGCACGAAGCGCACCGGCAGCAGTTCCTTTTGCTCCAGGCCGTCTTCGGTCTTGTCGATCTGGGTGATGAATTGCGTTTCGCGGGTTTCGCCCAGCGGCAGGATCATGCGCCCGCCGGTCTTCAACTGCTCCAGCAGCGCGCCGGGCGGCTCGGGAGCCGCGGCAGTGACTATGATCGCGTCATAGGGCGCTTTCGGCGGCCAGCCAATCCAGCCATCGCCGATGATCGTCGTGACATTGGTCACGCCGATCCGCGCCAGATTTGCCGACGCGCTCTTCTGAAGCTCCTTGTAGCGCTCGATGGTGTACACATGCCTGCACAGCTGCGACAGGATCGCGGACTGGTAGCCCGTGCCGGTGCCGATCTCGAGCACGATATCATCGCGCCCGACGCCGAGCTTTTCCGTCATATACGCCACAATATAGGGTTGCGAAATCGTCTGGCCGCAGGCAATGGGCAGGGCGGCGTCGGCATAGGCCTGATCGCGAAAGGCTTGCGCTACAAATTCCTCGCGCGGCACAAGCTCCATGGCCCGCAGCACGCGCGTGTCATGAATGCCGTGCTTGCGCAGCTGCATAATGAGGTTGATTTGTTCCAGCGAACTGCTCATCTGGACCTTGCGGGTTGACGCTTTACCTCCCGGTCGAGGTTGCAAACGCCATTATCCGGTGATTCTGGTGGAATTACCGCCAAATATTTCACAAAAGGGCCGCGTCCGTTCATTTTTCGAACGCCGCCGCGAGATCCCTGGCGGCCCCGTTATGGGTCAGGTTGAGATTGAGCGGCGTGACCGAAATCTGCCCCGAATAAATCGCCCACAGGTCGGTGCCTTCATCGGGGGTTGAGTTGCCGCGCTTGAATCCGAGCCAGTAATAGGGATTGCCGCGCGGGTCCATGCGGTCCTTGATGGTCAGCGAATCCTGGTTGCGGCGGCCCTGCTGCGTAATGACGGTTCCCTCGATGGCTTCGGGGTCGCGATCGGGAAAATTGATATTCAGGACCACGTCTTCGGACCAGCCGATATCGAGCAGCCTGGCGATGAGACCGCTGCCGAGGGTGAGCGGCGTCTGCCATTTAAGGGCGCGCGTCTTGTTCTTGTCGTAACTGTAGGCAAGGCTGAGCGCAATCGAGGGAACCCCTAGGAGATTGCCCTCGAACGCGCCCGCGATGGTGCCCGAATAGGTCACGTCGTCGGCCATGTTCTGCCCGGCATTGACGCCCGACAGCACCAGATCGGGCACTTTGTCCTGCAACAGAAAACGCACGCCCATGATGATGCAGTCTGTGGGCGTGCCCCTCACCGCATAAATCCGCTCACCGATCTCACGCATGCGCATCGGCTCATGCAGGGACAGCGAATGCGACGCGCCGCTCTGATCGGTTTCCGGCGCCACGGTCCACACGTCATCGGACAATTCGCCCGCGATTTTCTGCAGCACATCAAGGCCCGGCGCATTGATGCCGTCGTCATTGGTGATGAGGATACGCATATCTACGATCCGCTCCTAGAGTGCTTCCGGAAAAGCGGGAACCGGTTTTCCGGTGAGAAGCACGTTAAATCAAAGAACTAGGGTCCGGTTTTGATTCCATCAAAATCGGAAAGGCCCTAGGCGGCGGTTATTTCTTCAAGACCGCCCATATAGGGGCGCAGGGTTTCAGGTATGGCGATGCTGCCGTCCTTGTTCTGGTAATTTTCGATGACCGCGATCATGGTGCGCCCCACCGCGAGGCCGGAGCCGTTCAGCGTGTGGACGAAACGCAACTCCTTGCTCCCCGAAACCCGGTAGCGCGCATTCATCCGCCGCGCCTGAAAATCGCCGCACACCGAGCAACTTGATATCTCGCGATACATGTCCTGCCCCGGCAGCCACACCTCGATGTCGTAGGTTTTGCGCGCCCCAAAACCCATATCGCCGGTGGCGAGCACAACGGTTCTGTAGGGCAATTCCAGGCGTTTGAGAACTTCCTCGGCGCAGCCGGTCATGCGCTCCAGTTCCTCGAGGGATTGTTCCGGGGTGGTGATGGAGACGAGTTCGACCTTCGAGAATTGGTGCTGGCGGATCATGCCGCGCGTGTCGCGCCCGGCCGAGCCGGCTTCCGCCCGGAAGCATGGCGTCCATGCGGTGAAGCGCAAGGGAAGCTCGTCTTCCTCCACGACGGATTCGCGCACCAGATTGGTGAGCGGGACCTCCGCTGTGGGGATGAGCCAATGTTTATCCGAGAATGCGGTTACGTAGGCTCCGAGTTCTTGTTTCAACTCAATTATTTGCCGTTGATACTTTTCAGAATCCTCTACCATACTATCGAGGAACACTTGGATTTTTTCCGAAAATTCCTTTTCCAATTCCGGAGATATTTTTGTTTTTATCAGAGCAATATCTCGCGCTATTACATCCTGATTTTTAGAACGCAGCACTGCTTGTTCTTTTAGTAGCTCTGAGATTTTGGCTGCAATTACTTCTTGGTCCTCCGAATAGACGAACGACAATGCAAAAAATAGATCGTCTTCAAACTTGGGCAACTGCCCCGTGCCAAACATTGCTTCGCTTCGCACCAATGTTGGCGGCAACATTTCCTGATAGCCGCCAAGCCCCTCATTCTCTTCGCCCGTATGAATATCGAGCATGAAGGAGGCAAGCGCCCGCTCCATCCGCGCCAGCGCGCCTTTCAGCACCACGAAGCGCGCGCCGGACATTTTGGCCGCGGCTTCGAAATCCATCAGGCCCAGCGCTTCGCCAAGCTCGAAATGCTGCTTTGGTGCGAAGCCCAGAGACGGCTTCTCCCCCCAGTCGCGTACCTGAATATTGGCGCTTTCATCCTCGCCCTCGGGCACATCATCCAGCGGGGCGTT
>BDTT01000070.1 GCA_002897995.1 bacterium BMS3Bbin10 | reverse complement strand
AACCATCCAATATGACAAAAGACGCTATCGCGACCGTTGGCGGATAGAGGCTGCTTTCTGCCGCCTCAAGGACTTCCGTCGCGTCGCCACCCGCTATGACAAGCTCGCCGCAAACTTCCTGTCAGCAGTGGCCCTCGCCACAATCATCGCGTTCTGGGTCTGATTGAGTCTCAACCCTAGGTCGAGGTGATCCCAGCACATGGAGATAATCTCTCCTCTCCTCATCCCCGTCTCAACGGCAAGGTGAATAATCGGAATGATGTAGGGGTTCTGGCAGGATCGTGCTGCCTCAATGAGCCTCTCGAACTCACCTGACCTGAGGCGTCGTTCCCTTCTGTTGTCTGGAGCATGAAGCTTGAGCCTATCCAATGGGTTCTCCACTATTGGCAATCCCCACTCATCTCTGGCTATCTCGAATAGATTGTGGATAGGAGTCAGCTGGCGCTTCAAGGGTGCGGGCTTGATGTCCTGGAGCCTATCGTCCCTGTAGGCTGCAAAGTCCTCTGTTGAGAGCTCAGAGAGTCTCCTGGAGCATATCGGATGGCGCAGGAAAGCCTTGAGCAGAATACGCTCATAATCGCCTCCACGTTTCCTGATGCTGACCGTATCTCTGTATCTCTGAACCAACTGACCAAGAGTGTAGCCTTCGAGCAATTTGGGATCGTCTGGAAGCTCTCGCCTGTCGGCCTTGACTTCCATCTGTCTCGCCCAGGACTCAGCATCCCGTCTTTGACAAAAAGAATTGGAGAGAGAACGTTGCCCAGTGCGGCGAATTTGGACCTGCCACTTGGTTCCCCGTTTCCTGATCGTAGCCATATGAAACCTCATTCACTGTGACACCAGTGTGACAGCAGAGATTTCAACGCATGGCGGGCTAAGGAAAACCTTAACTAACCTATTGTCTTTTATGAGAGAAAATGGAGCGGGCGATGAGATTCGAACTCACGACTTCAACCTTGGCAAGGTTGCGCTCTACCCCTGAGCTACGCCCGCATCCAGCACATGATTCTTACTTCAAGAACGGGCCAGAGTTATCGCCCATACCGCGCATCATTGCAACCATCGCAGGCCCGCGCGCCACGCGCCGCCTAGGCCGGCGCATTTTCTTCCGCATCGGCCCTGAGCGCCACCCAGGTGATGGACGCCGTCAGCACATCGAGCGTGGCGAATACCAGCAGCCCCACGCCGGCCGCGCCCAGTGCCGCCATGGCCGCCATGAAGGTGGCCGACGCGTAGCGCGCCGGAACGCTCCAGCCCAGCACGGGATCGTTCCGGGTCAGGACGGCGGCGATGTAAAAACCGCCGATTACGCCGGCAAGCAGGCCGGTAAAGCGGACCCATAGCTCATCGCCGGCGCTCAGGCCGAATATGCCGAGCGTAAAATGGGGAAAGATCAGAAACGGCAGCGCCACGGAGCTGATCAGATACAAGCCATACATGTAAACGCTCAACGCCGCCCTGGTCATTTTACCCTCGAAAACATACCTTATCCCCGAAAATACACCCTGAGCCTAATGCCGCCGGCGCGTGTACGGCAAGAGCGCAGATGCGCGCGCCAAACCGTAAACGCGCTGTACAAGCCCGCTCCAAACCATAAACTCATTGCCCATGGAAAAACCACCCGCAACGCGCGCGCAACTGCTTTCCCGGCTCAGGGCGCTGGGGATTGATGCGGCCACGGTCGAACACCCGCCGCTGTTTACAGTCGAGGAGTCGCGCGCGCTGCGCGGCGAAATCCCCGGCGCGCATACCAAGAATCTGTTTCTGAAATGCAAGAAGGGCACGCTCTGGCTTGTCGTGGCGCTTGAAAACGCGGTGATCGATCTGAAGCGGCTGCATGTGAAACTGGGCAGCGGGCGGCTGAGTTTCGGCCGGGCCGAATTGCTGCGGGAGGTCCTCGGCGTGCCGCCGGGATCGGTGACGCCGTTTTCGCTGATCAATGATACGCGCCAGCGCGTCTCGGTGGTGCTGGACGCGGAAATGATGAATAGCGGCGTTCTGAACTTCCACCCGCTCGTGAACACGGCGACCACGACAATCGCGCGCGATGACCTGCTCGCCTTCATTCGCGATTGCGGCCATGACCCGGCGATCCTGGCGGTCAGCGGACAGGGGGATGGAAGCGCCGCGGAATTTGCGGCATCATAAGCGGTTGCCAACGCTACGCGGGCAGTTCATTTTTACTTGGCATCGGGGCAATGGGCCCCACCTGCATGATATGCGGCAGCGGCGAGGCTAGAGACATATGGAACCACCACTCCTGGACCAAACGCCAAAAGACGGCGAGAGCGGCCTGATAAAGGACACCTCGACGCAAGGCTTCATGGCCGATGTGATCGATGCCTCGCGCGAAGCGCTTGTGCTGGTCGATTTCTGGGCGCCCTGGTGCGGGCCCTGCAAACAGCTCACGCCGGTGCTGGAGCGCGCGGTCAAGGCGGCCGGGGGCGCCGTCCGCCTGGTGAAGCTCAATATCGACGAACACCCCGCCATACCCGGCCAGCTCGGCGTCCAGTCGATCCCGACGGTGTATGCCTTCAAGGCCGGGCAGCCGGTCGACAGGTTTTCCGGCGCGCTGCCCGAATCGCAGGTGAAGGAGTTCATCGCCCGGCACGCGGAACCCGCCGGCGCATCGAAGGCCGAGGTGGAAATCGAGGCGGCGGAAGCGGCGCTTGACGCCGGCGATATCAAAATTGCGGCCCCGGCCTTCGCGGCGATACTCCAGGGCGACCCGGCCAGCGTCCGCGCGATCGCCGGGCTGGCGAAATGCTATATTCGCTCCGGCGATCTGGAGCGCGCCGTGCAAACGCTGGCGCTGGTGGCCGATGGCGCAAAGAACACCGGCGCAATCGACACGGCGAAAGCCATGCTGGAGCTGGCCCGCAAGGCGGAAGACGCCGGCGACGTCGCCGAATTGCGGGCAAGGGCGGAGAGTAATCCGCGTGATTTTCAGCTCCGCTGCGACCTGGCGATCGCGCTCAACGCGGCGGGGGACCACGCCGGCGCGGCGGAACAGTTGCTCGAGATTATCGCAATGGACCGCGGCTGGAACGAGGGTGCGGCGAAGGCCCAGCTGCTTCAGTTCTTCGAAGCCTGGGGCAATGAGGAGCCGGCCACGGTGGCCGGGCGGCAGAAACTCTCGCTGCTCCTGTTTTCGTGAGTGGCGTGACAACGAACAAGCAATAGGTCAGTCGCGTGCCGGATCACTATCGCAAAGTCGGGGATTTGCCTGAGAGGCTCATGGTCTTTCCCCTGCGCGGCGTTATCTTGCTGCCCCGCTCGTCGTTTCCGCTCAACGTCTTCGAGCCCCGCTACATGGCGCTGGTGAATGATGCGCTTGCCGGGGAACGCCTGATCGGCTTTGTCCAGCCGCTTGCTGGCGAGGGGGACGCGGAGTCGCCGGATGGAAAAAACGTCGCGCTGCGCGGAACCGGGGGCGCCGGGCGGCTTATCGCCTGGCAGGAGGGCGATGACGGCCGGTATCTGATCACCCTGAACGGCGTGTCGCGTTTTACCCTCGGGCAGGAAGAAGAAACAAGCGCGCCCTACCGCATCTTCAAGGTGGACTGGTCGCATTTCGCCGACGACCTTATACAGGGACATGGAGAAGAAGCGGTCGACCGGACACGCCTGCTGTCGGTGCTGAAGGAATATCTCAGGGTGAACAATCTGTCCGCCGACTGGGAGGGCATCAGCAATTCCTCGAACGAACTTCTGGTGAATACGCTGTCCATGATCTCGCCCTACGGGCCTGAGGAAAAACAGGCGCTGCTCGAGGCGGGCGATCTGAAGACCCGCGCGGAAGTGCTGGTCACGCTGGCGGAAATGGAACTGGCCGGCTCCGACGGCGCCTCGGGCTCGACGCTGCAATAGGGTGGCGCGCGTTGACTTGGGCGTTTGGTAAAGTATTCCCGGCCGCCCGCTCCCCCTTGCCCAGCCACCCCGTGAGTATACCCTTGGGGTGGCTGGGCAAGGGGGAGCGGACGGCGCGGCTCGGAACACTGCAATAGAGCATGGCGGCGTTGACCGTGTGCACTGCGAGAGCGTAAGGAACCGGCATGAGCGAGAGCAAGAAAAAGGG
>BDTT01000069.1 GCA_002897995.1 bacterium BMS3Bbin10 | reverse complement strand
CGTTAAATTCATCGGCGAGCTTGTTCATCATTTCGCGCTTTTCCTCTTCCGCGCGCTGTTTCTGTTTTTCCTGCTCATCCTCGAGACGCTTCATCTCAAGTGCGTTTTCCTTGAACACCTGAACCGCACCCGATATTTCGCCGATCTCGTCCTTGCGGTTCTGAGCCGGGATTTCCACCTCCAGATCGCCTTCAGCGAGCTTCCGCATGGAAGCGGTCATCCTGACCAGCGGAGTTGCGATGGAACGCGAGGTAAAAAATGCGATTGCGCCGCCGGCCGCTATGCCGATGCCCAGAAGCGCCCATAACACCGTCGTAAGCAGGGAAATTTCCTCCGCTACTCTGTCCGCATCGTCGTTAAGCAGTTTGGCCTGGTTGTCTTTCATGCCGCCGCTGCGTGAACCGTCTTTCTGCTTGGGGCCGAGGAGCGTGGCGAGAAGTTTTCCGGCCCGCGGCGCGGCTTCGGTAATAAGTGTGTAGTTGGCCATGTTCCACTTCTCGGAACCGCGGATCGCGAACATCTTGGAGGGCAATGGCGCGAATTCCGCCCGCTTGGCGGCAAAGATCTTGAACGCTTTTCCCTGGGCCGCCGACATCATGTTCGTTGCTTTCTGCAAGTCGGCGAAACGGCGGTCGTTCTTGGCCCACAATTTTTCGAAATTCGCCACGAATTTATCTTCCCCGGTGAGAAGATAGGCGCGGATATTCGCCAGTCCCAGCCCCAGCGTGCCGCGTACGTCGGCCATGATGCCCAGAAACTGCACCCGGTCGCCGCCGGCCCCGGCTTCATAATTTCTGGCCAGTTCAAGATCGATCATCTCGGTGATCTTCTTGAACATGACGCCGGCGTGCGGGGCGGCCTCGTCAACCAGCATCTTTTTGGCCGGTTGCTCGTCCGCCGAATTGGCGATCGCCTCGACCTTGGCCTGAGCGGCCCTGAATTCTTTGAGAACCGCTTTGAACTTCGACCAGGATTCCACGTTCTTCGGGTTAGTCCATCTCTTGGAGAGTTTGTCCATTTTTGCGCGGACCTTGTCGATGTCTCTCCAGACCGCCGCCCGCTCTGTCTTGAACGATTCCTTGCCGGTCAGCATCCAGCCGCGCAGGGCCGCGAGCGAGGCCTCGATATCGGTCGTCATGCTGGCGCTTGCATTCGCCGTCGGCATGCGCAGCACCTTGATACGATTGGTCGCCGCACCGATGACATTCACTTCCCACAGGGTGACCGTGACGGCGGCTGCCAGCAGAATGACAATCAGAGCGAAACCGGCGGCCAGCCGGTGGGTAACCTTGAGAGCGGGCAAGGCAAGTTTTAACATGGTCAGATTCTCCTGTGACGATCGAAACCGTGGATGATCGAAATCGCACGCTACGGTTGTGATCTGCCTTTATGCCGACGCCATCGTTAATTTTTTCTGTAAATTTGAAATTTGCCGATTAACAAAGGTAAAGCGAATTACCGCGCCACAATCCCCCCACCCCCTTTCACTCAATCTTAGGGCGCGTTTGGTAGTTTCCACGCGGGTCGTGAGTTTGGCTACAGGGGGGAGTGGCGGCGATGGCGCAGAAGCATACAGGGGTTCAGTCCCGCGCGGGCGATGCCCTGCTGCTGGCCGCTCTTTTCCTTCCCTTCGCGCCCATCGTCTCAACCTTTTATCTCTATATGACCGGTCTGGCTCTGGGCTGCCCCGCGGAGACCGCGCAATCATGCGAACTGGCCGGGCTCGATTTCAACTCCTCCTATGCAAGATCCGCGGATATGCTGGCGTGGACCGCGCAGGCCAGCGCCGGAGGGCTGCTGCTCATCTATATGCTGCTGCTGGGCGGGCTGGCGCAGTTTACAACGAAAGGCCTGCGCGGCCGCGTGGTGCGGACCTGCGCCGTCATCATGTGGGCCGGCGTGCTGCCGCTCATCCTGGGTCTTGCCGCGGCGATCACCCGTTCGCCGCAACAGATATGCGGCGGCCCACCGTGCGACACTAGCCACCTGTTGGCCAGCTTCGCCCTTTACGGAAATGTATTTTTCCACTGGCTGGCCGATATCGCCGTGCCCCTGGCCGTCCTTGGCGCGGGGCTTGTCGCGCTGACGCTGGGCTACCGGGCGCTGATCGGGCGGCTCGTGCTGCTGGCGACCCGCCGCCACTGAACCCGCGTCTCTACCCCACTTGAGCAAGATCAATTGCCGTACTTCATATTCATGTTATTGAATATATGTATTCGGTGATGGATTTGACCGCCGGAACCGGCGTTCCGGATTTGCATCGAGAGGCGGCGGCATGGCTCTGGAATACATCATTGACGCTCTGGGCGAGTCCAACATGGTGGCGCTCGGGGCCCTGTTCATTGGCATTGTGTTCGGCGCGGCCGCCCAGCGCTCGCGCTTTTGCCTGCGCTCGGCGGTCATCACATTCGCCCGCGGCAGCTTCAACGAGCGCCTGCCCGTGTGGCTGCTGACCTTTTCCGCCGCGCTCGCCGTCACCCAGGCCCTGATCATAACCGACATGCTGGCCGTCGACGAGGCGCGCCAGCTGGCGTCGCGCGGGTCGCTCTCCGGCCCGCTCATCGGCGGCGCCATGTTCGGCGTTGGCATGATTCTGGCCCGGGGATGCGCAAGCCGCCTGCTGGTGCTTTCCGCCAACGGCAATCTGCGCGCCCTGCTTTCGGGTCTCGTATTCGCGGTCACCGCCCAGGCCGCCCTGCGCGGCGTCTTTTCGCCCGCGCGCGACTGGCTGGCGGGCCTGTGGACCATAGACGGCGGGGCCGGGCGCGACATCCTCGCCATTTTCGGGGTCGACAACCGGGCCGGCCTGGCCTTCGGCCTGCTGTGGGCGGCGGCGGCGGTCTTTTTTGGCGTCCGCGCCCGCGTGACCGCCGCGGGCTGGATTGGCGGC
>BDTT01000068.1 GCA_002897995.1 bacterium BMS3Bbin10 | reverse complement strand
TCTTTGACGGAATCGCTCCAGATTTTTTCGCTCACGACCTATCCGCGCTTCGCGCAGGTCTGCGCGGGCGCGGCGCATAAGCGTCGGGCCGCAGTCGCGGCCTTACCGTTTCCGTTAAGAACAGAAACGGTCTAATACGAACGCTCCACTTCATCATCACCCGGCCCCCAATTTTGTCATCACCCGCCCCCCAGCATTGTCATCACCCGGCCCCCAACCTTGTCATCACCCGACTTGATCGGGTGATCCAGTAACCAAGGCCTGTGTTTTACACCGGGACGCGGGAGGATACTGGGTCCTCCGGTCAAGCCGGAGGATGACATGAAGAGAGGCCGGAGGATGACATGAAGAGAGGCCGGAGGATGACATGAAGAGAGGCCGGAGGATGATACAAAGAGAGGCCGGAGGATGATACAAAGAGAGGCCGGAGGATGACACAAAGGGAGGCCGGAGGATGACAGATGAGGGTGCAGGAGGATGACGCCATTTTTATTCCGGCACGTCTTCCCGCACAAATCAAAACCCCGGGCTTGACCCGGGGTTTCGGGTTCCCTGGCGAGGTGTCCTCAAGCGAAAAGGAACCTTTACCCCGCCGCCGCCGCGCTCTGCGACGGGCGCACCAGCGCCATATAATCGTTCAGCAATGTCTCGGAAATTTGCCCCGGCGTGAAGGTATGCGGGCCAATCTCCGACACCGGCGTCACTTCCGCCGCCGTGCCGGTGATGAAGCATTCCTCGAAATCGTCCAGCTCGCTTGGCAAAATCGTGCGCTCCACCACCTGCATCTGGCGCTTGTGCGCCAGATCGATGACCGTGCGCCGGGTGATCCCATCGAGGAAGCAGTCGGGCGTGGGTGTATGCAGAACGCCCTCCTTGACAAGGAAGATATTGGCGCCGGTCGCCTCGGCCACATGCTCGCGCCAGTCAAACATCAGCGCATCGGCAAAGCCCGCCGCCTCCGCGCGGTGTTTTTCAAGGGTGCAGATCATATAGAGCCCGGCGGCCTTTGCCTTGACGGGGGCGGTTCTGGGATCGGGACGGCGAAATTCAGCCAGGGCGAGGCGAATGCCTTTCAGACGCTCCGCCGGGTCGAAATACGAACCCCAGTCCCATGCGGCGATGGCCACGTTGATCCGGTTGTTCTGGGCGGAAACGCCCATCTGCTCGCTGCCGCGCCAGGCGACGGGGCGGACATAAGCCTCGGTCAGGTCACATGCCGTACAAACATCCCGGCAGGCCTGGTCTATTTCCTCGACCGTGTAAGGTATCTTGAAGCCGAGAATTTCAGCGGAACCAAAAAGCCGTTCCGTATGCTCCGTCAGCTTGAAAATCTCGCCGCCATACATGCGTTCGCCTTCAAACACGCTGCTGCCATAGTGAAGGCCGTGAGAGAGCACATGCAGCCTGGCGTCCGGCCAGTCGACCATCTCGCCATTCATCCAAATCACGCCATCAAGTTGATCGAAGGGAACCGTTGCCATATCACTTGGTCTCCAGAAGGCACGAAACACAGGGCCGGAAGCACGCTTCTACCGGCTGTGAGTTTGGCTTGGACATGGTTTTGCGGCAAATCCGAATTGTTGGAAATAGTTCATAAAAGTGTTGCTATCAGTAACAATCGGTCCAAAATAAGTCAACATGACTGACATAAATGAGCAGGTAAGGCGCCCCGGCGCGAAAACGGCATCCATTGCGGACGCTATGGACGACGACGCGCGCAACCAGCCGGAGGCCGACCCGGCACTTCTCGATCTGGTGGAATTGCTGTTCTTCGCCTATCGTGATTTCACGCGCGAGCCCGACAAGATTCTGGAAGAGATCGGTTTTGGCCGGGCCCATCACCGCGTCCTGCACTTCGTCAATCGCCACTCCGGCCTGAGGGTCGCGGATCTGCTGGACATATTGAAGATCACCAAACAGAGTCTCGGGCGGGTCCTGAAGCAACTTGTCGATGAAGGCTATATTGTACAGGAGGCCGGCAAGACCGACCGGCGCGAGCGTCTGCTCTACACCACCGCGCGCGGCCAGGAGCTGGCCGACCGGCTGGCGCTGCCACAGTTAAGGCGGATTGCGCACGCACTTGATGCAAGCGGCGCGGAGTCGCAGAGCTGCATCGGAAAATTCCTGAGCGAAATGGTATGCGAAGCAGACCGCGCGCAGGTGTCACAGCTACTGAAAGCCGGCGCCGGGGCGCGCGGGCGAAGTGGAGAGCCCGCATGAGCCCGCAAGTTTCCCGGACAGGCAAAATGCCGGTGGCGGACAATGCGCCGCATATTCTCGTCGTCGACGACGACCAGCGCATTCGCGATCTTCTGGCGCGTTTTCTCCAGGAAAACGGTTTCCGCATCACCACCGCGGAAAATGCCGCGTCCGCCCGCGCCAATATGCGCGGCCTGGCATTCGACCTTCTTGTTCTCGATGTCATGATGCCCGGAGAGAGCGGCATTGAATTGGCGCAGGCCCTGCGGGTGGACCGGGATATTCCCATTCTCATGCTGAGCGCGCGCTCCGAGCCGGATCACCGTATCCAGGGGCTGGAGATTGGCGTGGACGACTATCTGGCCAAGCCGTTTGAGCCGCGCGAGCTGCTGCTGAGGCTGCGCAATATTCTGAGCCGGCGCAAACGCAACCTCGGCGCCCAGGACACCATCAGGATGGGAGAATTCACATTCCATACCGGGCGCGGCGAACTCAAGCGCCTCGGCGATACGGTCCGGCTGACCGAACGCGAGCGCGATCTCATGCGCCAGTTTGCCGAACGGCCCGGCACACCCATTTCCCGGCTGGATCTCGCGCGCCAGGGAACGGATGGCTCCGAACGCGCCGTCGATGTCCAAATTAACCGCCTGCGGCGGAAAATCGAAGCGGATCCGGGCAACCCGGTCTATCTTCAAACCGTCCGGGGCAAAGGCTACATCCTGCACGCGGAATAATGGTGGCACTCTTAAACCGACGTCTGCGCCGCTCTAAATGGATGCCCCTTACCGGGCGTTTCAGAGCTCTGCTGGCCGGCGTCCTGCCGAAGAGTCTCTATGCCCGCGCGCTCCTGATTATCATCGCTCCGATGGTCCTGCTGCAGTCCGTTGTCGCCTTTGTTTTCATGGAGCGGCACTGGCAGACCGTCACCCGGCGCCTGTCCGACGCCACGACGCGGGATATTTCATTCCTGATTTCAGTCTATAAAAACTACCCCCAGGACGAGAAATACGAGAAATTGATCAAGATGGCCCGGAATGACCTGAACCTCGCGGTTCAGATTTTGCCGGACCAGAACCTGCCTCCGGTACGCCCCAAACCGTTCTTCGACCTGCTGGACCGCACCTTAAGCAACAAAATCAGGAAGCAGATCGGCAGGCCGTTCTGGATCGACACCGTCGGGCGCTCACGTCTGGTGGAAATACGCATCAAGCTGGATAAGGTGATATTTCGGGTGATCGCACGCCGCAGCCAGACCTATGCGTCCAATTCGTATATCTTCCTGTTGTGGATGGTCGGGACCTCGTTTGTGCTGATTACCGTCGCCATTTTGTTCATGCGCAATCAAATCAAGCCGATTCTGCGGCTCGCTCAAGCCGCCGAACGTTTCGGCAAGGGACTCCCCGCGCCCGCGGATTTCCGGCCGCGCGGCGCGCGCGAGGTGCGCCAGGCCGCGGTCTCCTTCATGGAAATGCGCAACAGGATCGAACGCCAGATGGAACAGCGCACGACCATGCTCGCCGGCGTCAGCCATGACCTGCGAACGGTCCTGACCCGGTTCAAATTGCAGCTGGCGATGTTCGGCGACACCAGCGAAGCAAAGGAGATGCTTGCCGACGTCGATGAAATGCAGGCCATGCTCGAAGATTACATGGCATTCGCCAAGGGCGATTCGAGTGAAAAAAGCAGTCAGGTCAATATCCGCCACCTGCTCCAGGAAATCCGCAACCAGACCGGCCGGGAAAACACCGTGATTACGCTAAAGCTGCCGGGCGACGCCGTCGTCGCGCCGCTGCGCCAGCATGCCTTCAAACGCGCCGTGACCAATGTGGTCTCCAACGCGGTGCGCTTTTCTCAAAACATCACGATCCGCGTCGCCAAGACCAAAAACTGGCTCACGCTCCGCATCGACGATGACGGGCCGGGCATCCCGGAAGCGGAACGCGAAGAAGTCTTCCGCCCCTTCTACAGGCTCGATGACGCGCGCGGGCAGGACACCGGCACCAATACCGGCCTCGGCCTCTCCATCGCCCGCGACATCGTGCGCAGCCACGGCGGCGACATCACACTCAAGCAGAGCAAGATGGGCGGCCTTCAGGCGATTATCCGCGTGCCGGTTTAGAGGCACATTGCCGACCGGCCGGCAGGTTCAGGACCAATTGGAGCCTTTTGTAAAGTGCCAAGCCACCCGCTCCCCCTTGCCCAACCACCCCAAGGGTACACTCACGGGGTGGTTGGGCAAGGGGGAGCGGGTGGCCGGGTTTACGGTATTATCGAAACCGCTCTAGAGTAACCCTACCCCCGTCCGACAAACGGCATTTTGGTCGCCATGATGGTCATGAACTGCACATTGGTCTCAAGCGGCAGACTATCCATGTAGAGAACGGCGCTCGCGACCTGATCGGCCGTCATGACCGGCTCGATTGCCTCGGTGCCATCGGCCTGGGGCACGCCTTTTTGCATCCGTTCCGTCCGGCCGGTCAGGGCATTGCCGATATCGATCTGGCCGCAGGCGATGTTGTGGGCGCGGCCGTCCAGGGAAATCGATTTCGTGAGGCCGGTGACGGCATGCTTGGTGGCGGTATAGGGGGCTGAAAAGGGCCGCGGCGCGTGCGCCGAGACCGATCCGTTATTTATGATACGCCCGCCTTTGGGATCTTGTTCCCTCATGATCAGAATCGCTTGCTGGGCGCAGTAGAAAGCACCGCTCAGATTGACGTTGACCACGTCCTGCCACTGTTTCGGCGTCAGCTCCTCCATCGGCACGCCGGGCGCGCTGGTGCCGGCATTGTTGAACAGCAAATCGAGGCGTTCGAACTCGTCCTTTGTTTTCCTGAATGCGGCCGCGACCGAATCCGGGTTGGCGGCATCCATGGATATGGGCGCCATTGCGCCGCCGCCTTCCACCGCCAGACGCGCGGTTTCCTCCAGAGCCTCCAGCCGGCGGCCGGTCAGCACGACCGCGTAACCGTTTTCCTGCAGCAGGAGCGCGGTCGCCCGCCCGATCCCGCTGCCCGCGCCCGTCACAAGCGCAACTTTTCCCCCGCTCATTTCTGCCCTCCCCCAGGCTGAGATTCATCTTCCTGAAAAACACGAATGATTGCATCTATATCCCTGTCCGACCGGAAACCGAGCTGATCGGCGCGCGCGGTTTTCATGCCGCGCGGCCATGCGCCGACAATCGCTTCTATCGCCGCATCGGCTTCCCAGGAAATCAGGCCCGTATCGCCCCCCGCGCGCTCAAGACCCGCAACCATCTGCGAGACCGTGACCGTGAGGCCCGGCAGATTGAGCACCCGCAGGCCCTCCTCCCAGGCCTCCGGCGGCAGCTCATGCCCCGCGATCAGATTGGCAATCACGGTGCGGGGCGACTGAATCCAGATCGCAAGGTCCCCGGCCACCGGGCAGATCGCCTTGCGGCCCTGGAGCGGCTCGCGCAAAATCGAGCTTGCAAAGGACGAGGCCGCCCTGTTCGGGGCGCCGGGCCGGATGACGATGGTGGGCAGGCGGAAGCTGCGTCCGTCAATCCAGCCGCGCCGGGCATACTCACCCACCAGATATTCGCCGATCACCTTCGCCACCCCGTAGGAGTTGAGCGGCCGCACAGGCGTATCGTCGTCGACAATCCGTGGCGCGGCGCCAAAAGCCGCAACCGAACTGGCGAATATGAAGCGCGGCGGCCGGGGCAATTTCCGGCAGCGCTCCAGCAGCGCGCGCGTGGCGTCGAGATTGACGCGCATTCCAAGATCGAAGTCGGCTTCGGCCTGGCCCGAGACGACGGCCGCCAGATGAAACACGCTCGCGGTGTCATCGCCGATTGCCTGCTCCAGAACATCCGCGTCGCATATATCGCCCCGCACATAGCCGACACCCTCAAGCGGGCGCTCCGGTTCGAGCTGATCTATACAGGTGATTTGCGTTACGGGCTCGCCGCGCCCCTCCAGGCCCGCGAGCGTGCCTCTGGCAAGCAGCGCCTCGCTCAGTTTGCGCCCCAGAAACCCGGCCCCTCCGGTTATAACGATTTTCATCAGAACAGCCGCCCGCCATCGGGCGTTTTGAGATCGGGCGCGAACAGCACCACCTCGCCATTTTCATCGGGAAACCCGAGCGTCAGCACTTCCGACATTACGGGTCCGATCTGACGCGGTGGAAAATTGACGACCGCCGCCACCTGCCGGCCGACCAGCTCCCCGGGCGTGTAATGCGCCGTGATCTGAGCCGAGCTTTTCTTTATCCCGATTTCAGGTCCGAAATCGATCCACAGCCTGATCGCCGGTTTGCGGGCTTGCGCAAAAGGCTCCGCGCGGGTCACCGTTCCCACGCGTATGTCGACTTTCAGAAAATCATCGAAGGCTATTTCCGGCGAAGCGGAGGGTTCGGACACTTTGTTCTCCAGCGGCATTCATCCCAGGACCCGCAAGCCATGCAATGTGCCGCGATACAAGTGCGCGATACAAGTAATTGTGACCTGCGTTAGGCGTATTTTAGCTTCGCTAGCCGAGACTGTCCTTGTTAAGATCGAGTCACTTGGGACTTGGGGACAGAACCTTGGCGCATGCAGCCCTCCGTCGAATTTTCGGACTTCTTGCGCTGCTTACCGTGGGGCTCGCGCCGGCCGGGCCCGCCAATGCGGTCACCGGCGGGCAAGGCGCCCTGACGGTCGGCGGTTTCTATTTCCCCGTGCCCGGCCGCGTCCCGGTACAGACTGGCATTTCAGAAAAATCCGTCTGCGTGCATGTGACTGAGCGGTCACATGGATCATGCCCGTCTTGCGGCACATCATTTGTCATGACCCTTGTGAGCCGCGTTCGGCCCAAGGCCCAGGCCCCCGGGCTGAAAGCGGACAATCTCTCTTTCCGCTTTGTTCAGGCTCCGCTTGCCGCCGGGCGCGGAGCCACGCGGTTGAGCGCAATATACGGATTGCTGTCTCAGGCCCGCTCCACGGGCACAAGCATATTCGCCCGCACGGGCCGGCTGCGCATCTGACACCTCCTCAAAGCCGGCAACGGCATCCAGGCGCCGGGCGCCCGGGACGCATCCCCCGCGTCTTTCGTGTCCGCGGATAAACGAGCCCTCAGCCAGGCGGGCTTGCCCAGATATTGAGGAACACAAGGAACAAGATGTGATGAAACAGATAAACAGACTCTTGAAAAGCGTGGCCTTCGGGGCTCTCGCGGCGGCGATCGGAATGACTGCCGCCGCGGACAGCTCCTCCGCCCAAAGCTTCTTCAGCAGCTTTTTGGGTGGGATCGGGAGCGACAGACCCCTCAGCCGCACAACCGTAGACCTGAAAGTGCCGTATCGCGCGGGCACAATAATCGTCAGCATCGGCGATGCGCGCCTCTACAAGATCCTGCCGGGCGGCAAGGCGATTTCCTATCCGATCGCCATTCCGACCGGGAAAGCGTTCTGGTCCGGCGTGGAGCCGGTAAGCCGCAAGACGGTGAACCCGCGCTGGACGCCGACGGCCTCCATGCGCCGGGAAAACCCCGACCTTCCCCCCTATGTCAAGGGCGGGGATCCGCGCAACCCGCTCGGCGTGCGGGCGCTGTATCTCGGCAGCACGCTCTACCGGATACACGGCACCGATGCGCCCGAGCTGATCGGAAAGTCCGTCTCGCGCGGCTGCATCCGCATGTATAACGAGGATGTCATCGACCTTTACGACCGCACCACCGTCGGGACGAAGGTCGTCGTCACGGGCAAGAAATTCGTAACCGCGTCGATTACCGCGGCCATGAACGACAGTGGCTTCGGCCAGGATGTCTTCAGCGCCAACAACTAGGCGATGCCTTTGCTGCGCGTGGCGGGTTCGCGCCTGTCACGCGCGGCACCCCCCGATTTTTCAATCCTTGACCTTTGATCCGGTGTCCGAAGCCTGGGACGAAAGCTCTCGCGAGCGCGTGGCCGCCGCGTTGACAGCACGGATGAGCAATTGCTTCAGCCCATCCTCCCCTCCCATCAGAACCTCGAGGGCCGCCGCCGTCGTGCCGCCGGGCGATGTTACGTCTTTCCGTAATCGGGAAGCCGGCGCACCGGACCGGCGCAGGAGCTCTCCGGCCCCGCTCACCGTTTCGCGCGCGAGCCTGCGGGCGAGTTCCGGGTCCAGCCCCGCCTGCACCCCCGCTTCCTCCAGGCATTCCGCCAGCAGGAATACATAGGCCGGCCCGCTGCCCGATACCGCCGTGACGGGATCAAGCGCGGCTTCCTCGCTTGTCCACGCCACGCAGCCCGCGGCCTGCAAAAGCTCGTCGCATTTCGTCTTCTGGGCAGGCGTTACGCTGGCGTTGGCGCAAGCCACCGTTATGCCGCGCCCGATGGATGCCGGCATATTGGGCATGGAGCGCACAATCGCGCTGCCGGCGCCCAGATGACGCTCCATGCCGGCAAGCGTCCGCCCGGCGACGATCGAGAGCACCACGGTGCTCCCGCCGACAAGCGGCTTCAGGAAGGGAAGCACCTCGTCCATGATCTGAGGCTTGATCGCCAGCACAATGACTGCGGGAGCGGCAGGCAGGGCGGCGGCATCCGCGCCCACGCTGAAATGCTTGCGCTGCGCGAGAGAGGTCAGCTCATCGGAAGGATCGGGGTCCTGTACGAATAGGGTTTTCGGGTCCAGACCCCGGTCAAGCCAGCCGGCCAGAAGTGCGCTGCCCATCTTGCCGGCGCCTATGAGAACGAGCGCACCGCCAATTTCGAGCGTCATGCCTGTCCTTCGGTTTCGAACATCGTGTTCGTCAGGGATTCCTCGGCGGACTTTCCGGCCCAGATCACGAACTGGAAGGCCTGAAAGTAGCGCTCGCAGGCATCGAGCGCGCTATGCAGCAGCGCCTCGCATTGCGCCACCGTCGGGTCTGCCCCATTGAGCATCAGGCCATGGCGGAACAGCAGCAGGTTTTCGTTGCGCCACAGATCGAAATGGCCAATCCAGAGCTGCTCGTTGATGGTCGCCATCAGACGGTAAACCTCGGTGAGGCGGCTGTCGGAGACTTTCAGATCGACCGCACACGCCAGGTGCAGCGCCTCAAGGTCGCCCCGCCAGTTGAGGGAAATCTGATAGTCGCTCCAGGTGCCCGCCACACATAATGACAGCTCATCTTCGGCGCTGCGCTCAAATGCCCAGTCATGCATGGTCGCGATATTCTCGACCAGATCGACCGGATGATGCGCGCGTTCACCGTTAAATTCCATGGAAGCCATGACGTGCCCTTGTTTTCCGGCCTGGTGATATTGGGCCAGTCGCACAAGTATGAACGCAGCGCGACACCCCCCCAAGTCCCACTAAATATTGCGGTTTATAGTTCAGAAACCACAACCCCTGCGACATAACCTTAGGTCGGTTGAGTCGCAAGACGCCAGGCAAACTTGTCCACGCCAATTTCATGAAAGGGCGTGATGATCCTTATTAAGCGGGAAAAATGGCAGGTAAACGGCGGCATTAAGTCGATTTGTTATGTTTTTAGGCGCGCTACCGGCCGGAAGGGTCGCCACCAGTTGGGGGAGAGGCGGCCGGGCGGCCTTCGCCAAACCGGGAAAGAGCGCCCTCCAGTTCGCCAATTCGCTTCTCCAGTCTGGCATTTTCTTCGCGGGCTTTTTGCGCCATCGCCTTCATCGCCTCGAACTCTTCGCGCTGCACGAGATCCAGATCGCGCAGCACCCGTTCCGCCTGGCTGCGGATCAGGCCATCGATCTCGCCGCGCACGCCCTGAGCCGCGCCGGTGGCGTCGGTCATCAGTTTGGCGATTTCATCGAAGAACCGGCTGGTGGTCTGGGGCATCGGTTGCGGTGACCTCCTGAACATGTGTGGCGGCGGGGCATAATTCACCGTCCGCCTGCATAATTTGACTATGGGGCCGCCGGGCGCAGCAATCAAGACATTGACCACTCCCCCGTCAAGCTCAAGCCTGCACCGGCGAGCCGCGACGCCACCGCCTCTCATCTGCTCTTTATCCGCTCTTTGTCCGCCTTGCGGCCCGATCACATCTGTGTTGCTTGACACCAGCGCAGACCTCAAGGAAGGTCCACCCGCCTCGCAAACGAATGCCCGTCGCCGGGGACGAAAGAACAATCCATGCCCCTTTTTGCTATTCCCTTTCCCGCGATTGATCCGGTCGCCTTTGAAATCGGCCCCATCGCCGTGCAGTGGTATGGCCTCGCTTACATGTTCGGCCTGCTGTTTGGCTGGCTTTACGCCCGCTCCCTGCTCGCCAATCAGACGCTGTGGGCGGGCAAATCGCCCGCGGGCCCCGAAGTCGCCGACGATTTGCTGCTGTGGGCCACGCTCGGCGTCGTGCTCGGCGGGCGGATGGGCTATGTGCTGTTCTATGAACCCGCTTACTTTTTCGCCAATCCGGGAGACATCCCGAAGCTGTGGAATGGCGGCATGTCGTTTCATGGCGGCCTCGCCGGAGTGTGTCTCGCGGTCTTTCTGTTTGCGCGCGCCAGGAAAATTCCGATGTTCTCGCTCGCCGACGTGAGTTGCGCGGCGGCGACCTTCGGACTGTTTTTCGGCCGCATCGCAAACTTTGTAAACGGCGAGCTTTGGGGGCGTGTCTCCGACGTGCCCTGGGCCATGGTGTTCCCCGGCGCCGGACCGCAACCCCGCCACCCGAGCCAGCTCTACGAGGCGGTGCTCGAGGGACTTCTTCTGTTCATCGTCATTCGCTATTTCACCCATGTGAGAAAAGTTCTTCCCCGGCCCGGCTATGTCACGGGCGTGTTTTTTGCCGGATATGCGCTGGCGCGGATCACGGCTGAAAATTTCCGCATGTATGATCCTGAACATATCTTTTCCACCGGATGGCTGACGCCGGGCATTGTTTATTCCCTGCCCATGATCGCCCTTGGTGCATATTTCATCTGGCGCGCACGCAAGCGGGCCGCTGTCTGACCCATGACTCTCTCCTCGACGGGCAATAGTGGGCCGAACGCGCTGTTGATCAAGCTGAGGCGCCGGATTGCCAGCGAGGGCCCGATCACCCTCGCGCAGTATATGGATGCCTGTCTGTGCGACCCTGACCATGGCTACTACACGACCCGCGATCCCTTCGGCGCCGGGGGCGACTTCACGACAGCACCCGAGATCAGCCAGATATTTGGAGAGCTTATCGGGCTGTGGTGCGTTGTCGTCTGGCGCAGTATGGGAAAACCGGAGCCCTTGCGCCTCATTGAACTTGGGCCCGGCCGCGGAACATTGATGGCCGACGCGCTGCGGGCCGCAAAGGTGGCGCCGGAATTTCTGGACGCCGCTCACATATATCTGGTCGAGACGAGCCCCGTGTTACGCGAGGCTCAGGCCCGCAATCTCGAAGCGTCAGGCCGGAAACCCCACTGGCATGCCCGCGCCGGCGATGTGCCCGAAGGGGCAGCCATCCTCATTGCCAATGAGTTTCTCGATGCCCTGCCCGTACGCCAGTTCGTGCGGCGCGAAGGCGCGTGGTTCGAGCGTTGCGTCGAGCTTTGCGAAGAGCGCGGGCTGGCTTTCTGCACGGCGCCCGACGCCCTCGAGACGCCGGACCTCCTGCCGCGGGGTTTGCGCGCCGGCGCGGTGGACGGGGACATTTGCGAAATACGCCCCGGCGCGGATGAGCTTGTCGAAACCCTCGCCGCACGGGCTCAAAACCACGCCCTGTCGGCTCTGTTTATCGACTATGGTCACGCCAGAAGCGCGCCGGGCGAAACCCTTCAGGCGGTCAGGGCCCACGACTTTGCCGACCCGCTGGCCCTGCCTGGTTATGCAGACCTCACGGCGCATGTGGATTTCGGGCGGCTCGGCGAAGTCGCCGGCAAAAACGCCCTGGAGGTTCACGGCCCCGTCTCGCAGGCGGAGTTTCTTGGCGCGCTTGGCCTTAAGGAGCGTTGCGAACGGCTGATGGAAACGGCGCAGGACAAGGACCGGGAACAGATCGCATCAGGCGCCTTGCGGGTTGCGGACCCGGCGCAAATGGGCAGCCTTTTCAAGGTCATGGCGCTCACCAGCGGGGGCCTGACGCCACCGGCTTTTGCCGGTTTTCCAAGGTCCGGGGCAAGAATATGATTGTCGAAAGCGTCACGCTTTCAAACATGGCCGGAATACGCCATGGCTTCGGAACCCGAAAGGGAGGTGTCTCAAGCGGAATCTACGCAACGCTCAATTGCGGGGTGGGCTCGAGAGATGACCAGGGGGATGTGGCCGAGAACCGCGCCCGGCTTGCAAAACGGCTCGGAGCATCGCCCGGCGCTCTTGTGACCCCGTATCAAATCCACTCCGCGCAAGTCGCTACCGCTGAAAAACCCTGGGCGCGCGGCGATGCCCCCAGGGCCGACGGAGTCGTTACCGCGCGGCCCGGAGTCGCCATCGCCGTTTCGACCGCCGACTGCGTGCCGGTGCTGTTTGCCGACTGCGAGGCGAAAGTCGTGGGGGCCGCGCATGCCGGCTGGCGCGGCGCATTGTCAGGCATTCTTGAAGCCGTGCTCGGGGCCATGGAGGGCCTTGGAGCGGATCGCGCGCGGATCTGCGCCACAATTGGCCCGGCGATTTCACAGCAGGCCTATGAGGTCGGCGACGAATTCGAGGCACGGTTTTTGGCCGAGGATGAAACCAGCGCACGGTTTTTTGAACGTAGGCCCCAAAATTCCCGTCTATATTTCAACCTGACAGGTTATGTGGCGGCGCGTTTGCTCGGCGCGGGCACAGGCGCGGTCGACGACTTGAAAATATGCACCTATGGTAACTCGGAACATTTTTTCAGCTACCGGCGATCATATCATAATGGCGATGCGGACTATGGCCGCCAAATCTCTGCCATTTTGATCTCATGATACTGTGTCATGGAAAAAACGGGCACAGAAGCACTCCTTGCGCGGACCGCTGGACGGCTTCGCTCAGACGCTGTACAAATTGAAACTGCGAGCAGCCAGGATCAGGCCAAACTATTGAAATCTTGGCATATACTGGGTTTTTTAAATAATATGGAGCCCAAACGAGTGTTGAGCATGCGTAGGGCGGCGGCGGGGCGCATCGGTAGCTGGTTGACTATGTTGGCGCTGTTGACGGTGCTGACGGTCAGTCTTGGCGGGTGCTCGGGCGGCTCGTTGAGCAGCGTATTCAGCGGCTCCGGCGAGAGTTCATCCAACACCGGTCTGGCGCCGATTTCCTTTGCTCCCGTCATTGGCCCACCGCCCGAGGTTGGCGATAAACTGACCGGACAGCTCGTTGCGGCAGCCCAGCGGAAAAACATTCCCGTCGTCTCCGAGAAGGGCAAAACCGCCACTTACACAGTGCAGGGTTTCCTCGCCCAGTCCAATGAATCGAAGAAGGAAAAATTCTCATACATTTGGGATGTGAGGGACAAATCCGGCAACCGGGTCCACCGTATTCTTGGCGAAGAAGCGGTCCCGGCAAAGCCGGGCGCGAAACCATGGGCGTCCATCAATCAGGCGGCCCTGCAGAAAATCGCCGCCAAGACGGCGACAGATCTTGCCATATGGCTGCCAAAACAAAGTGGCGTTGCAAGTGCGCGAAGCACGTCCGCCACGCAAAAACCGCCAGCCAGCGCCTCAAGGCGAACCGCGTCGGCGAGCGCAGCAAGGAAGCCGATTTCAGTACTGGTGCCACCGGTATCGGGCGCGCCGGGCGATGGCCGGAAATCATTGACCAATGCAATTCGAAACCGGCTGCGGGCCAAGGGCATAAAGGTTGCCAGCACGGGCGGCGCCAACGTCTATAAGATCAACGGCAAGGTGACCATGGGGCGCGGAAAAACGGCCGGCACGCAGAGTGTCAAGATCGATTGGCAATTGCTGAGTTCAACGGGGCGCGATCTGGGCTCGGTGACGCAGCAGTCCGATGTGCCGAAAGGCTCGCTGGACCGTTCCTGGGGCCCGGCGGCCGTCTCCGCGGGGAACGCCGCCGCCGCCGAGATCGCCAAGCTGATCGCCAAGAGCCGAAGCTGAACGGACCGCCCCACTGCCACTTCGGTTTACACGCCACTTTTACGTTGCTACAAAGCGGCCCTCGCATGGGCGCCGGACGGGCACCTCCGTCATGGTAAATCATCGGTTCAGCCTCGGAGCGGTGCATGAAACTGTTCGCCGGTAACTCCAATCAGCCTCTCGCCGAGGCGATTGCGTCCTATCTCGATTTTCCATTGGGCGAATGTACCGTCCGCCGCTTCGCGGATATGGAGGTATTTGTCGAAATTCTGGAAAATGTGCGCGGCGAAGACGTCTTCGTCCTGCAATCCACGTCCTATCCGGCAAATGACCATCTGATGGAACTGCTCATCATGATCGATGCGCTGCGCCGGGCCTCGGCGCGGCGGATCACGGCCGTTATTCCCTATTTCGGCTATGCCCGGCAGGACCGCAAGGTCGGGCCGCGCACGCCGATCTCCGCCAAGCTGACCGCCAATCTCATTACCCATGCGGGTGCCGACAGGGTGCTGACGCTGGACCTGCATTCGGGGCAGATCCAGGGTTTCTTCGACATCCCCACCGACAATCTCTATGCCGCCCCCGTCAAAGTGAAAGACATCAAGGAAAACTACAGCAAAGGCAAGGTGATGGTGGTTTCGCCCGATGTGGGCGGTGTGGTGCGTGCGCGCGGGCTGGCGAAACGCATCGGCGCACCGCTGGCCATCATCGACAAGCGCCGCGAGCGCGCCGGTGAATCGGTCGTCATGAATGTCATCGGCGATGTGGAGGGGCATTCCTGCATTCTGGTGGATGACATTGTCGATTCGGGAGGAACGCTCTGCAACGCGGCTGAAGCACTGCTTAAACAGGGCGCAACCGAAGTCAGCGCCTATATTACCCACGGAGTGCTCTCGGGCGGCTCGGTCGCGCGCGTCTCCGCCTCGGATCTCAAGGCGCTCGTCATTACCGACTCGATCCTGCCCACCGAGGCGATCCGCGTGGCGCGCAATATCCGCGTCCTCCCCATCGCCCCCCTGCTCGGCGAGGCGATCAAACGCACCAGCGACGAGAAATCCGTATCCAGCCTGTTCGATTAGAGTGAATGCACCGCTCTCGTCACCCCGGCCCCCTAACGTCACCCCGGCGCAGGCCAGAATGACGGGAAGAGGGGATTGACGGCACGAAGTCCGCTTCCCACCATTGCCAGCGCGGCCCGCGGGCGGTATAAGCGCGCCAGAAATTGTGTCCCGCAGCTAACGGCCAATCGCAGCATGGGCAGGGACAGCGGGCCAGACACGGTTCGGATATTGAGTGCTTCGGGAAAAGCGGGAACCGGTTTTCCGGTAAGAGGCACGTTAAATCAAAGAACCAGGGTCCGATTTTGATTCCATCAAAATCGAAAAGACCCTGAAAATTTTGAAAGGATGAGACATGGCCGAGATCAGCCAGATCAAAGCCGCGATGCGTGATCAAACGGGCAAGGGCGCAGCCCGTGCGGCGCGGCGCGAAGGACGTATTCCGGCCATTATCTACGGGGACAACACGGACCCGCAGACCGTTTCGGTGGACGACAAGGAGCTGCGGCTGCTGGTGCGCACGGGCCAGTTCCTGAACACGATTTTCATGCTCGACGTGGAGGGTGAGCAAACCCGCGTGATCCCGCGCGAATTCCAGCTCCATCCGGTTCGCGACGTGCCTCTTCATGTGGATTTCATGCGGCTCGGCAAGGGGGCCAAAGTGACGGTCGAAGTGCCGATGCAGTTCCTGAACGAAGAGGAATCGCCGGGCCTGAAGCGCGGCGGCGTGCTCAACATCGTGCGCCATACCATCGAGCTGAGATGCCTTGCAGAGGCAATCCCCGAGCGCCTGGACGCGGACCTTACCGGCCTCGATATCGGCGACTCCCTTCATGTCTCCTCGATCAAGTTTCCCGAGGGCGTTGAGCTGACCATCGCCGACCGCGATTTCACCATCGTCAACGTTGTCGGCCGCATGGCCGAGATTGTGGATGAGGTGGAGGAAGAAGAAGACCTTGAGGGCGAAGAGCTCGAAGAGGGTGAGGAAGGCGCAGAGGGCGAAGGCGAAGAGGGCGGCGAAGCCGGTGGCAAGTCGGAGGCCGGCAAGGAGTAAGGCGCAAACGGCACGCCCTCCTCTGGACCCGATAAGGTCTTGGCTCCCATGAAGCTGCTGATCGGACTAGGCAATCCTGGCGCTGAGCATGCGCGCAACCGGCACAATGTTGGCTTTATGGCGATCGACGCAATCGCCAAAACGCACAGCTTCGGTCCGTGGCGCAAGAAGTTCCACGGCCAGATCGCCGAAGGGCGCCTGGGCGGCGAGAAATGCCTGCTGCTGAAACCGGCAACATTCATGAACGAGTCCGGGCGCGCCGCGAACGAGGCGATACGCTTCTTCAAGCTCGCCCCTGACGACGTGATTGTGCTGCATGACGAACTCGACCTGGCGCCTTGCAAAGTCCGCGTGAAAACCGGCGGCGGCGTTGCCGGTCATAACGGTCTCAAATCGCTGACGCGCCATATTGGCAACGAATATATCAGGGTGCGTATCGGCATCGGCCATCCTGGCGACAAATCGAAAGTCCACGGCCATGTGCTGAAGGATTTCTCCAAATCCGAACAAGTCTGGCTGGCGCCGCTGATTGCGGCCATCGCCGACGCCGCGCCGCATCTGGCCGATGGCGATACCGCCAATTTTATGAACAAGGTCGCGCTCGCCTGCGGCAGCGATGAAAAGCCTGCTGCCTCATCCAGGAAGCGGGGCGGTTCCGGCAAGAAGCGTGTCTCCAGGGCGCCCACTCAACGCGATCTGGCGCGCAAAGCCGCCGCACCCGCCTCCGGGCCGGACGATCCCCGGCCCGCCCGGCCGAGCGGTCCCTTCGCCCGGCTGCGGGGCCTGTTCCGCGCAAACGGCGCAAACGAAAAATAAAGGCGCGGGAAAATTCATGGGATTCAAATGCGGTATCGTCGGGCTGCCCAATGTCGGCAAGTCCACGCTTTTCAACGCGCTGACGCAGACGGCCTCCGCGGAGGCCGCCAATTATCCGTTCTGCACCATCGAGCCCAATGTGGGCGAGGTGCCGGTGCCCGACCCGCGCCTTGAAAAGATCGCCGCTATCGTCAGGCCTCAGGCCGTCGTGCCGACGCGCCTGACATTCGTGGACATTGCCGGGCTGGTCAAAGGCGCGTCCAAGGGCGAAGGGCTGGGCAACCAGTTCCTGGCCCATATCCGCGAGGTGGACGCCATCGCCTACACCCTGCGCTGCTTCGACGACGCGGACGTCACCCATGTGGGTGGACGCATCGACCCGCTGAGCGATGCGGAAATCGTCGAGACCGAGCTGATGCTGGCCGACATGGAGAGCCTGGAGAAGCGCATCGAGCCGCTGGAGAAGAAACTCCGGGGCCAGGACAAGGAGGCCAGGAAAACGCTCGAACTGGTGCATCTGGCGCTTGCGATGCTGCAAAATGGCAAACCGGCGCGCCTCGCCGGGGTGGCGGAGGAAGACCGGCGCGCCTTTCGGGCCCTCAACCTGCTGACATCCAAGCGGGTCCTCTATGTCTGCAATGTGGATGAGGCTTCGGCCGCCACCGGCAACGAATATTCGAGGAATGTGGAAGCCAGGGTTGCGGACGACGCGCGCAGCGCAGGCGCGGGCGACCCCAGGCCCGCGGAAGTCGTCGTGATTTCCGCCAAGATCGAAGCCGAACTGGCGCAGCTTCCCGAAGATGAACGCACCGAATATCTGAACGAGCTTGGCCTCGCCGAGCCCGGTCTCGCCCGGCTCATCCGCGCCGGTTACAACCTGCTTGAACTCATCACCTTTTTCACCGCGGGCGAAAAGCAGGTGCGCGCCTGGACCGTGCGCGAGAATACCAGGGCGCCGAGGGCCGCCGCCGTCATCCACACGGACTTCGAGAAGGGTTTCATCCGGGCCGAGACCATCACCTATGACGATTTTATCAAATATAATGGCGAGACCGGTGCGCGCGAGGCGGGCAGGATGCGCCTGGAAGGCAAGGACTATGTGGTCAAGGACGGAGACCTGCTGCATTTCCGTTTCGCAACCTGACCCCCCTCCCCGGCCCTCCCCCGCAAGGGGGGAGGGAGAGTAGGAGCAATCGCCATGGCCGGAAAAAACAGAGTCCTTCGCTCAATCGAGACACCTGACGGCGGCCGCTGCGTCGATTTTTTCATTCGCCCCGACGGCTCTTTCGGCTTCGAGGAATACCGCCGCGAACCAGAGGATATGCGCGGCTGGTTCCCGATCGGATTTCATGGCGAGAAAAGTTTCCGGTGCGAGAGCGAGGCTGAAGACAAGGCGCGCGCCACGGTCTCCTGGCTTGCCGATGTGCTCTGATATCGAGGGCCGTTGCGTTTGAGCGATCCGCACATCCTTCGAGACGGCGCTTCGCGCCTCCTCAGGATGAGGCTTCGAGACGGCTCGGAGCGCCTCCTCAGGATGAGGGTTGAGCAAAACAAAAATACATGCCTCATGCTGAGGAGCGCCCTGAAGGGCGCGTCTCGAAGCATGCGCCGCAGGCCCTTTGGCCAACAGAGCTTCAGCCCCCGTCCCGCTGCCCGTAGCTTTCGAAACGCTTCAGAACGCGGCTCATCTCCTCACCATCCAGAATATGCGGCTCGCCCAGCTGGCAGACCGCCACATATTGCGCCGCCAGCGCTTCAACCTCGCGCGCCAGCGCGAGCGCAGCCTCCAGCGTTGCCCCGCATGCAATCTGCCCGTGATTGGCCATCAGGCAGGCGCTGCGGTCCTTGAGCGTGGCGGCAACATTGTCGGCTAACTCCCTGGTTCCAAAGGTGGCGTAATCCGCCAATGGAATGTCCTCCCCGCCGGCAACCGCGACCATATAGTGGAAGGCGGGAATAGGTTTGCGGGCGCAGGCCAGCGCGGTGGCGAACCGGGAATGGGTGTGGACGACGGCGCCGGCGTCTTTGCGCGCGCCATAAGCGGAGAGATGAAAACGCCATTCGCTCGAAGGCTTGCGCGCGCCGGGGAGCGGTTCGCCATTTTTTTCCAAGAAAACAATATCTTCCGGAATCAGGTCATCATAGGCCATGCCGGTGGGCGTGATCAGCATGCCTTCTTTCCACCGCGCCGAAACATTGCCCGATGTCCCCGGCGACAGGCCCTCCCCCGACATGGCCAGGGCAGTGTCGATGATTTGCTGACGCAGCCAGGCTTCGTCCATTGAGTGCATCCCTATCGCTGTGCAGGCAAATTCGGCATCGACTATAACCCTCCCTCCCCTTGACGGGGAGGGTGGCCACGAAGTGGTCGGGTGGGGTGACAGCGGCATGTTTTTACACCCCCGCCAGTTTCAATGCCCAACAACAAGGTATCGCCCCCCACCCCTGGCCCCTCCCCGCCAGGGGGAGGGAAAAATGTCAGGCGCCGGCTTTCATTCGCCCCTCTCCGGATAGAGTCCCAGCAGCCCGTCGAGGCTGGCCGCGCACACGCCCCGCTCGGTGATGAGGCCGGTGACGAGGCGCGCCGGCGTCACGTCGAATGCCGGATTGGCCGCCGGACTGCCCGGCGCGGCGATATCTATCGTGATCACCTCTCCCTCAGCTGTGCGCCCGCTCATCTGCGTCACCTCTTCGCTTCCGCGCTCCTCGATGGGAATTTCAAATCCATCCATCAGAGACCAGTCGATGGTGGTGTGCGGCAGGGCGACATAGAAGGGCAGCTCATTGTCGGCCGCCGCGAGTGCTTTCAAATAAGTGCCGATCTTGTTGGCGACATCGCCGCTGGCGGCGGTGCGGTCGGTGCCGGTCAGCACCAGATCAACTTCGCCGCGCTGCATCAGATGCCCGCCCGCATTGTCGGCGATAATCGTATGGGGCACGCCCTCATGACCCAGCTCAAAGGCGGTGAGCGCGGCGCCCTGATTGCGGGGCCGCGTTTCATCGACCCAGACATGGACGGGCAAGCCCGCCGCATGGGCCTGATAGATCGGCGAGGTCGCCGTTCCCCAGTCGACGGTCGCCAGCCAGCCGGCGTTGCAATGGGTGAGGATATTCACCGCCTTGCCCTTTTTGGCCCGTGCGATCTTCTCGATGAGCCCCAGCCCATGCACACCGATCATGCGGCAGGTTTCCACATCCTCATCGCAGATTTCGCCAGCCCGGGCATAAGCCGCGATCACCCTTTTTTCGCGCGGCAGGCTGCGGACGCAATGCATCATCTCATCGAGGGCCCAGCGCAGATTGACCGCCGTCGGCCGTGTGGCCATGAGCAACTGGCAGGCGGCTTCAAGATTTTTGTCCGACGCGTTCTCGCGCAAGGCGAGGCAGATCCCGTAGGCGGCTGTCGCCCCGATCAGCGGCGCGCCGCGCACCAGCATCTCCTTTATCGCATAGGCCGCGTCGCCAACGCATTTTAGCGCCCTGGTTTCAAAAACATGCGGCAGTTTTGTCTGGTCGATGATGCCGACGGTCCATTCATCGTCATCGACCCAGATGGTGCGGAAATGTTTGCCGTCTATATTCATGGGTCCTGTGCTCTAATCCCCTTCGAACTCAATCAGCGTATGGCACTCAACGCCGAGCGCCTCGACCCGTTTGCGGCCCGCAAGGTCGGGCAGGTCGATGACGAAGGCCGCGGCGACAATCTCCGCGTTGAGCTTGCGCAGCAGTTTGACCGCCGCCGCCGCCGTGCCGCCTGTAGCGATGAGATCATCCACCAGCAGCACCCGTTCACCGCTCGTGATGCCGTCTTCGTGGATCTCTATGACGTCGACGCCGTATTCCAGCTCGTAGTCCTGGCCGACGGCCTTGCCCGGCAGCTTGCCCTTCTTGCGGATGGGCACGAAGCCGCAGCCCAGCCGGTCGGCGACGGCGCCGCCCAGAATAAACCCGCGCGCCTCGATGCCGGCGACCGCGTCCACCTGAACCTCGCGATAGGGCGCGGCCAGTTGCTCGATACAGGCGGTGAGACCCATGGCGTCGCCCAGCAGCGTGGTGATGTCGCGGAACATGATGCCGGGCTTGGGATAGTCGGGGATGGTGCGCACAAGCGCCCTGATGTCTGCCTCCGTCATTGCCCTGCCCCCCCCTGCAACACCCGTCCGGCCACCGCGTCGAGCTTTCTCAGAAGCTCCGGGTCGCGCGCTTCGGGCGCGGTGATGATGGCCACCTCCAGCGCCCTGTCGGACCCGATGGGGCATGGCTCATGCTCGCGCGGCATATCGCGGGCCAGTCTTCCGATCAGGCGCGTGGCCTTTTCCACATTGTCATGCAGGGTCTTCAGAAGCACTTCGATATCGATGTCCGCATGGCTCTCATGCCAGCAATCATAGTCGGTGACCAAGGCAAGCGTCGCGTAGCAGATTTCAGCTTCACGGGCGAGTTTCGCCTCGGGCATGTTGGTCATGCCGATGACATCGCAATTCCAGGAGCGGTAAAGATCGGACTCCGCGCGGGTTGAGAATTGCGGACCTTCCATGACCAGATAAGTCCCGCCGCGCTTGTAGTCCAGTTCCTCTGACTTTGCCGCCGTCTCGATGCGATCGGCGAGGCCCGGGCTCACCGGATCGGCAAACGCCACATGGGCGACGCAGCCCGGACCGAAAAAACTTTTCTCGCGGGCGAAGGTGCGGTCGATGAACTGATCCACCAGCACGAGGGTGCCGGGAGAGAGTTCCTCGCGGAACGATCCGCAGGCGGAGACGGACACAAGGTCCGTCACGCCGGCCCGCTTCAGGGCGTCGATATTGGCGCGGTAGTTGATCTGGCTGGGGCCGAGACGGTGGCCACGCCCATGGCGCGGCAGAAAGACGAGCGGAAGCCCGTCTATCTCGCCGAAGCCCAACTCATCGGAAGGCTCGCCCCACGGTGTGTGGATACGCTCGGTGCGCGTCTTCTCAAGCCCCGGCAGATCATATACGCCGCTTCCGCCGATGATGCCGAGTACGGTTTTTGTCATGCGTTCAACCCCCTGCCCCAGCGGCCTTGCTTCTTGTTCTTTCCGCAGCCCGGACCCTAGCCCCCCGTCCGATTGGTGCCAAAGGAAAAAGTCCGTTTCCTCCGCCGGCGCCCCGCATCTGAATTTTCTCCCGGTTCGTTACTGCGAAGGCACAGAAGCGATTCAATTGCCTGTTCAGGAGGAAGTCATGAAAAAACGCCTGCTTACGCTTACCGTCCTCACCGCCTCTCTCATGTTGGCGGCGCCGTCCTTCGCCAGCGGAGATAAGAAGGACACCATGATGAAGGACGATATGAAAAAGTCCGACACCATGATGAAAGACACCATGATGAAGGACGATATGAAAAAGCCCGACACCATGATGAAAGACACCATGATGAAGGACGATATGAAAAAGCCCGACACCATGATGAAAAAGAACTAGCCCTTCCTCCCGGAGCCGCTGGCCGGGCCGGCATCGCACCGCGACGGCCCCGCCGGCAAAAAAGGCCCCTTCGAGGAAGGGGCCTTTTTACATTCCGCATTCCGGCTGGAAACCAGGCTCGGGACCCTGGATCGCTTCATGTCGAATAGAATCAAAACCGCGATCCCGGCTTTGTTTATGCGTATCGTTTTTCCGGTAACCGGTTTCCACTTACCGGTGATACGCCCTAATGCTTTAGCCCGGCCCACACGCGGCGCTTGACCAGATAAAGAAGGCCCGCAAGAATAATAAGATAGATCATGAAGCGGAAACCGAGCTTGTGGCGCTCTTCCAGCTTCGGCTCCGCCGCCCACATGAGAAACGCGGAAATGTCCTTGGAATAATTCTCAAGGGTTGGCGCGGTGCCATCGGTATATTCGACCGCATCGTCATCAAGCGGCGCCGCCATGGCGATCTGATGGCCCGGGAAGGCGGTGTTGTAGCTCATGCCCTCCGCCAATTCCAAATCGTCCGGTGTCTCTTTATAACCGGCCATAAGGGAATAGATATAATCCGGCCCGCGGGCGCGCGCCTTGGCCATGACCGAAAGGTCCGGCGGGTAGGCGCCATTGTTGGCCGCCCGCGCCGCATTTTTATTCGCGAACGGGGAAACAAAGGCATCCGACGGCCTGCCGGGCCGTGTAAACATTTCCCCCTCATCATCGGGGCCGTCCTGAACCTCGGCTTCGGCGGCCAGCGCCTTTACCGCCGCGCTGCTGAATTCCGGCCCGCCGGGCTCGCCAAGATTGCGGAAACGCAGCAGCCGCAAGCCGTGGCACGCGGCACAGACTTCCTTATAGACTTTGAAGCCGCGCTGAAGCTGACCCCGGTCGAACATGCCGAACGGGCCCGAGAAGGACCATTTCTGCGTCTCAATCGTCTGCTCTCCGGCGGCTTTCGCGGGCGTGCCCGCGACGCTCGCGGCATATAGCACCGCGGCTGCAACAGCCAAAAGCAGTTTCCGTTTCGGTGATGCGATGTTTCTCATGGCTTTCTCCCCCATCACCGCCGCCCAGGTGAAGCGGTTGCCGCGGACGGCCTGCCCCCGCCGGACCCTTTTCCCAGCACATCGTCGGTGATACTGCCCGGCATGGCCGAGGGCTTTTCAAACCAGCCCACGACCGGCATGACCACCAGCAGATGCGCGAAATAGAAGGCCGTGCCAATGCGCGCGAACAGCAGATACATCCCTTCGGCCGGCTTGGCGCCGAGATAGCCCAGTACAAGCGTGTTGATGATGAAAAGCGCGAAGAACCATTTGTAGATGGGCCGGTAGCGCGTTGATTTCACTTTGGATGTGTCGAGCCAGGGCAGGAAGGCCAGCAGACCGATTGAACCCGCAAACGCGATCACGCCAAACAGCTTGTCCGGGATCGCCCGCAGAATCGCGTAAAAGGGAAGGAAATACCATTCCGGCACGATGTGCGGCGGCGTCTGCAACGGATTGGCCTGAATATAGTTATCCGGATGGGCGAGGAAATTCGGCGCATAAAACACCAGCCCCATGAACAGGATCACGAACAGGCACAAGGCGTAAGCATCCTTGAACGTGTAATAGGGGTGGAAGGGAATCGCATCGGATTTGGATTTGATGTCGATGCCCGTCGGGTTGTTGCTGCCCGGCACGTGCAACGCCCAGATATGCAGGATCACAAGGCCCGTAATGATGAACGGCAGCAGATAGTGCAGGGAGAACAGCCGGGTCAGCGTCGGGCCGCCAACCGAGAATCCGCCCCAGATCCACTGCACGACGGCAGTCCCCAGACCATCCACGATGGAATCGAGAGACGAGAACAGGTTGGTGATGACCGTCACCGCCCAGAAGCTCATCTGACCCCATACCAGCGAATAACCCATGAAAGCGGTGGCCATCATGGCGAGGAAGATAAACACGCCGATGACCCACAAGATTTCACGCGGCGCCTTGTAGGAGCCGTAATACATGCCGCGCGCAATATGGATATAGACGGCAAGGAAGAACATGGACCCGCCGTTTGCATGCATGTAGCGCAGCAGCCAGCCCCAGTTCACGTCACGCATGATCTTCTCGACGCTGTCGAACGCCATCGACTCGTGCGGTATATAATGCATGGCCAGGACGATGCCCGTGGCGAGCTGGACAACGAGAAAAAAGGTCAGGATGCCGCCAAACGTCCAGAGATAGTTCAGATTGCGGGGCGTCGGGAAATCGTTGAACTGATCATGCATCATGCGCATGACCGGAAGCCTGACGTCGAACCACTTCCCGATGGCCGTGTTCGGCCTATAGCTTGATGCGTGTGCCATATACGCCCTCTGTTGGCTCGGGGTCAGGACCCTAAACGGCCCTAGCCGATCTTGATCTTGGTCTCAGAAATATAGTCATAGGTGGGAACGTCGAGATTACGCGGCGCCGGTCCTTTGCGGATGCGCCCGGCGGTGTCGTAATGCGACCCGTGGCAGGGGCAGAACCATCCCCCGTATTCACCCTTTTCGTCGCCAACCCTCTGGCCTTTCGGGATGCACCCCAGATGAGTGCAGATACCGACCATAACCAGCCATTTCTCTTTCTTGTCCTTCACGCGGTTTTCATCGGTTGCCGGCGCGCTATCGTCAAGATTTTCGTTGCGCGCTTCCGGATCGGCGAGATCTTCGAGCTTGACCGCCTTAGCCTGCTCGATTTCGGCGGGCGTGCGGTGACGGATAAAGACCGGCTTGCCGCGCCATGAAACCGTGATCGACTGACCTTCCTCGATCGGCGCGAGATCGACCTCGGTGGTGGCCAGCGAGAGCGCCGACGCGTCCGGATTCATCTGGTCGACAAACGGCCACAGGGCCGCTGCACTGCCGACAGCTGCGAATGAACCTGCCGCAATGGTCATGAAATCCCTTCGGGTAGGTTCAATTGTCTTCGTGGCCAAGGCGCGATTCCTCCTTCAACGACCAAAAAATCCGGGGACATAATGAATGACGGCCTTTGGATCAACCTGAAGAGCGCCCTGTCTGCCGCAGTCCAGGCCCGCATCACCAAAGGATAGACTGACACCCCCTAAAATCCGTTCCCATCCCGCCGCATGCATGATGCCGTTAAGCCCAGGACGACGATGGTTCCGATTCACCACTTTTTTGCACCCTTGCGCGCGAATGTCTAGAGCATGTACCGATCATATTGACCCTTGCGGAGGGGGGCCGCGCGGCGCGGTCGCCAATCGGCGCCTGGAATCCCGCAA
The DNA here is from genome assembly GCA_002897995.1 of bacterium BMS3Bbin10. Taxonomy (GTDB): domain Bacteria; phylum Pseudomonadota; class Alphaproteobacteria; order Rhizobiales; family Methyloligellaceae; genus UBA2767. The sequence goes on along the minus strand of BDTT01000068.1, from coordinate 41,284 downwards.
CATTGCGGATAAAACCAATGGATATTGCTCTTTACCAGCCTGATATTCCGCAAAATACGGGAGCGATATTGCGGCTTGCCGCCTGCCTGAACGCCGGGGTCCACGTCATCGCGCCATCCGGTTTCGATATGAGCGAGCGGGCGCTGCGGCGCGCAGGGCTCGATTATATCGAGCATGCCCGCATCCGCCGCCACGGCTCCTTCGAGACGTTCAACGCCTGGCGCGAGGAAGAGCAAAGCCGGCTGATACTGCTGACGACACGGGCTGAAACGCCTTACACCGCCCTCACCTACCGACGCAGTGATATCCTGCTGCTTGGCCGCGAGAGCACCGGCGTCCCGAAGAACGTTCATGACGCCGCCGATGCATGCGTGCTGATTCCCATGGCGCAGGGGCGGCGCTCGCTGAATATCGTTACGGCGGCCGCGATGGTGCTCGGCGAAGGCCTGAGGCAGACGGATGGATTTCCGCACTGAGTGTTTACGCGCCCGGATACCAGTTCGGTTTTCTCTTCTCCAGAAAGCTCTTCACCCCCTCGGCCGCCTCTTCGGTTCCTCTATGCGCCGCATGGGCCCGGGCCATGTCCTCGAACTCTTCATCACTGAATTCAAGTCCGGCGAACCGCAGCGTATCCGCCTTGAGGGCTGCAAGGGTGGCCGGCGGACAATGCAGAAGTGCGTCAATGATGGGCGCGGCTGTTTCATCGAGCTTGCCCTCGCCGCATACTTCATCGACAAAGCCGATGTCGAAACCGCGTCTGGCGTCAAAGCGTTCGCATGTCAGACTGTAACGGCGCAGCCGGGCGGGACCGAGCCGCGAGAGCAATTGCGGCATGATGGGTGTCGGCACCAGCCCCCAGCGCGCTTCGGTAATGGCGAAGATGGCGCTCTCTTCCGCAACCACGATGTCACATGATGCGGCAATGCCCGTACCGCCGCCGAAGCAGCCGCCGTGAATGAGCGCAATCGTGGGTTTCAGGCACGATACGAGCCCGAAGAAGGCCTTGCCGGTCTCGCGCGAGATGACGAGATTTTCATCAAGCGTATTGGTCAGGGATTCCTGCACCCAGTTCAGGTCCGCCCCGGCCTGGAAATGCCGGCCGTTGCCGCGCAGGATGATGACCCGCACCGCGTCATCCGCCCCCAGGGTCTCGATGCGTTCGATCAGGGCCGCGATCATCTCGCCGTTATAGGCGTTGTTGACCTTCGGCCGGTTGAGGCGGAGCGTGGCGATACCGCGCTTGTCGATTTCCGTGAGGATTACGTCTTCAGCCATTTTCTCAGATCACCTTTGTTTTGCGCAGGGAGTCCAGTCGTTCGGTTGTGTAGCCAAGCCCGTGCAGGATTTCTTCCGTTTGCTGGCCAAGTTTCGGCGCCGGATTGGCGGGGGTTTGCGACCCGCCGCTGAGGACGGGCGACGCCAGCATGCGATAATCGCCATGGCCCTCGAGTGTGAGCGTCTGCACGCCGCCCCGCTCGGCCACGAACGGATTGTCCAATGCGGCGGCGATATCATTTATGGGCGATGCCGGAACGTCGCCGGCAAAAAGCTCGAGCCATTCGGCGGTGGTCTTCGCGGCGAGCACATCGTCAAGCAGCTCCTGAATGACCTCCCGGTTCTCCAGCCTGTCCTTGAAGCGCGCGAATCGCGAGTCTTCCGCCCACCCGTCTCTCCCGAGCGCCCGGCATAATGACGGCCAGAATTTCTCCTTGTTGCACATGATATATATCCAGCCGTCCTTGCTCGTATAAAGCTGGCATGGCGTGAGGGAGGGATGCGCCGAACGCGGCAAGCGCTCCTGCACATGGCCCTCGTTCAGATACCAGATGGCGGGGTAAGCGGTGTTGCACATGGCGATGTCGAACAGGCTCACATCCATATCGCGGCCCTCGCCCGACGCCCGCGCGCCGGTCAGTCCGGCAAGCAGCGCATAGGCCAGGGCGAGCCCCGTCATCTGATCGACAACCGAGAGGCCGAAGCGGGCCGGCGGCGTATCGGGTTCGCCTGTCAGGGAAAAAAATCCCGCTTCCGCCTGCATGAGATAATCAAAGCCCGGCCAATTGGACCGCGAACCCTCCCGGCCGTAAGCGGAAAGGTGAGCGCAGACGATTTTCGGATTGAATTCTTTAAGCGCCTCGTAAGTGAGGCCGAGCTTGCCGGGCACATCGCCGCGCAGATTTGACGCCACGGCGTCCGCGCCTTTCACCAGATCGTGGAACACCGCCTGCCCTTCGGGCTTTGAGAGATCGAGGCCGAGGCTCTTCTTGTTGCGGTTATAGGCGTGGAAGAATTCGGAATCGTCGGCTGTGAAGAAATAGGGGCCCACATCGCGGGCGAAATCCCCTCCCGTATTGGGATTTTCAATCTTGATGACTTCCGCCCCCTGATCGGCAAGGAACAGGGTGCCGAACGGGCCGGCGCCATATTGCTCGACCGCCAGCACACGAACACCTTCAAGAGGGAGTGGTGCATCCATCCCTAAACCGGATATTTCTCGACCAGCTGACGGGCAATGATGAGCCGTTGCAGCTCATTGGTCCCCTCGCCGATCGCCAGCAGCGGCGCGTCGCGATAATAGCGCTCGATGTTGAATTCCTTGGAATAACCGTAAGCGCCGTGGATACGCATGGCTTCGGCTGAATTCTCCATCGCCGCTTCGGTGGCGAACAGCTTGGCCATGCCGGCCTCCAGATCGCTGCGCCGGCCCTCATCGAAGGCGTGCGCCGCCTGCTCGGTCAGCAGCCGCGCCGCCTCCACGCGCGTCGCCATATCCGCCAGTTTGATCTGGATGGACTGGTGCTGGCAGATGGGCTTGCCGAAGGTCCGCCTCGTCTGGGCATAGGCCAGCGATTCTTCAAGGCAGGCGCGCGCGATGCCGGTCCCGCGCGCCGCGACATTTATGCGGCCGAGCTCAATCGCATTGAGTGTCTGCTGCAATCCGCGCCCCTCCTCGCCGCCAATCAGATTGGCCGCGGGAACGCGCACATCGCAAAACTCGATGCCGCAGGTGTCGATGCCGCGATAGCCGAGCTTTTCCAGCTTCGAGGGTACATAGCCCGCTTGCCTGGGAACCAGCAGGAGGCTCATGCCCTTATGCGCCGGTTCCGCCCTGGTATCCGTCTTCACCAGCACGGCGAGGATATTGCCCATCATCGAGTTCGTGATCCACATCTTGGACCCGTTGATGACATACTCATCGCCCTCGCGCGCCGCGCGCATGCGGATGGCCTGCAAATCGGTTCCCGCGTCGGGCTCGGTGAGCGCGATGCCGCCGCGCAGTTCGCCGGATGCGAATTTCGGCAGATAGGCCTGTTTCATCTCATCGGAACCGAACCGCTCCACCAGGCGGGCCATGATGAGGTGCGAGCCGATAATGCCCCCGACCGACATCCATACGGCCGCGATTTCCTCGACAATCCGGGCAAAAGTGGCCGCTGATAATCCAAGCCCGCCATAGTCAGAAGAGATCGTGATGCCGAACAGCCCGAGCTCCGCCATCTTGTCGGCGATCTTCTGCGGGTACTCATCGCGTGCTTCAAGGTCATGAGCGTAAGGGGCAACATCGCGTTTGAGAAATTCCCGCACGGCATCGAGGATCAGGACCTCGTCTTCTTCCGAAGTGATATTTTGCCGTTGAGTCATGGGTCTAATAGTTTGCCTTGTCGTCCACGCCGTGACCGCGCTTGGGGATCAGCATTGTGCGCTCAAAGGACATGATCTGCGTGCCGTCCGCCTTCCTGCCGGTCGTCTTCACGGTGACAATGCCCTGGGTGGGGCGCGACTTCGACTCGCGCTTGGCCAGCACCTCCGATTCCGCATAGATCGTGTCGCCGATAAAGACCGGCGCGGTGAGCTTGATCTTGTCCCAGCCCAGATTGGCGATTGTTTTCTGGCTGACGTCCGAAACGCTCATGCCGGCCAGGATGGAGAGCGTCAGGCAGGAATTCACCAGCGGCTTGCCGAATTCGCTTTTTGCGGCATATTCGAAATCGAAATGCAGCGGATGCTGGTTCATGGTGAGCAATGTGAACCAGGTGTTGTCCGCTTCCGATATGGTGCGCCCGGGGCGATGCTCGTAAACGTCACCGACCTTAAATTCCTCGAAATAGCGGCCATAGGATTCCCGGTAGCGGGCTTCGCCGACTTTTTTCGCTTCGGCAACCACGGCTCAGGCTCCCCGCCCCTGGCTCAATGCCATTACGGCGGAGACGGAGTTGGCCTGCTCCAGCGCCATGAGCTGGCCGGCGAGCCGGGCGGCCCCCTCCTCGCCCAGATAAGGCACGCACAGCCCATCGAACTTGCCGCGGAACTCCTCATCGGCGAGGAAATTATCCGGTTCTCCCCGCGGCACCACAACCAGGGATTCAAATTCGCCGCTCGCGGTCTTCACGCGGACGACCGCGCTCAGATTGGCCGGAAACTCCGCCTGCGCGCGTTCATCCACCACGGAGCGGACCTTGGCGGTCAGCGCACGCGTGGCGTCGTCCTTCAGATGCTTCTTATAGTCGTCCCATGCGAGACCGCCCTCGCGCAGCGCCACCGCCGCGCAGAACGGCATGGAGAACTGGCCGTCCACGACACTGCGCGGATTGGTCTTGTCTTCCGGTCCGCCGATAATTTTCCAGCCCGTCTCCGGCAGACCGATTTCGACGTCCTCGACATCGCCGGCGCTGAACCCATGCTCCTTCATGAGCGAAACAAGGCCATCGATTGCCGCATGGGAGTAGCGGCAGGAGGGATAGGGTTTCACCGCCAGCTCCATGGTCTCCCACCTCTCGCCGAGAGCCTTGACCGCCTTTTCGGGATCGGATTGCGGCGAGTAGGCATGGAACAGCCCGGCCCGGCCTTCGAAGGCCTCGCGCGGGCCCTTGAACCCCTCGCCCGCCAGAACCGCACAAATGAGACCGTTCTGCGCCGCCTGCCCCACATGGGAGCGCTTGGTCCATGCGCCATCGGCGAGGAACTGCATGGACCCCGCCGCCTGGCTGAGCGCGATGCCGAAGGCGGACTGAATGCCTTCGGCGTCCAGCTCGAGCAGCTTGCCCGCGGCGGCGGCGGCGCCGAACACGCCGCAGGTGGCCGTCGGGTGGAAGCCGCGCTCGTAATGGGCGGTTGGATTGAGCGCCAGAGCCAGCCTGATCTGGACTTCGTATCCGGCGACCACGGCGGTTATCAGTTCCTTGCCCGACGCATCGCTCATCTGGGCGGCGGCGAGAGCGGCGGGAACAATCGGCGCCGAGGAATGGAGGGAACCCGCCGCATGGGTGTCATCGAAATCGAGCGAGTGGGCGAGCGTGCCGTTAATAAGCGCCGCCGCCGTTGGCGCATAGGAGCGCGTATCGCCCATCACCGAGCAGTCGCCGCCCGTAAGCCCGAGTTTCTCGACCGCCGAAATCAGGCTCGGCGTCGATTCCGCGTCGTGGCGCGCGCGGATGATGATGCCGGTGAGGTCCAGGATCAGCCGCTTCGAGCGTTCTGTAACTTCTTTCGGCAGATCTCCATAAGTCAGATCCGCAACAAAGGATGCCAGTTGCTTCGTGATACCCATTGAACAGCCTCCCGTTCCCCCGCATGAACCGCGCCGCGCCTGCACCGGACAGGCTGCTTGTCTATAATGTACGGACATTATAGAATGAGAACCGGAACGAAGCAAACTAATCTGCGTCCGCAGCCCGCAAAGACATGAAATTCAACGGGTGCCCCAGGCCAATGATACCGGCAAGCAAGCCAAAATACCGCGATATTGCAGACATATTGCGCGGTGAAATCTTAGGGGGCGGTTATGCGGTTGGTGACCCGTTTCCGAAGGAATTCGATCTGTGTGACCGTTTCGCAGTGAGCCGTCACACGGTGCGCAGTGCGCTGAGTTGTCTTGAGCGCGAAGGACTGCTGAAGCGCAACAAGGCGACGGGCACGGTCATCCGCTCGGTCGAGCCTTCGGCGGCCTTTATCCAGAAGCTGGCGAGCGTCGACGATCTTCTCCAGTATCCCGTCGAGACACGGCTCGACGCCAAAAGCCTGGAAAGCATCACAGCCGATGAGACAGTGGCGCGCTGGTTCGAAACGGCGGAAGGGACGCCTCTTTCGCGCATCCGCTCCGTGCGGTCGCGGATCGATGACGGGCTGCCGCTGTGCTGGAGTGAGATATATGTGCGCCGGGAATATGCCGGTGTCTTTGACGAGGTCGGAAAGGACACCCGCCCCGTCTACCGGATCATCCAGAAACTCTACCGTCTTGAAATTTCCCGTGTGGAAATCGAGCTGGGCGCCGTCACCATGAAGAACCCGGAAGCAGGTTTTTTGTCGGTGGAGGAAGGCACCGCGGCCGCGCGCATACTGCGCCGCTATTACGGGCGCGACGGGCGTGTGTTCGAGACGTCCGTGAGCATGCATCCGCAGGACCGCTTCACATACAAGCTCACATTCGCCAATGAGCTGACCAGCACCTGATCACATCGCAGAGATGAGTTCATGCCAGGGCGTATTTTACCGGCGCGTGCACCGGACAGAACTTGCAGGCCTGGGGACCTTGGTCATACATAATATACAGACGCCGTACCGGCAGCCACGGCCAGCACGGCCAGGACACTCAGAACCAGTTTCAGGCACCGCATTTCATAATCTCCCTTGAAATCAGCGTTTCACGGAATTAGTCGCGCGGGCCCGCGAAAAGGTTCAAAAAGAAAGACGGGAAGGATCTCCGGCACCGGCGCGGGAGACTTCCGGACAAAAATGGGGGCGAAAGCATGGCGATGGAAAAAGCAGACCTGATAATCCGCAATGCAATGCTCATCGACGGCACCGGCGCGCCCGGCACCCCGGGCGATCTGGCGGTGACCGGGAGCCGCATCTGCGCAATCGGGCCCTCGCTCGATTGCGGCGCGGCGCAGGAGATCGATGCCGGCGGCAAAGCCCTCGCTCCGGGATTCATCGACGCGCACACCCATGACGACCGGGCCGTGCTCGTCGACCCCGCCATGACATGCAAGGTCAGCCAGGGCGTCACCACCGTCGTCACCGGCAATTGCGGCGTATCCATCGCGCCCCTGACAATCGCCGCGCGCCCGCCGGGGCCGCTCGACCTCATATGCCCAAACCCTTCGGATTTCTTCTCAGGCTTCGCCGCCTATTTCAGCGCCCTGGAAAAGACGCCCCCGGCTGTAAATGTCGTTGCCCAGGTTGGCCACGCTACGCTGCGCGCCGGCGTCATGGACAGTTTCGACCGGGCCGCAACGATGGATGAAGTCGGGCAGATGAAGGACCTGCTGCGCCAGGCGCTCAAGGACGGCGCGGCGGGCCTGTCCACCGGGCTCTATTACGCGCCGGCCAGGGCCGCGCCGACCGAAGAAATAGAGGCTCTGGCGCAGGTGGTGCATGAAGAGGGCGGATTCCACTCCACCCATATGCGCGATGAGGCGGACGGCGTCGCGGACTCCCTCGAAGAGACATTTCGTATCGGGCGCACCGCGCGCGTGCCCGTCATCATCTCGCATCATAAATGCGTCGGTCTCGCCAATCACGGCCGCTCGGGCGAAACGCTCAGATTAATCGACGCGGCGCGCGCCACGCAGAAAATCGGCCTCGACATCTATCCCTATGTGGCCTCCTCCACGATATTGCACAAAGACCGGGTGGCGTTGTCCTCGCGCACGCTCATTACATGGTCCGAAAAGGCCGATGGCCTGGAGGGGCGCGACCTCGAGGAAGTGGCCGCCGAAATGGGCCTGACGCCCGATGCGGCGATCGACGCCATTTCACCGGCGGGAGCAATCTATTTTCTGATGGACGAGCGCGATGTGAAGGCCATCATGGCGCATCCCGCGACCATGATCGGTTCGGACGGCCTGCCCCATGACCGCCACCCGCATCCGCGCCTGTGGGGCACTTTTCCGCGTGTGCTTGGACATTATGCGCGCGAGGAAGGATTGTTTCCGCTGGAAACGGCGGTGCACAAGATGACCGGCCTCACGGCGCGCACCTTCGGACTGAAGGACCGCGGCATCCTCTGCGAAGGCGCCTATGCCGATCTGGTCCTGTTCGATCCGGCAAGCGTAATCGACACCGCGACATTCGAGCGCCCCGAAACACCGGCGGACGGCATTTCGCAGGTTTTCGTGAACGGGCAAAGGGTATGGCGCGATGGCGCGGCGACCGGGGCACGCCCGGGCAAGGGGTTGCGCGGAACGCAGCTGGGCACATGAACAAGGCGGCCGATATTCCCGGCACCTCGCCGGAAGAGCTGGCGAAACTCGATGAGCGCAAGGCCCGCGCGCGCGCCTGGTTTGAAGAGCTGCGCGATGATATCTGCGCGGCCTTTGAAGCCATTGAGGATGATTTGTCCAGCGGACCTCATGCCGCGCTGGAGCCCGGCCGGTTCGAGCGCACCCCCTGGGAGCGGACCGACCATACGGGCGCAAAGGGCGGCGGCGGCATTATGTCCCTGATGAAGGGGCGGGTGTTCGAGAAGGTGGGCGTGCATACTTCAAGCGTGCATGGAGAATTCGCGCCCGAGTTCAGATCGCAAATCCCCGGCGCCGGGGACGATCCGCGTTTCTGGGCGAGCGGCATCTCGCTCATCGCCCATATGCACAACCCGAATGTGCCGGCGGTGCATATGAACACCCGCTTTGTGGTGACATCGAAAAGCTGGTTCGGCGGCGGCGCGGACCTGACGCCGGTGCTGGACGCGCGCCGCAGCCAGGGCGACCCGGACACGAAGGACTTTCACGCCGCCATGAAAGCGGCCTGCGCGCCGCACGCCGTCGCCGACTATGAGCATTTCAAGACTTGGTGCGATGAATATTTCTTTCTCAAGCACCGGGACGAGATGCGCGGGGTTGGCGGCATCTTTTACGATTATCTGCATTCCGGTGAGGCGAAGGGTGGCTGGGAGGCGGATTTTGCCTTCACCCGGGATGTGGGCCGCGCCTTCGCCGGAGTATATCCTGAACTCGTAAGGCGCAACATGAACGCCCCGTGGAGCGGGAAGGACCGCGAAGAACAGCTCGTCCGGCGCGGCCGCTATGTGGAATTCAACCTGCTCTATGACCGCGGAACGGCGTTTGGCCTCAAGACCGGCGGAAACGTAGACTCGATCCTTTCCTCGATGCCCCCCGTCGTGAAATGGCCTTGACGGCGGATCGCCCGCGTTATTTCCTTGGAAAATGGTTCGGCCATCCGGCCAAGCGGCGCCGCATGGACGAGATGCCGGAACACACGGACAGGGAGGAGGATCAACCGGATGTCAGATTATATTGCCGATGTGAAAAAATATTCACCTGGAGCCGACGAGGCGGCGGTGAAGGCAATTGAAAATTATCTGGGCAAGGGAATACTGGCGCAGAGAGATGCATCATTGGTTGCCTGCTCCGACCCCGAGGAGCTCAAGCGTGTGCGGGAGAATTTCTGCAAGAAGAAGCTGGGGCTGTCGCAAAGCGACGACGAGATCGACGCGGTGCTGCAGTCCGTATGCCAGCAGATGAGCGGCGACAACTCGAAGTCGCGCGTCACATTTTATTATCTGGCGGCAGAAAAGACCGGCACGCTCGGCAAGCTCGCCTAGAGCGGTTCCGTCTTTGACGGAATCGCTCCGGATTTTTTTCGCTCACGACCTGTCCGCGCTTCGCGCGGGTCGGCGCGGGCGCGGCGCATAAGCGCCGGACCGCAGTCGCGGCCTTACCGCTTCCGTTAAGAACAGAAACGGTCTAGGGCTTATCACCGGTAAGCGGGAACCGTTTATCGGAAAAACGATATGCATAAACAAGGCCGGGACCGCCGTTTTGATTCCATCGAAACATGAAGCGATCCGGGGTCCGGGCTCAAACAGGCTTCACAATAAACCAGATAAATAGCCGGCCCGCGCTAACGCGGGCCGGCTTGTTCCGTTGGCGCGGGCATCACGCCCCAAATTACCGAATGCCGTGCGGGTCCTCGAGCAGTTCCGTCTTTGACGGAATCGCTCCGGATTTTTTTCGCTCACAACCTATCCGCGCTTCGCGCGGGTCTGCGCGGGCGCGGCGCATAAGCGCCGGGCCGCAGTCGCGGCCTTACCGTTTCTGTTAAAAACAGAAACGGTCCTAGTGACCGCCGCTTGCCGCAAGCGGCTGGAGCTTGTCACCAGGCCGCTTGTCAGGGGTAATATTTCCGTTCGTTGATTTGGAAGCTTCCGCAGTGGCGGACGCGGGTTTTTCCTCGGCTTTGGGCTTGCGCTCTTCCTGGCCAAGCCCAAGGGGATCATTGACGCGCTGCGAAGTGCCGTCAAAATAGGCCTCCTCATCAACGGAAAGCGCCTTGCAGACCAACTCGCCCTTGACCTTTGCCGATGATGTCAGCGTCACCCGGACGCCATTGATGGTGCCTTCCACGGTTCCGCGCACAACAACCTTTTCCGCCGTGGCCTTGCCCTCGATCTTGGCGTCTTCGGCGATCAGCAATGTCCGGCAAGTAACCTCGCCTTCCAAAGTGCCCTTGAGTTCAATGTCGCCTAAAGTTGTGACTTCACCCTTGATGTGCAGATCGTCCGCGATAACTGATTCAGACATTTTTGCTCCAATCCATACGCTGCTTGGCCTCCCGATCTTTACGCAACGCTGGGGAAGTCAACTTAAGACATGCCTTGTGAGGCTCAATCGGCATTACTTCCGTCTCAACCTGCCGCTGGCGGCATGATAGCGATGCGCGCGCCGCGCAGCTACTGATACCCGCTGTCTGCATGTCCGCAGGCGATATCTGTGGAAAAGTCTGGGGACAAACAACGGCCCGGACCGTTTGCACCCCCCGTTTTCACTTTTGCGAACGCCGCAACGGCGTCCCAAACCCAAACGCCCGTTTACGCTTCGTTAACCACACTTAACACAATCTGAAATCAACGATTCGGCTGCTTGGAACGAACTCGTGCGGATACGGACATTGTCGGGGGACAAATGACCAAGCTGAAACCAGGAGGATCATGGACAATGGCTCCATCAATCATAGGCGAAGATCTTACAATAACGGGGAACATCATTTCCAAGGGGGAAGTTCAGGTCGAAGGCGACGTGCAGGGCGACGTGTTCTGCGCCACGCTCATCGTTGGCGACCGGGGACGCATTCATGGCGGCATCGTCGCCGAGGAAGTCACGGTCCATGGCCGCATCTCGGGCTCGATCAACGCCCTGAGCGTAACGCTGGAATCCAACTCCCATGTCGAGGGTGACATTTGCCATCAGGCTCTCAAGCTCGAGCATGGCGGTTATTTCGAGGGCAAATCGCAGCGCTCCGATGATCCGCTCTCCCAGGCTTCATCGAATGTCGACACTTTCAGGCAGGCCACGACGGCAACCGGCAGCGGAAAACTGCGCGCAGCCAGAATCGAACGCGCGGCCTGAGGGCGGCGGACCGATATAAATGGCAAAAAGGCCCGCCCATCGAGGCGGGCCTTTTTTTATCCGGTATAACGGGGCGTTTCGGCACTGCGTCCGGCCCGTAAATTGTTACAGTATGCGCGTGTGATCGTTGCGAGGCGAGGCCATGCCCCTTTCGTTTGATTTATACTGGTCGATGCGCAGCCCGTTCTGCTACCTGGCGCTCGACCGCGTATTGGCGCTGCGCGCCCAGTATGACGTCACCGTCAATCTGCGGATCGTCTATCCGCTGGCGATCCGCAATCCGGGTTTTTTCAAGACAACTCCAGCCCATTACCGATCCTATCATTTGCGCGATTCGAACCGGGTCGCGGAATTCTTGAGCGTGCCCTACAGGCGGCCTATTCCCGACCCGGTCCTGCAGGATATGGAGACCAATGAGATCGCCGGGCATCAACCCTATATCCATGAGCTGACGCGTCTTGCGGCGGCCGCCGTGGAAGCGGGCAAGGGACTTGAGTTCCAGGATCAGGTCATGCGGCTGCTGTGGGACGGGCGGACCGACAACTGGCATGAGGGGATGCATCTGACCGCCGCGATCAAGCGCGCGGGCCTGAACCCGGCAGCCTTGAAACGCGCCCTGGATATGGACCTGGACAGATATGACGGCGCAATCGAATCGAATCAGGCCGCGCAGGCCTCGGCGGGGCACAATGGCGTGCCGCTGTTCGTTTTTCAGGGAGAACTCTTCTTCGGTCAGGACCGGCTGGATATGCTGATCTGGCGCATGAAGAGCTGCGGACTCGCGGACAGGATGGTGGACAAGAGGCCACGCGGCGCGTTTCAAAATTGAATTGCGGCGGAAATGTGCGCATAATCAGCATACTGTCATAACAAGGGGCTGCATGAACCCGTATGGTGGCTGACGCCCCGCGTCGAATTCATCGCGCATGAAGCAGGAAGCGCGTGAACGAGGGAGCGTGTGAACATGACCGCAGCAACCGCGAGCGTCGACCGCGAAGCGCAGAGGATTGTAAAGCCATACCAGGGAATGGTTGCCTGGCCGAGCGTCACGCTGGCATTCGCGATTATTGGCTCCTTCGCGCTTGTCTGCACCCTCGCTGTGGCGGGGGTTATCCCGTTATGGGCGGGACTGATTCTCAACTCCTTGTTGCTCTATGTCATCCAGACCCCGCTCCATGAGGCCTGCCATGGCAACATCGCCGGACGCGACAGCCGCTGGATGTGGCTCAATCATCTGATCGGGTTCCTGAGCGGCGCAATTTTACTCCATGAATACAAGGCGTTCCGGCAGATGCACCTGATGCATCATCGCGAAACGAATGACGACGATCTCGACCCCGATCACTGGCTCAAGGTGAGCAACCCGCTCGCCGTTCTGTTCCGCTGCTTCACCATCGTGCCCTACTACCATCACTTCTTTTTCCGGAAGATCGCCCTCAACCCGAAAGAGCCGGCAAACTTCAAGATCACCGCCCACGTCATCGCCGCCTATTGGGTGCTGTATTCAATCGCCTTCTGGCTCAGCGTCTTCGGCTACTGGCGCGAGGTGCTGGCGCTTTGGCTCGGCCCCCACTGGATCGGCAGCGCGATTATCATCTACTTCTTCGCCTATCTGCCGCACAAACCGCATGATACGAAAAACAAGTGGCAGGCGACAAATGTCTACAAGGTGTCAGGCCCCGCGGGCCGGATCGCGAACTGGCTGTATCTGTTCCAGAATTACCATCTCATCCATCACCTCTTTCCCCGCATCCCCTTCTATCTCTACTCGGAAGCTTTCCGGGATTTGAGACCGGTTTTGGATAAGCAGGGTTCGCGCATTTACGAGTATGGGCGCTAGATCGCTTCATGTTTTGATTCCATCAAAACCGCGATCCAGCTCTTTGTTTATGCGTATCATTTGTCCGATAACCGGTTCCCATCCCCGCCTTCGCGGGGACATGCTTATCGGTGATACGCACTAGGTTGAGGACTCAATCCAGGTATTAACCTCATTTACACCACGCCGGTGATAAAATCCGCCGCCTGGAAAGGTGTGGACGCATGTATCTTTTTCGCCTGATCTATTATTCGAAGAACACGGCCGTTAATCCGGACGACCCGCATCTGCGGGCCGATTTGAAGGAAATTCTCAGATCCGCCAAGCGTAACAATATGGCCCATGGCGTGACCGGGGCGCTGCTGTTCAACCAGAACCATTTCGCCCAGGTGCTGGAAGGCGACCGCAAGGCGGTGACGGAGACATTTTGCCGGATCATGAAAGACCCGCGCCACTCGGACCCGGTCATTCTCGAGGCCCGGCCGATCAAGAAGCGCCGCTTTGCCGGCTGGTCGATGTGTTTTGTCGGCCAGCAGGTCGCCGAAGAGGTTCACCGGCGCTATTGCTGTTCGGACGAATTCGAGCCCATGAAAATGACCGCCGACAGCCTGCTGGGGTTCATGAGGGAACTCATCGATGCGGTCCCGGGGACGGTGCGCACCAATCAACCCGGAAAAGATCCCGAAGCCACTGTGAAAAAGGCCTTCGGCTGACGGGTCCTGAGGGGAACGGAGTTTTGCGCAAACTATTCCTGATAGCTGCCGCGGTTATGCTGGTTCTGGGACCGGGGGCGCCCGCTTGGGCGAAAAAGACCCGGATCATCCAGACCCTTGAAACCAGGACCGGCGAGATCGTGTTTCTCAAATTGCCCGGCAATCCATCGGTTGGTTACAAGTGGCGGCTTAACAAGGATCTCAGCAAGGGTCTCGACCTGGTGAAGGTGGATGAGATCGGATGGTTCATGGCCCAGAAAGGGCGGTCCATGTTCTTCCAGGAGCAAAGCATGCTGAATGTCGCGGTCCGGGCCCTGAGTGCCGGCCAGGCCGATCTGGCGTTTGACTATTACCGCCGGATGGGCGGGCGCACCTATACCAGGACGTCCATCGTGCGCGTCGTCATCAAGCCCCCGCCGGCCACCCAGTAAACACATATTTTCAGTTCAGGCAAAACTCGCCATCCAGAAACCGGATTTCCCTTGGCGACAGCAATTGCTTGTGCATGACGCGAATTCGGTAGAGCGGGCCGTCGAGGTTTTCGCTCCAGAATTCGAGGAAATTGACCAGCTTTGGAAACGCCGGAGCAAGGTCGTAGTCCTGCCAGAGATAGGACTGAATGAGCGCGGGATAATCCGGCAGACGATACAGAATCTCCGCCGTGGTCAGGCAGTGCCCTTGCAGCTGGGCCGCAAAATCCCGGTCAGCCATGTCAGACTCCTTTCCGCGGCGCCCGAATCCTCGATAGGAATGATAGCGCACAGAAGCTGATGGAATCAATTTTTCAGTGTTAAATCATTATGTTGGCAGCAATCTGGTTATGCTGCTAACGCCGGCCCGCAATACGGTCCCAGAATTTCAGGACAAGGTAATCGCCCGCTCCCGCCGCCAGAAATGCAATCGCCACGATCTGCGCGGTCTCTTCGGAAAAACCGAATTGCTCCGCGAACAGATAGATGACGAGGCCCGCGACCAGGCACACAAGCGCCATGGCGCCGAACGCAATCTTGACCGCGCTGGTCCGTGTTTCGTTGCTTGAGGATTGCTGTGTCATTTGCGCTCCCTTTCCATCTCCTGACAGGTGCCGCCGCTCCTTGAGGCGACCAGTCCGCGCGCCATATCCAGCAGCTTCGCCCTGCCCAATGCGAAGCCGCCCGCGATCCAGCGCGTTTCAATTTCACCCAGTATCTCGCCCACCGCGGGCCCTTGCGGCACGCCCATGCCCACAATATCCGCCCCCAGCAGCGGAAACTTCGGGGCTGGCGCTTCCCCGATGCGGGTCACGAGATCGCGCCACCTTGTATCTGAAGCCATATCCTGCGACGCGGCCCACGCCATGAGCGCCCTGTCCCGGCAACCCGACCGCCCCACCGCATGGATACCGGCCCTGACGCCGGCATCATCCATATCCGGCGTCAGGCCGTGAAACCGGGACGCTTCCTCCAGACGTTTCCCATCCGCATTCGACAAACGCAGCCGCCCCGTCAGCCGCGCGGCGTCCTCAGCCACCGCAACAGCCAGCGCGCCAAGCCGAAGCACGGCGTCGGGCTCCTGGCCAAGATGCGCCTCGACGGCGATCAGTTTTTCCAGCCGGCCGAGGAACGGCACGCCCGCGAGCACCTGAACAAGCAAGCCGTATTCGAACATTTTCCGCAGAGCTTCGGCGGCGCCCGGCGCGCGCAACAGCCGCATCATTTCGCTGTTCACCCGCTCGGCGGAAAGGCCTTGCAGCCCGGCGCGCGCGCTCACGCAGGCATCCAGGGCCGCGGCATCGAAGTCCCCGTCGCCGAGCTGGGCGTTGAAGCGAAAGAAGCGAAGGATCCGCAGATAGTCCTCGCGCACCCTTTCGCGCGGATCGCCGATGAAACGAATATGCCGCGCCGCTACGTCGCCGATGACGCCCAGAGGATCGTGGAGCGTTCCATCGGCGTCCGCATAAAGCGCGTTGATCGTGAAGTCGCGCCGGCGCGCATCGGCCAGCCAATCGTCCGTGTAGGACACCTTCGCGCGCCGTCCGTAGGTTTCCACGTCCTTGCGCAACGTGGTCACCTCGAATGCGCGCCCGCCCGCAACAACCGTGACCGTGCCGTGATCCAGGCCCGTCGCAATAACCTTCAATCCGGCATCCCGCGCCAGTTCCATGACCGTTTCGGGACCCGCCGTGGTGGCAAAATCGACATCCTGAACGCGGCGCGACAGCAAGGCGTCGCGCACCGCGCCGCCGACCGCGCGGATATCGAAGCCCTGCGTGCCAATCGTGGCGAAGACCTTGCGCGTGCCGGGCCAGGCCAGCCAGTCCGCGCCGGCGAGCGATGGCAATGAATCCCGGTGGCTCGGGGACATCTGGAACAGTCCTAGGGTCAGTGGACCTTTATGGTTATGCGCGCATGCGTCAGGGGCCGCGGCCCGGTTTTACCTGGCCCTCACGCAGGGAGGGCGCCTGGCTCCCCTGTTCATATTCAATGATTTCCATGGAAACCAGGCTTGCAAAGGTTCCAACCGCCAGAATCGTGCCCGCGACCGCCAGCCAGTTTACCGGCGCGTCTTCCAGGAGGTTTCCTTCCAGATTACCGCGCCGGCGCACGAAAACAAAGGCCGCGTAAATGAGGAACGGCACGAAGAACATGGCAATGACGGCGAGAAAAAAGCGTATCATTTCTTTGAATCCAAACTGTATAGACAATCGCACAGATTGCGCAGCATGCCCGCGGTTGCGCCCCAGATAAAGCGATCTTCGTAGGGAATGGCATAAAAAACGCGCTTCACGCCACGCCATTCCCGCGCATGCATCTCATAGTTCTCCGAATTCATCAAATGGCTTAGCGGCACATCGAATATGTCGGCGACCTCGCTGCGGTCGGGGGCAATCGAATATCCCTCGCGGATGATCGCAACCAGCGGTGAAATCCTGTAGCCCGTCGATGTTATATAGTCGTCGAGAAAGCCGACCATCTCGACAAATTCCGGATCGAGGCCAATCTCTTCCCGGGCTTCCCTGAGCGCCGTATCGACCACATTGGCGTCGCCGGCGTCCTGCTTGCCGCCGGGGAAGGAAATCTGCCCGGCATGGGTGGGGAGGTCGTCGGTCCGCTGCGTAAACAGAATGGAAGCCGCCCCCCCGCGCTTGATAACCGGGATGAGCACGGCGGCCGTGCGTTTGTGTTCGACGTCCGCCAGGATTTCAAGTTCGGGATTGAGTTCAAAGTCGCTGCGGCCGGGAAACGCCCCATCCTCGCTGGCGATCCGCTGCTCGGGCGTGGCCAGCACACCGCGCGCGCGGATGCGCAAGTCGTCTGCCGTAAATTCGCCAGCCTCCTTGTCTTGCACATGTGCCATCGCCTATCGTCCCGTCAAGCCTATCGTTCGGTCAAAGAGTGATGCGCCTGATTGCTGCCCGGCGGGAGCCGGTCGTGAGTTTAGGGGTCGTGAGTCCAGGGGCCGCCTGACTTCCGCTCTAACACGATTGTGACCAAATTTGGCGGCAGACTATTCCGATCCGATCATTACGAGATTATATTCAGCACCATGAGCGCACTAAGTCAAACAGACGAAAAACTTGCCGAACGCCTCGAGGCCGCGGGTGACAAGGCCCGCCATGTCCATGAGGCGGCGGCTTCGGTTATCTTCGGTCAGGACCGGGTGATTGAACTGACGCTGATTACATTGCTGGCCGGCGGCCATGCGTTGCTGATCGGCGTCCCGGGCCTCGCCAAGACCTCTCTGGTAGAAACGCTGGGCACGGTTCTCGGCCTGAACAACAAGCGAATTCAGTTCACGCCGGACCTCATGCCTTCGGACATCATCGGCTCGGAGGTTCTGGAAGAAGGCGCCGGCGGCAAACGCTCGTTCCGCTTTCTGAAAGGCCCGGTCTTCACTCAGCTGCTGATGGCGGACGAAATCAACCGGGCGAGCCCCAAGACCCAGTCGGCGCTCCTGCAGGCCATGCAGGAACACCATGTCACGATGGCCGGGGTCAATTATCCGGTCCCGCGCCCGTTTCATGTTCTGGCGACGCAAAACCCGCTTGAGCAGGAAGGGACTTATCCGCTTCCCGAAGCCCAGCTTGACCGCTTTTTGCTGCAGATAGACATCGACTATCCCGACCAGGCGGCGGAGCGGCGTATGCTGTTTGCTACCACGGGACTCGAAGAAACCAAGCTCAAACCGATCCTCAACGAGACCGACCTGATGGCCGCGCAACGTCTGGTGCGGCAGATGCCGGTCGGAGAGAAGGTTGTCGATGCGATCCTGACGCTGGTCCGTTCAGCCCGTCCCGGCAGCGGCGCCGAAGACGCCATAAACGAGCAGATTGCATGGGGTCCGGGCCCGCGCGCGAGCCAGGCCCTGATGCTTGGCGTTCGCGCCAAGGCGCTGATTGACGGCCGGCTGGCTCCCTCGGTGGACGACGTCACCGCCCTTGCCGAGCCCATACTGAAGCATCGCATGGCGCTGACCTTTGCCGCGCGCGCCGAAGGCATCACCGTCCGGTCCGTGATCGGATCGATTGCCCAGCGGCTGTAACGACCCCCGGTGTGGCTCCGACCTTGGAAAGAGAGACCACTATCTTGGAAACAGAGACGACCTCGCCGCTTCATGAGCTGGAGGCCCACGCTCATGGGCTGGCCGCCCGCATGCCGTCATTGCTGGTCGCGGCGCGGCGTGTATCCCACACGGTAGCCCACGGCATCCACGGCCGCCGCCGCCGGGGTCCGGGCGAAACCTTCTGGCAGTTCCGTCATTTCGAAGACAGCGACGCCGCTGAATCCATCGATTGGCGCCGCTCGGCCACATCGGACCATCTTTATGTGCGCGAACGCGAATGGGAGGCGGCGCACACGGTCTGGATGTGGATCGACCTTTCCGCGTCCATGGCGTTCCGCTCACATCTTTCCGCGACATCGAAAATGGACCGCGCCATCGTCCTGGCGCTGGCGATGGGCGAATTGCTTATGCAGGGCGGTGAACGCATCGCGTTCATGGGCGGGCGTCCGCGCGCCGGGCGCGCCGCGGTGAACAAACTGGCGCTGTCGATTGCGCGCCGGGCCGGCGACCCGGCATTCGCGCAAGACAGCCTGCCGCCGGTGACGGCTCTGGGACAGTTTTCGGAATGTCTTCTGTTTTCCGATTTTCTGGAGCCGCCGGAGGATCTGGCGCCGCGTCTTGAGCAGCTTGCGGTGCAGGGCGTGCGCGGTCATCTCATGCAGATCCTCGATCCCGCGGAAGAATCCCTCCCCTATGAAGGCCGCACGGAGTTTACCGCCGCGGAGGGCGGAGAGCGGGTGATCGCCGGACGCGCGGAGAGCCTTCGGACTCGCTTTCATGAGCGTATGGTCGCGCACCGCCATGCGATTCTTGCCGAGCTCAAGCGGCTGGAATGGTCGCTGCTGGTGCATCACACGGACCGCCCGGCGGAAGAAGCGCTGCTGGCGTCGCACACGCGCCTGGCCGGGCTGGAACATGATTACCGCTACCGCCCGCCGGCCGAAACCATAGATGCGGGCCTGCCCAAAGGGGGCGACGCATGATGAGCTTTGGTCCCATCGGGTTTCTTCAGCCTCTCGTGCTGGGCGCGCTCATCGTGCTGCCGGCCATCTGGTGGCTGTTGCGCATTACACCGCCGCGCCCGAAAACCATTGTCTTCCCGCCGACGCGCCTGCTCAAGGGCCTGGAAGACGCGGAACAAACTTCCGCGCACAGCCCCTGGTGGCTGACGGCCTTGAGAATAGCGATGGCGGCGCTGCTGATTTTCGCCCTGTCGGGCCCCGTGCTTCACCCTGACCGCGATGCGCTTCCCGGATCGGGACCGGTGCTTATCGTGGCCGATAACGGATGGGCCGCCGCCAGCGGATGGCGCGAGCGTCAAAGCCTGATCGACACCTATATCTCCCGCGCCGAGCGCGACTCCCGCCCGATCATCCTGATGGGCACCGCCGGATCGCGCGAGACCCGCATCAGCGCGATGAGCCCGCAAGAGGCGCGCGAGGCCGCCGCCTCTCTCCAGCCCCTTCCCTTTAACCCGGACCGTGCCCGGCTCGCGGAAAAACTTGGAAATGAATTCAAGGGCCAGGAGGGACTGGCGGCCGTCTGGCTGAGCGATGGCCTCGATTATGGCGGCGGGAGCGAATTCGCCGCCGCCCTGTCCGCCCTTGCCGGCGGGGAGGCATCGCTTGCCATTGCGCTTCCTCAATCGGGCGCAGGCACGCTCGGGCTGCGCACCGCCAAGGGTGAGAAGGGCAGACTGGCCGCACAGGTTATCCGCTCCGGCGGCAACGCGCGGGGCGGCACAATACAGGCCTTCACGACTCGCGGCGAGCAACTGGGCGAGGTCGCTTTCTCCTTTGCCAAAGGCGCCACGGCAGCCGATGCGGCGTTTGAACTCCCGCTTGAAATTCGCAACCAGATCGCACGCCTTGAGATTGCCGGTGAAACTTCCGCCGGCGCGGTTCATTTGCTCGACTCGCGGTCCCGCTGGCGCCGGGTCGGGGTGATTTCGGGTGAAGCGCGCGAACTCGCCCAACCGCTTCTTTCGCCGCTCTATTATGTGGAACGGGCACTTTCACCCTATACGGAGGTCGAGGCGGCGAAGGGGAGCAACATTGCTTCCTCCGTTGAAGAATTGCTGCAACGGAATCTTTCGGTCCTCATTTTGGCGGACATAGGAAAGCTGGTCTCGGGCTCACTCGAATCAATTGAATCCTGGGTGAAACGCGGCGGCACACTCGTTCGTTTCGCCGGACCGCGTCTTGAGAAGAATGGCGACCGGCTGCTGCCGGCCGCGCTGCGCCGGGGCGGACGCACTCTGGGCGGTTCGCTCTCCTGGAGCACACCGCAACGACTTTCGCCGTTTGAGAATTCTAGCCCGTTTTATGGGCTGAAACCGCCGGCGGACGTAACCGTGCGCCGCCAGGTGCTGACGGACCCCGCCGCCGTCCGCCAGGCCAAGGTCTGGGCGCGATTGAAAGACGGCACACCGCTCGTCAGCGCCGCCAGGCGCGGCGACGGCTGGATCGTGCTGTTCCATATCACCGCCAATTCCGACTGGTCGAGCCTGCCGATGTCCGGTCTGTTTGTGGAAATGCTGCGCCGTATCACGGAACGTTCCGTGACCACGCCCGGCGCGGCGAAAGCCGCCGGTCGCGCGCAAGCCCCGGGCGATGCCGCCGCGCAGCAAACAGGCCTGCTGGCGCCGCGCGAGGTGCTTGACGGATTCGGCCGGCTCATCGCCCCCTCGCCCGCCGTCGCGCCGATCGAAGCGGGGAAGATCGATGAAGCCAAGCCCGGACCGACGCGCCCGCCGGGATATTACGGTTCTGCAAGTTCCGCGCGCGCGCTCAACATCATTCGCGCCCGGAGCGTGCTGGAGCCCCTGTCCCCGCCTTCGGGCCGGAGCCGGCAGATCGGCTACAGCGAACTGGAGGCGGTGCAGTTGAAACCCATGCTGCTCGCGGCCGCCTTTTTACTGTTTCTCGCCGACATGATTATCATGCTGGTTTTCTCCGCGGGGGGGCGCCTTGTGTCGATGATCCGCCGCGGAGCGGCGGCCACCGCGCCCGCGCTGCTGGTGCTGGCGATAATGGCGCAATCCGCCGGTGCGCAGCAATCGGGCACCACCACCGATGCACAGGCGCTTGAAGCCACACTCAGCACACGCCTTGCTTTCGTGGTCACCGGCGATGCGGAAATCGACCGTGTCAGCCTGGCGGGACTGAGCGGCCTCAGCCGTGTACTCAAGGCCCGCACGGCCATTGAACCGGCCGAGCCCGTCGGCATCAATGTCGAGACCGACGAGCTGGCTTTCTACCCGCTGCTCTACTGGCCCGTTCGGGAAAATGCGAACCCGCTCGCCGAAAAGACACTGGCCAAGATCGACGCCTATATGAAGCAGGGCGGCATGATCGTTTTCGACACGCGCGACTATCAAAGAACCCTGCCCGGCGGAGTCGGGGCGCAGGGACCGGGCGCCACGGCGCTGTCCAGGCTGATCGGCGATCTGGATATTCCGCCGCTGGAGCCGGTTCCGGAAAATCACGTGCTGACAAAGGCATTTTACCTGCTCAGGAATTTCCCCGGCCGATGGGATGGCGGTGCGCTGTGGGTTGAAGCCACCCCGGCGAGCGAAGCCGACAAGTCCGCGCGTTCGCGGCGCACGGATGGTGTAAGTTCGCTGCTGATCACCTCGAACGATTTCGCCGCCGCCTGGGCGCTCGATGACAGAAACCGCGCGCTTTTTCCCGTCGTTCCGGGCGGAGACATACAGCGCGAAATGGCATTCCGCGTCGGCGTCAACATCGTCATGTATGCGCTGACCGGCAATTACAAGGCCGATCAGGTGCATGTGCCGGCCCTGCTTGAACGCCTTGGACAGTAGAGCGGTTTCGATGAACCCGAAGCCAAGCCACCCGCTCCCCCTTGCACGGACCACCCCAAGGGTACACTCACGGGGTGGTTGGGCAAGGGGGAGCGGGTGGCTTGGAATACTGTAAGAAACGCTCTAGCAACCAGTAGGGCCGATAGAGATCATGAACTGGATCGTCGAATTTTCGCCATTGCTGCCCCAGGACGTGCTTGTCGCCCTGGGCGGCGCGGGCGCGGTCCTTGCCGCCGGGCTGCTGTGGAACCGCGCGCGCGGCGCATTGCTGCGAACCGGCGCGCTTGCGCTTTTGTTGCTGGCGCTGGCAAACCCGAACCTGCGCCAGGAAGACCGCGAACCGCTGTCCAACATTGTCGTTGTCGCGGTTGACGAGAGCGCAAGCCAGCGTTTTACCGGCCGTGACGGCGCAACGGCCGAGGCACGCAAACAGCTTTCGGAGAAACTTGGCGCGATCCCGGATATGGAAGTGCGATGGGTTTCCTCTCCGCTCGGGCGCGGCAGCGACCGTGACGGGACGCTTCTGTTCGGCGATCTTGGCAAGACGCTGTCCGACATCCCGCCCGACCGGCTGGCCGGCGTCGTGCTTTTGACCGATGGCCAGATTCACGACGTCCCGGCCAGCGCGAAGGACTTTGGCCTTCAGGTGCCGGTACATGCGATTATTGCCGGCGAGCGGGACGAGTTCGACCGGCGGCTGGAAGTGGTGCGCGCCCCGCGCTTCGGTTTCGTCGGCGGTGTGCAGTATGCCGAGGTCCGTGTCGTCGACCTGCCCGCGCGCGCGGGCGGCAAGACGGTGGCGCTGACGGTCCGCCGCGAGGGGCAGCCCGATGAAACCCTGCGCGTGCGGCCGGGCGAAACCGTCGAGGTTCCGATCCGCTTTCGGCATGCCGGTCTCAACATTGTCGAGCTGGAAGTGGAGGCCGCGCCGGGCGAGCTGACCACCGCCAACAACAAGGCCGTTCTGGCCGCCGAGGGCGTGCGGGAAAATCTGCGCGTGCTGCTGGTTTCGGGCGAGCCCCATGCGGGCGAGCGCACATGGCGCAATCTGCTCAAGTCGGACGCCGCGGTCGATCTTGTTCATTTCACCATTCTGCGCCCGCCGGAGAAACAGGACGGGACGCCGATCAATCAGCTTTCGCTGATTGCCTTTCCCACGCGTGAACTTTTTTCCGAGAAACTGGACGAGTTCGATCTCATCATCTTCGACCGCTATCACCGCCGCGGCGTCCTGCCGCTGCTCTATCTCGATAATGTCGCGCAATATGTGGAAAACGGCGGGGCGGTCCTGGTGGCCGCCGGTCCGCGCTACGCCTCGCCGACGAGCCTGTACCGCACGCCGCTGTCGCAAATCCTCCCCGCGGCCCCCACCGGACGGGTGATCGAGAAACCCTACCGGCCCGCAATTACCGAAACCGGGAAGCGGCATCCGGTCACGCGGGGCCTGCGCGAAAACGCATCCGGGCCGCCCCAGTGGGGCCGCTGGTTCCGTCTGATCGAAGCGGAAGGCGCGCGCGGCGATGTGCTGATGAACGGGCCGGACGACAAGCCACTGCTGATCCTGAACCGGCTGAAGAAGGGCCGCGTGGCGCTGCTGCTGTCGGACCATGCCTGGTTGTGGGCGCGCGGCTTCGAGGGCGGCGGGCCTTACACCGCCCTGCTGCGCCGCCTTGCCCACTGGCTCATGAAGGAGCCGGATCTGGAGGAAGACATACTGCGCGCCTCGGGTGACGAAACCTCGCTCACCATTGAGCGCCACTCCATGAAGGACAATGTCGAACCGGTTGAAGTGACGCTTCCCAATGGAAAAACACGGTCCGTCGAGCTGGCGCCCGCGGGTCCGGGCTATTGGCGCAAGGTGCTGGATATACGCGACAACGGCGTCTACCGGCTGAAGTCGGGCGGGCTGCGCGCCGTCGCCCATATCGGCCGGATGAACACCAAGGAACTCTCGACGCTGAGTGCGACGGCCGAGCGTATACAGCCAATCCTCGAGCAAACGGGCGGCGGGAGCTTCTGGACCGGGCGCGATGCGGCAGCCGTAAA
The DNA here is from genome assembly GCA_002897995.1 of bacterium BMS3Bbin10. GTDB lineage: Bacteria > Pseudomonadota > Alphaproteobacteria > Rhizobiales > Methyloligellaceae > UBA2767. The sequence continues at coordinate 16,972 of BDTT01000068.1, read as the reverse complement.
ACTGCCGCGCCTCGCCATGCTGCGCTCGGGCAGAGTGATGCATGGCGCCGCCTGGATGGGATTCAGGAAACGCGACGCCTATGTGACGCGCGGCGTGCGTCTGATCCCGCTCTTTTCCGGTCTCATCGCCCTGGCCCTGCTGCTGGGCGCCCTGTCGCTCACCTGGTTCCGCGAAGGGCGTTAGCGCTTTTTTTAATATTCCAAGCCGCCCGCTCCCCCTTACCCAACCACCCCAAGGGTACCATTGCGGGGTGGTTGGGTAAGGGGGAGCGGGCGGCTTGGCTTCAGTGTCATGGAAAAACCGCTCCAGGATAAATTTACGCCACCCCGCCGGTAACCGGCCCTTCATAGTCCCGCAACGCACCGGGCGCCAACTCGGCCGCGAGCACTCGCGCGGGGTCTACCGGTCCGGGCAATGTAATCTGCCCGGGAGGCACGCGGGCGAACCCGAAGCGCTCATAATAGGGAAGGTCGCCAACCAGCAGGACAAGTGCGTAACCGCGCGCGCGCGCCAGTTCCAGGCCCTCCGCGATCAGCGCCCGTCCGCAGCCTTTGCCGGCCCATCGCGGGGCGACCATGAGCGGGCCGAGCAGCAGGGCGCCGGAGCGCGCACCGACGCGAATGGCGGAAAAACGGATGGAACCGGCCAGTTTATCCTCGCGCCAGGCGGTCAGGGAGAGATCGGCGGCAACTGGCGCCCCCTCGCGCACACGGTGTGCGGTCCGGACAAACCGGCCGGGGCCGAAAGTCTCTTCGGCCAGCTTTCTCAAGGGCCGGATATCCTCCGCGCGCTCGGGGCGCAGCGCGAATTCGGGATCGGTCATGACGCGACACTTTCAAAATAGTGCGTTGTGGTCCAGCCTGGGTAATGACTTTTATGGGTCTGGAACCTAAGCTGTGGGCGAATCGTGTTGGAAACTGCCGGCGAGGCCCGGCCACAAAAATTAGGAGGCCGCCAGGAACGGCACATGGCACGAGCACCGAAAATCATGATCGTCTATCACAGCTCCTACGGTCATGTGGAGACAATGGCCTATGCGGTCGCCACCGGCGCGCGCGCGGTTGAGGGGGCGGAAGTGCAGGTGCGGCGGGTGCCCGAGCTGATGCCGGAAGACGCTTTGCGGGCGTCCGGCATGAAGACTGAGCAACCCGCGCAAATCCTTGCCCCCAACGACCTGGCGGATTGCGACGCCATTATCTTCGGCACGCCCACGCGCTTCGGCAACATGTCCTCGCAGATGCGCAACTTCCTGGATCAGACCGGCGGGCTCTGGGCGCAGGGCACACTCATCGGCAAGATCGGCAGTGTGTTCACTTCGACCGGCACGGGCGGCGGCGGCGAGACGACCATCACCTCATTCTACAACACGCTTCTACATCACGGCATGATTATCGTCGGCCTGCCCTATTCCGCGCCCGATCTGGCGGATATTTCCGAAGTCCGCGGCGGCTCTCCTTATGGCGCGGCGACGATCGCCGGCCCGGACGGTTCGCGCCAGCCGACGCAAAAGGAGTTGAATCTGGCCAGCTTCCAGGGACACCATGTGGCTTCGATCGCGCAGAAGCTGATCGGCTAGTGCGTATCACCGATAAGTGGGAACCGGTTATCGGAGAAATGATACGCATAAACAAAAAGCTGGATCGCGGTTTTGATTCCATCAAAACATGAAGCGATCTAGACCAAACGCGCGGAATACCTGATTTTTCATGCCTGAGCTCAAGGACCTCCCGACTCCCGACCTGCGTGAATTTCACGAACGATGCGTCAATGACTTCGCGGCTTTCCGCACGCGCGCGATGAAAATCGACATGACGCGCGGAAAGCCCTCTACCGCCCAGCTCGATCTGTCGAATGCGCTGCTGCGCCTGCCGGAAAATGTGGACTATCATCTGGCGGACGGCAGCGACGCGCGCAACTATGGCGGCCCGGTTCAGGGCCTGCCCGAAGCCCGCGAGCTCTTCACCGGCCTCCTCGGCGCACCCGCCTACCAGATCATTGTCGCGAATAATTCAAGCCTCGCCCTGATGCATGACTGCATCGCCTACGCGCTGCTCAGGGGCGTTCCGGGCGGCAGTGCGCCCTGGCGGGATTGGGAAAAGACATCCTTCCTGTGCCCGGTACCGGGATACGATCGCCACTTTGCCATCTGCGAAGAATACGGGATCGACATGATCCCGGTCGAGATGACAGGCTCCGGCCCCGACATGGATGAGGTCGAGCGCCTTGTGGTCTCTCGCGAAGTCAAGGGCATGTGGTGCGTTCCCAAATATTCCAATCCCTCCGGCGACATCTATGACGACGAGACGGTGCGGCGGCTCGCGGCCATGAAGGCGGGCGCGGCCGATTTCCGGCTGTTCTGGGACAATGCCTACGCACTGCACAATCTGAGCGATGCGCGCGCGGACATTCTGAATATCCTTGAGGTCTGCGAGCAGGCCGGCGCCCCCGACCGCGCCTTCGTTTTCGGCTCCACCTCGAAAATTACCTTCGGCGGCGGCGGCCTAGGCCTGTTCGCCTCATCAATGGCAAATGTTGCCTGGCTCGCGGGAGCGATGAAAAAGCGGTCCATCGGCCCCGATAAACTCAACCAGCTGCGCCATGTGCGCTACCTGAAGGACGCCGCCGGGCTGGACCGGCTCATGGAAAGCCACCGGGACATAATCGCGCCCAAATTCCGGGCCGTTGATGGAGTATTCAATACCCATCTCGAAGGAACCGGCGCCGCCACATGGACCAGGCCGGAGGGCGGATATTTTATTTCCGTGAATGTGATGGATGGTTGCGCAAGACGCGTCGTCGAACTGGCAAACCAGGCCGGTGTGGCCCTCGTGCCCGCCGGCGCGACATTTCCATATGGGAAAGACCCGCGCGACCGGAACCTGCGCGTCGCGCCAACCTATCCCGCGCTCGCCGACCTGGCGCCCGCAAGCGAAGGCATTGCGCTGTCGATACTTCTGGCGGTCACGGAAAAACTGCTGTCGGAACGGAACTAGGGAGTTTCTTTTAAGTATTCCCGGCCACCCGCTCCCCCTTGCCCAGCCACCCCAAGGGTACACTCACGGGGTGGCTGGGCAAGGGGGAGCGGGTGGCCGGGCCTCGGTTTGATCGAAACCGCTTTAGGGACAGCATCCATGGGACTGCTTGTAGAGGGTAAATGGCGTGACCAGTGGTACGACACCAAGTCGACAGCCGGGCGCTTCAAGCGTCAGGAGTCAAGTTTCCGCAACTGGATCACACGCGACGGGAGCGCCGGACCATCCGGCGGCCCGGGCTTCAGGGCAGAGCCCGGACGGTATCACCTCTATGTATCGCTCGCCTGCCCGTGGGCTCACCGCACGCTCATCTTCCGCAAACTGAAGGGGCTTGAGGACGCCATCAGCGTTGATGTGGTCCACTACCATATGGGCGAAAATGGCTGGGTGTTCGATCCCGGCACCGACGGCGCGACCGCGGACAGGGTGAACGGCAAAGACAAGCTTTACGAGATTTACACCCTGGCGGACCCCGCCTATTCGGGCCGCGTCACGGTGCCGGTGCTGTGGGACAAGCAGCAGCGCACCATCGTGAATAATGAATCCTCCGAGATCATTCGCATGCTCAATTCGGCCTTCGACGGCGCGGGCGCCGCGCAAGGCGACTATTACCCGCAGGCGCTGCGGTCCGAAATCGACGCCGTCAACGAAACCGTCTATTCCTGCGTGAACAACGGGGTTTACAAGACCGGCTTCGCAACCAGCCAGGAGGCCTATGAGGAGGCCTTCACCACCCTGTTCGATACGCTCGATGAACTTGAGAACCGGCTGTCGAAACAGCGCTATCTGGTTGGAAATACACTGACCGAAGCGGATTGGCGGCTGTTCACGACTTTAGTGCGTTTCGATCCTGTCTATGTGGGGCATTTCAAATGCAACAAGCGGCGCATCGCGGATTACCCGAACCTTTCGAATTATCTGCGTGAGCTGTACCAGATGCCGGGGATCGCGCAGACGGTGAACTTCACCCATATCAAACGGCATTATTACGGATCCCATGGCACGATCAATCCGACCGGCATCGTGCCGCTGGGTCCCGAAATCGACTATTCAGCGCCGCACGACCGGGCGAAATTCAGCTAATGAGTCCATCACCTTCCCGGCCTGCGCGGCGGCGCGCGGAATGTGTCCGGGCGTCTTGGCCACGGAGCGCGCTGTACCGGCGGCCGTGGCGCGGGCGGTATCACCCGGCGGCCGGGGGTAGGTCTTGTGTTCAGGTTCGCCGGGGCGCGGCCGGGACGCCGCAAATCGATGCGCGGCGCGCGCAGGCGTTTTGCCGCAAAACGCCCCCGGGCATCGAGCGAACCGTCAAGAATGATGCGCTGCCCGGCGCGTAAATTGGCGCGCGCCGGAAGCTGGGTAATGGGCACGCGCCCCACGGCCACGCCTCCGGAAATGGCGCGCCTCACATAGCCCTCGACGGACAAACGCCGCACCCGGCCCGAGAAGGGCCGCAGGGGAAGCTGATCGATGCGCCGCGCGCGCAGACGCCCGCCAACGGCCGTGCCGATGATCTGGACATCCTGGCCCGAAGCCAGCGTGCGCGGCCTGCTGCCGGCTGGCGCATCGATGCGCACGCCATTGACGGAGAACCCGGTCCGGCCGGTGGCCGTCACCCGGCCGCGCAATACCGTCGCCGCGCCGGGCCCGGTTTTATCGATGCGCGAGGCGGCGATCACACCGTCCGCGCGCCTCAGTCCGCTGACGTCGATATGGTCTCCGACGCCAAGGCCGCCAATTTTCATCGCCCGCGATCCATTGCCCGCTGAAATAACGCCTTCGGGGATTTCGATCCGCTGCCCGAACACGACGGCAATGCGCCGCGCGGGGTCGATCCGCTCGATGGGACCGGCCACCTCATGGCGTATGGCGAGCCGGTTTGCCCGCAAACGGTTGCCGCTCCCCTGCGCTTCCACCTCGACCACCTGGCCGATGCGCAAGGCATCGGGACGCACCTTACGATCCTTGAAGGTGATGGGCAGGTCAGGCGCATAATCCACTTCAAAACCATTCACGAGGATACTGCCAAAGCCGGTGACGGTGCCGACGATGCCCGTGCCGCCGATCCCCGGAGGCGCGCCCGCAACCTGCCCCGTGCCGCCGATGCCGGGGGATTTGTCATTGGGTTTGCCGGTGCCGCCAATGCCGGGCCGGCCGCTCATCTGGGCGACCTTCACAGCGGTGCCGGCAGGTTCTGAAACGGGAGCTTCGCCGGTGACAGAAGCCGCCGGCGCGCCGCCGCCGCCAAGCGATCCGGCGCAGCCATTGAGGGCCAGCAGCGCAAAAAACGCCAGGCATCCTGCAAACAGCGCGGAAAGGTTCGGGCGATCGGAGTGATTGGCCATCGCCCTATTCCTCGCCGTCCGGACCATCGTCCGGGCCGGAATAGAAATAGACGCCGAAGGTCATGCGCCGGGTTGCGTCGCCCGCGTTCTTGTCCCGCTCGGCCAGCTCGAACGCTTTCTGGTTCACCTTGACCAGCGCCTCCGATCCCAGCTCGCGCGAATATCCGGCGAGTTCTTCCACGGAGCCTGGGCGGAGCTTCTCGTAATACACCGCGCGTTCCAGCATGGCGGGCTTGGCCCCAAGCAGGTTATGGCCGGCGGCGGCGATATGATCGCGCAGATTGCGCCCGAAATAATATGCCAGATCGCCGAAGTCTTCATTCGGCACGAAGGCCGTCATGTCCAGATGCACGAGGTCGTCCTCGTCGACCCGCGCCAGGCCCCGACGCACCCATTCATCAAGAACGGCCCGGGCACGGATGTCCGTGGAAACGGAGGAGACAAGGCCTTCAAAGGACGGCCCGCCATTCTTTGAACGCTGGCGCGGGAGGGGGCGCGGGCGCCCGCGCCCGTCAATATAGTCGGGCGCGCCGGTCCACAGGGCAATCAGATGCGCATTGCGCGAAAGCACCGGCGAGGGCGCATCGCCGCCACGCCGGCGCTCCCGCAGCGCCTTGATGTCCTTGCGGTGCACGCCGGTCAGCAAAGAGATACGGCTGTCGGTCTGCGGCTTTCCCGGAACCGGAAATTCGTCCCGCGCCACTTCGACATAAACCTGCTTGAGCAGCCGCGACAGCGAGGGAAAGGTGATCCCCTTGGCGATGAGGGCGCGCACGAGCGGGCGCAAAAGCCGGTGAAGGGCCTGCATCAATGCCGGATGCGGTTCGCCTGGTGTCAAGTTTCCACTTTCATCTGAATGGGCTCTGACGCCCTCTATAAGCAGATTGTGGGATGTTATCCCATCATTGTTTCATTTTGTTCTATAACACATAAAAACTTGACATGGGAAAATTTCCCACATAATAATCTCCATATTGTGGGATTATTTCCCACGTTTTTAGTGCTCCGTTTCCCCCAGGGAAAACCTGCTCCGGAGCCGCCAGGGACATCAGGAGAGTGAGTTATGTGGAACAGACGGGAGACTGCGGAACAAGACTTTCGTGAACGCGATGGCGGATTTGCAAGAGCGATCACTTGCGCCGCGCTGACAACCGGCATCCTTCTCGCCACGGCAACGCTTGCGCTGGCGGCTCCCGACAGGGACAACAACCCCCCGGTGCCCAGAGGGGGTCCCGGCACAAACTGGGAGAACCCCCCTGGACCGCGCGGCGGCCCCGGCGCCTCCCCCGACGCCAAGCCGTGGCGGCCGTGGGTCTGGCGCAGGTTTTTCGACAGCGACAACAATCCTCCCGGCCCCAGAGGCGGGCCCGGCACAAACTGGGAAAATCCTCCCGGACCGCGTGGCGGGCCCGGCGCCTCCCCCGACGTCAAACCGTGGCGGCCCGCGGCGCAGCGCAGAATCTACAACGCCCGACAGCCCGTTCGCCCGCAACGGCCTCGCCCGCGCCGGCGCTAGTTTCGCGTCATGCGGCGGCGCCGATGCCTCGCACAGTTGCGGGCGGTTAGGGCTGCACCGGCCCGGTGGCGGGTTTTACCCGCCGCCGGGTCAATGATTGCTACAGAAGCAAAGAATGCGAATCTTGCGGGTGACTGCCAGGGGATATTGACCCTGACTCGGGGCAGATGCTTCGAGACGCGCCCCATGGGCGCTCCGAGCCATGAGGAATAGACCTGTTTTTCTTGCTCCAGCCTCATCCTGAGGAGCGGCGGAGCCGCGTCTCGAAGGATGTGCGGATCGGCCAAAGCTAACCGCTGGCGGCATGGAACCCTCACCACATTTCGCTCAAGTCAGCGCCATCGAATATTTCCGCCAGCCGCCGTCTGGTGCCCGCATCGGTTCCGCGCGGCAGGTCCTTCAGGGTAAAGAATCCCTGTTCGGCGATTTCCATATTGGGAGGCGGCGTTTCAGCCTGCTCCCAGGCGCGCACGGTGAAAACCGCAATATGGTCGCCGGGGAAATTTTCCCCGTTCGAAAAGATCCCGTGCAGTTCGGCCGGCGCGGTGAGCGCCACGCCGGTTTCTTCATGAAGCTCGCGCGCCAGGGCCGTTTCGATGGTCTCAAAGCGTTCCACGCCGCCACCGGGGAAAAACCAGCCGGGCCGGTAACGGTGACGCACGAGCAGCACGCCCGAGCGCTCATCGACCACCACCCCCTGCGCTCCGATTGTCAGCCCGCGGGTCAGACGCCACCACGGTCTGAGCGCCCTGATCATGAACCGTCTTGGGCGGGATTTGTTCGTCATGCCGGATCATCCCGCTTGTCATGCCCTTGCGCCAGGGGATAAATGGGCGCCTCTGATTGCCCGGCGCGGGGCAACTCATGCACCGGAAATCGCGAAAAAGACCGCATCGGCATATGTTCACACTTGCTCATCTTTCAGACCCGCATCTGGCGCCCCTGCCAACGCCCAGGCCTGCCGAGCTGGCAAACAAACGCCTCCTCGGGTACCTCAACTGGCTGCGCTCGCGCAAGGCCATCCACGCCCGCCCCGTTCTCGACGCCATCGTCGAGGACATGCTGGCCCGCTCCCCCGATCACATCGCGGTGGGCGGCGATCTGACGAATCTGGCGCTTCCAGCTGAGTTTCAGGCCTCTCTCGCCTGGCTTGAATCGCTTGGCGGACCTGAACGCGTCAGTGTCGTGCCGGGAAATCACGACGCCTATGTGCGCGCGGACTGGAAATCCGCAGTTGGCTTGTGGGACGCCTATATGGGCTCGCACGCGGGGTCTGTGGAGAACAGTTCCCCCGGCGCAAACGGCTTTCCCTATGTGCGCCACTTCGGCAGGGTTTCGCTTGTCGCGCTGAACACCGGCATTCCCACGCCGCCCTTTTCCGCCTCCGGACGCCTGGAAGACGGCCAGCTTGAGGCTCTGGGCGGAATTCTGGCGGAGCTGGGTGAGAAAAAACACTTCCGGATCGTTCTTATCCACCATCCGCCGCTGCCGGGCCTGGCGCCATGGCGGCGCGCCCTGCGCGGAGCGGCGGAGTTGCAGGAGCTTCTCGCCGCCAGAGGGGCGGAGCTTGTGCTCTATGGCCACAACCATACCCAGGCCGTCAACATACTGTCCGGCGCGACCGGGCCCATTCCGGTGATCGGCGCCCCCTCGGCGTCATCGTCGCGCGGGGGCGCGGATCATTTGGCCCGCTATAATCTGTTCGCAATCCGCCAGGACGAAAACCGCTGGCGCTGCGAAATGACCGGCCGCGGCCTGCGCATGCTCGGCGGGCCGGTTACGGAACTGGAGCAGAGGCTGATTATACGCGGTTGCGCTGACCTTGACTCATAGCCGAATGGGCAAGCCATTGAGATAATGGTGCTTTTTGCCTCAAGCACCGCTGGCCGTCAGCGCAACCTGGTATTACTGGGTGATCTTCCAACCCAAAGCCAGCAGCCCGGCAACACCGGTGAGAAGGCCGATAATGAAGGCCGAGAATATGAGACCCTTGCGGCTGCGGCCGTGCCGCCGGGGCAGGCGATCATAGCGGAATCCGGACGCGGCGCGCTCGCGCGCCACGATCTCGTTCGCCACATATTCGGTGATCCGCCCGGCCATGACCCCGACGTCATCGGTCTCGACCATCACGATGCGGCCCGTACCCTCATTGCGGATCATCCGGTAGATCTCGCCTGAATTGTCCATGGCGATATAGGTGATGATGTCGATCCACAGGCGCGCCGGCTTGCTCGGCACAAGGGCAAGCGCAAAGCGGTCGTCTTCCATCGGAATTTCATCGAACACCTGCTCGACCGCCGCATGCAGCACTTCCAGGCGGGCCATCTCGTTGCTTCTGCGGTCGACGGATTGATCTATGTCGACAGCTTCCTGGACGCGGGCAAGGTGAATGGCCTCGCGCAGCGATGTCGCGGTTGCCGGCTGGTCAAGCCTCTTGTCTGTCTTCTTCATGCTGGGTACGCCCTCACCGTTTCGCCACAACCTTGCCCTCAAATGTAGCATCTTGGAGTGGCGGACGGCAAAATTGTTGGCATATGCGGCATCCGCAAATCCGGAATAGTGCTGATAATCATACTATTTAACCCCGGTTAAACAGAGTCCCGCAGAGCCCTTTCCAGGCGGCCAGCAGCAATCCTGTATTCCCTATGACAAACCGGTTCCAAATCACCCCTCTTACAGACATCCGCGCATGGCTCAAGCGCGTCATCGACGCTCCGCTCACGGAGCGAACGGTCATGGCGCTCATTGTCGTCAATTCCGTGATTCTGGGCCTTGAAACCAGTCCAGGCGCCATGGCCGCCGCGGGACCGGCACTAGGGTCTGTTGAGGTTCAGGGTTGCGCCGCTCAGAGGGAGCCGGCTGACGCTATTTGCGCGCCAGCACAACGCTGGCGCGCGCGTCGTCGAACCAGCGGTCGAAGGCGGCGTCCACATTGCTTCTGAGCTTGGTTTTCCAGGTGTCGATGGTGGCCTCCAGCGCCTCGCGGTTGGCGGCGATAAACTTGTCCCGGTTGAACTCTTCCTGCGCCTCATTGATGAAATAGTCCGCCGCCACGCCGATCAGCACCCCGGCGATGGCGCCGACAATCTGGCCGCCCGCCGGCTGCACGAGCGTGCCCGCGATGGCCCCCTGTTCGGCCAGCGCCAGCCGGGCACCGAAGGTGGTGACGAAACGGCGGGACAGCAACCCGAAGCTGCGCGCCATGACCCGGTTCATGACAGGGCCCAGAACCAGCGCGCCGGCGGTGCCGCCGCCCGCCGCAACGCCGAGCCCGGCAATACCGTCAAAGGCCCGGTCTTCCATCAGGTAGGTCGGCGTCTTCCATTTCTGCGCATCCCAGTCGAGCGTGACGCCGGTAACCTTTTCATCGGCCGGGATATCGGCGAGATTGCGCGTGTTCCGGGCAAGAAAGAGCTGCAATCTCATGTCGCCATTGGCGATCACCCGGCGGTAACTCTCATGCCCGCGGCGCACCAGGGTCTCGAGCCCTTGCGTGATCTTCACGTCGCGCACTTCCGGCTTCAGGACCTGCGCCTTGTAATGACGCATGAAATAGTCCTTGAGGTCGCGCTCGACCGCCTCGCTCAGATTCTCATATTCGCCGGCTTGGGCGAAACGCGTGGCGGCCGAGGTCAGCGTCTCCTTGAGCACGATGTAGGAGCGCTTCCACTCGAAGAACCAGTCCGCATAGGCCTCAAGCACCTGTTCCTTGTCGGCGAAGGCATTTTCGAACAGCGCGCCGATATCGCGCGCCGCCGCCTGCTTGATCCGGTCGCGCTCGTCATCGAGCATCAATATGGTTTGGTTGACGAAATTATCGGTATCGGTTTTAGCCGCCGCGACACGGCGCAATTTGCCGTCCACATCGCGCACCACCAGATCGACCGCGTCTTTCGGCAGCGACGCCTTGATGAAGATGTCGAAGATGGATTTGTCGGGATGTGTGGCCAGGGAATAGTCAAGATCGCGCTGATAGGAGCGCCAGAAGGTGGTGCCGAGCGAGACAAGACCGTAAGCGGCGAGCAGCAGGGCCAGAGAAATCCCGATGGGCCGCAGGAACGCCCCGACGGGCCCGACCTTGCGAATCTTTACATTCACCGGCGCTGGCGCAGCCGGGCGCGAGGGCGCGACAGCGCCGTCCCCACGCCCGGACTTGACGATATCTGTAGTATTCGCTGCCATATGCCTCTCAACGATTCGCTTGGTTCTATATGGCGTCACGCAGAGCTTATCACAACCGGGAATGCAGCATGAGTGCCGATTGTCTTATTGACATCAAACGGTTAACGGCTGGAGCTTTCGCCCCTGCATGGGCTTCCAACCCATGACCCCGGCGACGCCCCCCGAGGGATTGCGCCGCGCGCTGGCGCACGCCGGCCTCGAGGCCGCCTTGCCGGGACCCGGTGATCTGGACCTGCTTCCAGGGACGGCGGGCGCCTATGCGCTCATTTTGAACCTGGAGCATGGCGTGCGCGTTGACCGCCCGCCCTCAGCTGCGGGGACGCTCCCCGAGGGCTGGTATGTCTATGCGGGTTCAGCGCGCGGACCGGGCGGCATCCGCGCCCGTCTGGCCCGTCATTTCAGGACGGAAAAGCGCCCTCACTGGCACATCGACCAGCTCACTTGCGCGCCCGGCGTGCGGCTCTGGGGAAGTCCCGCCCCTGATATTCGCGAATGCGATCTGGTCGCCAAAATGAGCCGCTTGGAATCCTTTCGCACCGCCCTGCCGGGCTTCGGCAGCTCGGATTGCAGGACATGCAAGGGACATCTTCTGGTCTGGGAGGCTAAAGCCGGACCATCTGCCGCCGTTCGCGGGATTTGAGCAGCGGATCGATGCGCGCGCGAAAGACCGCATAATGCTCGGTGCGGCCATGGGCATCGATGGCCGCCTGATCGTCATAGACTTCATACAGGAAGAATTTGTGGGGGTCGTCCGGATCGGCGCATAAATCGAACTGGCGGCATCCGGGCTCCTTTTCGAGCGAATTGCGCGCCTGGAACTGGAGCGCGTCGCGCACTTCATCCCCCTTGCCGGGCAAAGCTTCAAAATCAACAATAACTGCGAGCATCCCGCATCCCCTTCAACCAGCTGTATCCAACTGCCCCAACTGCGTTATGTTCTGACCGCAAACGAGAAACGGCGCAAGTGAAAGGCGATGTCCGCACTCAAACAATTCGTCCGAGTTCTGGATAAAACCCAGTGGATGCCGGCTGACGAGCTCGCCGCCTATCAGCGCAAGCCGCTCGGGAAAATCCTGCGCCATGCCTATGAAACCGTTCCCTTTTACCGGGACCGGCTGGCGGTTCTTTTCAGCATGGATGGATCGATTGACTGGGACAGGTGGGCGGAGGTCCCCTTCATTACCCGAAACGGGATGCTGTCTCCCGTCAAGTTCGAACGGCAGCGGAAAATGAGAAGCGAAGGCGTCTAGAAAACTAGAGGCTATTCATTGTGGTAGCGGCGCAACGACGATCTTCTCCACGATCTCTTCAAGATCCGGTACAACCGTGAACGGATCATCTTCCCGGTGGCGGCGTTTAAGCGACTTGTTCTCGCCGAAATAAATCCTCAGGCCACCCCAGGCGGCGCGATAGTCGTTCTCGCCAAAACGCACCTCGCCGAAAAGCGAGTATCCACGCCGGTCATTCCCCCACCGCGTCTGATGCTCCAGTCCGACAAATCCGGCCGTTCCGACACCCTGTATCGTGCCGTCGCGCCAATCGGTGCGGCGCGCGCCGGCATAGGCGCGTGTGTTGTCGGACATGTAATAAGCAAACGTTCCCGATGCGAATAACCCGCTTTCGTCGTCGGCCTCGTCCCAGCCAATCATACCTTCCAGGGAAATCCGGTTCAGATAGAGCTGTCCTTCACCGCCCAGCCGATACATATCGCTTGAGTCGACGCTCAGGGCAGAACCGTAAAGACCCAGCAGACCCTTGCCCGGGTCGCGCCAGAACAGATGCGCGGCGCCCTGTGCGAGGGTATCATCGACGCTCCCGGTCCGGCCGACCAGCCCATCGACCTGCAATCCGAAGGCATGGCCTAGAGGCATGGTGTAACTGGCCTCGCCAAAGACGAGCCCGCCATCATCGTCACCGCCGCCAAAGACCGCAATCTTGCCATTGGGCGCGGAAACCGCAGGCCCGCCGGGTGGCTCATCCATAGCCATGTGGCCGCTCGCCAGTGCAGGCGATGCAGCCAAAAGAGTGACCGCCGAAACGGTTAGGCAAAATCGATAAATCCCCACAACCTCTGCCATCTGATTGCTGAACGCCAGAATTTCAACTGTGAGATTCTACTTATTTGAATGTCAGCTTACCTCAATTTGCGCTGTGAGCGTAGTATCAAGCCGCAAGAAATGGTGATTTTTCGCGAACCGTGGTGCAAATGCAACAGCCGCGCCCGGCCTGTTCATGGTAAGCCCGAAGCCGGGCGTGATATCAGGATATTAGCAATGGAAAGGCGAATACGTGGCGCGCAAAACAAGAGGGTTTTCGGACAAACTCCCAAGTTACGGAGATGCGGAATTCTCAAAATACCTCAGGACGGTCTTCCTCAAATCCATGGGCTACACCGACGAGGCCCTGGAGAGGCCGATCATCGGAATCGCCAATACCTATTCGGCATATAATTCGTGCCACGCCACGGTGCCCACCCTGATTGAAGCAATCAAACGCGGCGTCATGATCGCCGGCGGCCTGCCGTTCGAATTCCCGGTCATTTCCCTGCATGAATCTTTCTGCACCCCTACATCGATGTATCTGCGCAATCTCATGTCCATGGACACCGAGGAAATGATCCGCGCGCAACCGATGGACGCGGTCGTGCTTGTGGGGGGGTGCGACAAGACCGTGCCGGCATTGCTCATGGGCGCCGCCAGCGCCGGCACGCCGGCCATTCTTGAAGTCACCGGCCCCATGCTGACCGGCTCATACCGGGGACAGCGCGTCGGCGCCTGCACCGACTGCCGCGGTTTTTGGGGCCGCTACCGCGCGGGCGAAATTACGCAGGAGCAGCTGCCCGAAATCACCGACCAGCTCGGCCCCACCCCCGGCACCTGCATGGTCATGGGAACGGCAAGCACAATGGCGCTCATATCGGAAGCGCTCGGGCTGATGCTGCCGGGCGGCGCGACCATTCCCGCCGTTCACTCGCAGCGCCTGCGCCACGGCGAACAAACCGGCGCGCAGGCCGTGGCGCTCGCGAATTCCGGGCTGACCCTGGACAAGATTATGACACCTGAAGCGGTTGAGAACGCGGTTCGCGTGCTGCTGGCAATCGGCGGCTCGACCAACGGACTGATACATCTGACAGCCATGGCCGGCCGGCTCGGCATCGAGGTTTGCCTGGACCGGGTGGATGAGCTGGCCCGCGAAACCCCCGTGATCGTCGATCTGAAACCGACCGGCGAGCACTATATGCAGGAGCTGCATGAGGCCGGCGGCTTCGCCGCCATATTGCGCACCCTCGCGCCCCTGCTCGATACGGAGCAAAAGACGGTCACCGGGAAACCCCTCAAAGACGCCCTCAAGGCTGCGCCCGAATGGCCGCAGAGCGTCGTGCGCCCCCTGGACAATCCGCTTAGCTCCGAGGGCGGCCTGGCCGTGCTGAGGGGCAATCTGGCCCCCGGCGGCGCGGTCATCAAGCAAAGCGCGGCATCCGCTGAACTGCGCACCCATACGGGCCGGGCAATCGTCTTTGAGTCGGTGGAGGATCTGGCAAACCGCATCGATGACCCCGATCTCGATGTCACCAGGGACGATATCCTGGTGATGCGCAACGCCGGGCCTGTCGGCGCCCCCGGCATGCCCGAAGCCGGCTATCTGCCCATTCCGAAGAAACTGGCGCAGGCCGGGGTCACGGACATGGTGCGGATTTCCGATGCCCGCATGAGCGGAACGGCCTATGGCTCGATCGTGCTGCATGTCACGCCCGAAGCCGCCATCGGCGGGCCTCTCTGCCTCATTGAAACCGGCGACCGGATCACAATGGACATCCCAAATCGCCGCCTGGAGGTGGATTTGAGCGACAAGACCCTTCAGGCGCGGGCTGCGGCGATTGAGAAAAAACCGGCCCGCCCGACGCCGGAACGTGGGTTTGCCAGACTGTTCGATCAAACCGTATTGCAGGCAGACAAGGGCTGTGACTTCGACTTTTTGGCCGGGAAATAGGCGACTTCCGCCACTTTACTCATCTGTGTTGGATCGGCCACAGGGCGCGACAAAAAACCGCGCCTGAGCGCCCCCGATCATGGCTCTTCGTGCACTCAGACCTTAGTATCGCGCGAGTTGAATATTTGTGGGGGGGGGCAGTGCGGCTGGTTCATCAAATATGCACTGCCGCACAAAAACTGCGTCGCGAAAGCGCGGGTTTGTTATTAGGCGCCTGGCCGCGCAGGGCCTCATTCGCGTCAATGGAAGCACAAGCAATGCGTAAAACCTGGATTTTATCCGCCATATTCTGTGCCGGATTTATCGCCTTTACCACCCTCCTTCCCGAGCGGGCCGAGGCGCGGTGCAAGACGTTTAAAGCGAGCCACAACGGGACCGACCTGTTCTACGAAACCGGAACCGAAGGAACCGCGAAAAACAAACTCCTCTGGTATATCGAGCAGTGGCAGAAGGAGAAGGGCATCAAGCGCGTGCGCATCGGCAAGGTCCGGATCAAATGCGGCGGCTGGTTTATAAAATACATGCTGCCGCACAGAAACTGCGTCGCGAAGGCCCGGGTCTGTTACTAGATCGCTTCATGTTTTGATGGAATCAAAACCGCGCTCTAATTTTTTGTTTATGCGTATCATTTGTCCGATAACCGGTTTCCATCCCCGCCTTCGCGGGGACATGCTTATCGGTGATACGCGCTAGGTTCAGCCCCCGGCAAACCGGCCTGACGCATTCGGCGCCGGAAGGGCGGTGTAAATAGCGAACCTCCGGCCCATTTAATATTCTGTCAAACATACAGGCAATTTTTGCAACAATTTGCCGTTTGCAAACCGGATTTCAATTGCGGTCCGGTAGCGTGGCGTCTGAATTTCCTTCAGCCCTTATGCAAGGAATTGCGACGCTATGGCCGCCGAAAAATATGTTCCCAGCCGCCCGACCGGCGCACGAGACAAAACCGAATCCGAACAGGCCTACGATTTCCATCAGGAGGCTCCTCCGGTCGATCGGCATGATATCGTCGTTCCCGGTTCACCTTTGCCGCCTGCGGAGAGCGCGGCCCCTCCGGCGCCGGGACCATCCGTTGAGAGCGGGCCTGCGCAACAGGCTGAAACGGCCGCATATAGCAATGCCCCCCGGGCCTCCCTTTCTACTGGCGTGAGCGAGGGCGCATCATCTTCCTCGCCGCTGCAACAGCCATACGAACAGTCAGAGGCGCCCGACCAGGCTCCCGCGGCCGGCCCAAACCTTGCGTCAGAGCCATCGAACCCCATTGATCCGGGGGCGCCGGACCTTCGCGACAACGCAGCCGGGCAGACCGCGCCGGTTCAGCAAGCCGGCCGGCCAGCCGGAAACAGCTCTTCAACGCCAGCCAATCCGGATGATTCATCGACGGAAAACTCCGACATCGGCGCGGTAAGCGACACCAATGCCTCGGCCAATGCGGTCAACGAGAATGTGGCCATCGGCGCCACGGTCGGCATCACGGCGAGCGCTTCGGACGCCGACGGCTCCGACACGGTCAGCTATTCGCTCACCGACGACGCGGGCGGCCTGTTCGCCATCGACGCCAATACCGGCGTCGTGACGGTTGCCGGCGCAATCGACCGCGAAGCGGCCGCGAGCTACAATATCGAAGTGACGGCCACCTCCAGTGACGGCTCCACCTCGGCGCAGAGCTACACCATAAATGTCAATGACATCGACGAGTTCGACGTCACTACGCCGGTCGATAGCAATGCGTCCGCCAACACGGTGTCGGAGAGCGCCGCCAATGGCACGGTGGTGGGGATTACGGCCTCCGCCTCCGATGGCGACGCCACCAATAACGGCGTCACCTACTCCCTCGTTGACGGCAGCGGCAATCCCATCGTCGGCGGACCCTTCGCCGTTGACGCCAATACCGGCGTGGTGACGG
>BDTT01000067.1 GCA_002897995.1 bacterium BMS3Bbin10 | reverse complement strand
CCATCTGGCCGGGCGGCTCGCGGGCCTGCGCGGCGGGCTTGAGGGCGCGCGCTGGGTGGAGCCGGAAAATTATCACATCACGCTGCGCTTTATCGGTGACGTGGACGGCGCCGCGGCCGAGCGCTTCAGCGAAGCCCTGGATGCAATCAATGCCGCGCCTTTCGAACTCATCCTGGACGGGCTGGGGAGTTTCGGGCGCGGACGCCCGCGCGCGCTGTGGGCCGGCGTCGCGCCGAATGCGGCGCTGGAGGCGCTCGCCCGCGCCAATGAAAAGGCGGCGCTGGCGGCGGGGCTCGAGCGCGAGACCCGCAACTTTCACCCGCATGTCACGCTGGCGCGCATGCGCGGAGTGAAGGCCGCCGCCGTCGCCGCTTATCTCTCCGGCAATGGCGCGTTTCTCTCCCCCGCCTTTCCCGTCACCCGCTTCGTGCTCTATTCAGCCCGCCAATCGCGCGGCGGCGGGCCTTACGTGGTGGAACGCGCCTTCGATTTGGAGCAGCTTCGGTGAAACCGGTCCCCGGCCACCCGGCGCGGAATACTTTGCCAAACGCCCTATGCGAGCCGGGCGAGTAACGCGCGCGATCCGGCCTCGACCAGATCGAGCACCTCCTCGAAACCGTCATTTCCGCCAAAATAGGGGTCCGGCACTTCGGCGACGCCAAGCTCCGGCGCATCGGCCAGAAACAGGCGGATCCCGGCGGTATGCGGCTCGGGCGCGAGCGCGCACAGGTCGGACTGGTTGGTCCTGTCCATGGCCAGCAGCAAATCGAAGTCCGAAAAATCGTGCGCGCGGACCTGGCGCGCCCGTTGACCCGATATGTCGATGCCGCGCCTGGCGGCGGCGGCGGCGGCGCGCGGATCGGGGGGATTGCCGATATGCCATGTGCCGGTTCCGGCCGAATCGAGGAAAAACCGGTCCGCCATGCCCGCCCGCGCCGCCACGTCGCCAAATACGCCCTGCGCTATCGGAGAGCGGCAAATGTTGCCAAGGCAAACGAACAGCAATCGATGCTGGGCCATGAAATGCCTGTCTGGTTCAGATTCCCGGCTGGATGCCTTTCCATGGCATGGTGTGAAACGCGAAACAAGACGCGATAAGCAGCGCGGGAGAAAAACCATGGCAGACAAACTCGAAGGCGGCGCACGGGCGCAGGCCCTGTCCGGACTGGAAGGCTGGAGCGAGGCTGAGGGCCGCGACGCAATCGCCAGAACCTATATATTCGCCGACTTCAGCGAGGCCTTCGGATGGATGGCGCGCGTCGCGCTGGCGGCGGAAAAAATGAACCATCACCCTGAATGGCTGAATGTCTGGAACCGTATCGAGGTGACGCTTTCCACCCATGACGCGGGCGGGCTGACGGGCCTCGACGTCAAGCTGGCGCGGCGAATGGACGCAATCGCGGCGGGCTAAGGCGTTTCGTAAAACATTCCCGGCCGCCCGCTTCCTACCAGGAACCGGCCCACCATTGACCGGAAAAATCCGCCTCGTCCGAGCGGACGCGCCACCGCGCTTTTCTCCGGTTCTGGATTTGCGGTCGCGGCGCGGGCCGATACACCGGAGCGGAAACGGCGCCGGGCGCTTCGGTTTGCTGCGCTGAGGGGGCCTCGGCCGGAGCGGGATTTCCGGCCTCCGCGACCCGGTTCGCATAGTCCTGCTTTGCCGCCTCGCTCCACGGCTCGGGCTTGCAGCGGCAGCCCTTCACATATTCCTGGCGGTAGCGGAAGGCATGCTCCGTTCGCGCATAGGGTTTACCCTTGAGATCGACCATTTGCGCGATATCGGCGCCCGGATTGCGGTGAACGAACAGCTTTGCCGGCACCGTGCAACTGGAGACGCACTGCTTGGCGTCGCGCGAAAATCCGGCCCGGGTGGTGGAGAAGCTGACCGGCCAGTAATAACCGTCGCAGCTGCGCACGCAAAGCGTCCGGTAGCGTCCGTAACCGGGCATGCGCGGCGAATACCCGCGCCCGTAATCGGACCCGCCGGTGCGCGGGCTGCTGTAAGCACTGTAGCGCCGCGTGCCGGCATTGCCGCGGCGGGCGGTATTGCCTCCTCCGAAGAGCGAAGCGAAGAAACCGCCGCCGGTTGCCTGCCGGGGCGGGCCCGGCACGGGTCTGGAAGCGCCGGAATAGGGCTGGCGCGCGCGGCGCGGCGCGGCACGGCCGGATTTCAGCGCCCGCATCCGCGCATGCAGCTCCCGGCACCCGGGAACCGAGTTCGCATATTGCGGCAGATTGCAGCCATAGCGCTGTATCTGGGCTTGCAGGGTGTTTTTGCCGGCGCCCTGGGCCGCCAGATCGCCGGCAACCGAAACGAGGGTCGCGCCCACGGCCACCAGCGCCAGGGCCGCAGATACGGGCCGGGCGGCGCGATCGAACACCGGGCAGGACTCTCCGCGGCACTTTTTCATCATCGAGACGGTCCCCTGTCGTTTACGCATACGTCTTGCGTCTCGTACGCTTGATTGCTTCCCGCGAAGCGGGCCAGACTTGCTGACGGGGATTGTCGCGCCTATGTCTTTATGAGGCCCTAATGGGGTGGCAGTTTTCCCCAAAGGAGAAGAAATGAGCATTGAGAGAGACGAAACGGGCGGCTTTGAAGCGTCCTTTGACGGCGAGGCCCCGGACAACACCCGGCTCGCGCGGCGCGAGCAAAAGGTGCGCAACGAGTTCTGGGACAAGCTCAAACGCGTCGCCGGGCGGCTCCCCTTCGTGGACGATCTCACCGCCTCCTATTACTGCGCGATGGACACCGCGACGCCGCTGAAAGTCCGCGCCACCCTGCTCGGCGCGCTGGCCTATTTCATTCTGCCCATCGACCTGGTTCCCGATTTTATCGCCGGGCTCGGCTTCGGCGACGACGCGGCGGTCCTCGCGGCCGCCCTGGCCCTGGTTTCAAACCACATCAAGCCGGTCCACCGCATCGCCGCCGCCAAGGCGTTGGGGAAGGAATTGCCGGACGGCGAAGCCGCGCCCCCGGCCTGAAAACAACGCATAGCCCAACTTGCGCGGCGCAGGCCCTTGCGGCCATAACTAAAGCCATGCAAGACAACCAGCACGCTCCCCCCGCCCCGCAAGGCAGACCCCGCGGTTATTTCGCCATCGGCGTGGAGCGCATCTCCAAGCAACTGAACCTCGGCAACATGGTGCGCTCGGCGCATGCGTTCGGCGCGAGTTTCGTGTTCACCGTCGGGGCGCATTACAAGGCGACCGAGGCCCGGGCCGATACGTCGAAAGCGTTGCAGCATATGCCGCTGTATCACTGGGACACGCCCGGCGACATGGCGCTGCCGCGGGCCTGCAGGCTGGTGGGCGTCGAGCTTGCCGAGGGCGCGCTCGACCTGCCGAGCTTTCGCCACCCCTTGCAGGCGGCCTATATTCTCGGGCCCGAACGCGGGGAACTCTCGCCGGAAATTCTCGGCATGTGCGATCACGTGGTCAAAATTCCGACCGCCTTTTGCATCAATGTCGCCATGGCCGGGGCCATCGTGATGTATGACCGCGCATGCACCCTAGGGCGGTTTTCGCCGCGGCCCGTGGGCAATGGCGGCGCGGCGCAGAAGGCCCGGCAGGCCCATGGCGCGCCGAAATCGCGCCAAACAACCCGGAGACAGGGAAGAAAATCACGGCCCATCTAGTCAAGTTGCCGCGAGGTTAGTATGATCGGCGCGATGCGGACACTGGGGAATGGGGCAGATGAATAAGCGCGTTTGGGCGGGATTGCTGTTGGCCGCCGGTCTGGCGGCGCCGGCGTTCGGGCAGACGGCGGCTTTCAAGGGAAAAAACGGAGACTGGTCGGTTTACGCCAATGACGCCGGCGCAAAGAAGACCTGCTTCGCTGTCGCGCAGCCGCGCTCGAAAAAGCCCAAGAACGTGAAGCGCGACCCGATCTATTTTTATGTGTCCATCTGGCCCAAGGACAAGGTCGCCAACGAAATCAGCGTAAAGATGGGCTATCCGCTCAAGCCCGGCGTGGATGCGACGATCAAGATCGCCGATAAAACCTTCAAGCTCTTCACCAAGGGCCAGGGCGCCTATGTCGAGAAGGCGGCGGTGGAAAAAGAAGTGGTCGCCGCCATGAAGGCGGGCGCGGTCATGGTGGTGCAGGGCCGCTCGACGCGCGGCACGCTGACGACCGACGAATATTCCCTCACCGGCATTTCCAAGGCGCTGGAAGCCGCCTCGGCGGCGTGTAAGTAGGGGCGGGCCCTCCTACTTCGCGCATGTCTGTGCTAAACCGCGCGGGCAATGAGCATTTCCGAAAATACCAAGCCGAGCCTCATCGGGTTTTCGCGCGAGGAACTGGCGCGGGTTTTCGCTGAACTCAGCGTGCCGGAAAAGGCGCGAGGAATGCGCGTGGCGCAGGTCTGGAACTGGATTTATGCGCGCGGGGCGACGGATTTTGCGCGGATGACCGTGCTGTCCAAAGACCTGCGGGCGGCGCTGGCAGAAAATTATTCGCTTGAGAGACCCGAAATCGTCACCGAGCAGGTGTCCGCCGACGGCACGCGCAAATGGCTGGCGCGGCTGGCGCCGGATAAGCCCGGCGGACCCGGTCCGCTCATCGAGACGGTGTATATTCCCGAGCCCTCGCGCGGGACTTTGTGCATTTCCAGCCAGATCGGCTGCACGCTCACCTGTTCTTTCTGCCATACGGGCACCCAGAAGCTGGTGCGCAATCTCAGCCCGGGCGAAATCGCCGGTCAGATCATGCTGGCGCGCGACCGGGTGGGCGACTGGCCGGGCGCGCAGGCCGCCAACCCCGCCGGGCTCCCCGAGGCGGAGCGCAAGATCACCAATATCGTGCTCATGGGCATGGGCGAGCCGCTGTATAATTTCGAGAATGTCCGCGATGCCATGGCAATCGCCGCCGCCAGCGACGGGCTGGCCTTCTCGAAGCGCCGCATCACCCTGTCCACTTCGGGCGTCGTGCCGCAAATCCCGCGCTGGGGCGCGGAAGCGGGCACCATGCTGGCGATTTCGCTCCACGGCGTGCGCGACGAACTGCGCGATGAACTGGTGCCCATCAACCGCAAATGGCCGATCGCCGAGTTGCTTGGCGCCTGCCGGGCCTATCCCTCGCTCTCCAACGCCCGGCGCATCACCTTCGAATATGTGATGCTCAAGGGCCTGAACGATTCCATCGCCGATGCGAAAGAGCTGGTGCGCCTGCTCGCCGGAATCCCGGCCAAGATCAATCTCATTCCTTTCAACGCCTGGCCCGGCGCGCCTTATGAATGCTCTGAATGGGAGCAGATCGAAGCCTTCGCCGAGGTGGTCAACAAGGCGGGCTATGCCTCTCCGGTGCGCTCGCCGCGGGGCCGCGACATCATGGCGGCCTGCGGGCAGCTGAAATCGGAGAGCGTCAAACAGCGGGCAAGTGAAAGGCGCGCCGAGGCGGCCGCGCCGTGATCCTCAAAACCCTGCTCCGCTGGCTCTGGGTGGTGATTGCATTCATGATCGCCAGCATGATCGCGCTCACTGTCCTGTTCGCCCTCGGCATCTTCTGGCTTGGCGATGAAATCCGCGCCGGGGCGCAGGGCGATATATTCATCTGGCATACGGCGGACGTGTTCGCCGCTTTCTTTTTCACCGCCGCGGTCGGCCCGGCGCTCACCGGCCTGCCGGGATTCCTTGCCGTCATTATAGGTGAGGTGATGCGCATCCGCTCCGCGCTCTATTACACGCTTGCCGGCGGCGCGGCGCTCGCCGTCATTCCGATCCTCGCCAGGGCGGCGGAAAACGCCTCCGCGCCCGTTTCAGGCTATATGAGCCTGTTCGCGGCGGCGGGGTTTGCCGGCGGCTTCGCCTATTGGGCGCTGGCGGGCGCGCGGGCCTGAGCGGGCTTTTTTGCCCATGCGGGCGGAAATCCTGTCCGGATTTTTTGGAAATCCGCTTCCCTTCACCGTCAGAAGAGACCGGCAAAGTCGGCGAGAAGCGTGAAATTCAGGATGAGCACAACCAATGCGCCGATGCCAGCGAGCAGTATTGTTGCGCGTCCGTTGACGAATTCGCCCATGATGTCGCGCCGCGATGTGAAATGCAGCAGCGCCAGCATCGGGATCGGCAGTGCGAGGCTCAAGATCACCTGGCTGAGGACGAGCGCTTCGGTTGCATTGACGCCCATCGCAACGACGATGAAGGCGGGCACCATGGTCACCAGCCGGCGGACGATCAGCGGAATGCGAAATCCGACAAAGCCTTGCATGATCATCTGACCGGCCATGGTGCCGACGACGGAGCTGGAAATGCCCGAGGCGATCAGCGAGGCAAGAAACACCGCGCTGGCCGCCGCCCCCAGGAGCGGGGTGAGCATGTAGTAGGCGGTCTCGATCTCCGCCACTTCGGGGTAGCCCTCATGGAAGGCGGCCGAGGCCATGATGACCATCGCCATATTGACCATGCCGGCGGCGGCCAGCGCGATCACCACTTCGCGGTTGGAGAACCGCAGCAGCATGCGCCGTTCGCGGTTGTTGCGCGGCGAGCCGCGCGACTGGGTGAGGCCGGAATGAAGAAAAACGGCGTGAGGCATGACCGTCGCGCCGATGATGCCGACCGAAATCAGCAGGGCGCCCCGATCGGGGATTATGGGCGTTGTCAGACCGGTAAAGACGCCGCCCCAGTCGACCGGCGACAGGAAAATCTCGATAACATAGGAAAGACCGATGAAAAAGACAAAGACGCCGATCAGGATCTCCATCGGCCTAAAACCGCCGCGCTCCATGATCAAAATGGCGTAAGTGATGGTGGCTGTAACCGCCATCCCGGCAATCAGCGGCATGCCAAACAATAGCGCAAGACCGATGGCGCCGCCCAGAAACTCGGCCAGATCCGTCGCCATCGCCGCGATTTCACTGACGATCCACATAAAAATCACGGTCGGCAGGGAGTAGGTCTGCCGGCACATTTCCGCGAGGTTCCGGCCGGTGGCGATCCCGAGCTTGGCCGAGAGCGCCTGGAAAAGCATGGCGACCAGGTTGGCGCCAAGCAGGACCCACAGGAGCGAATAGCCGTATTTTGCGCCGGCCTGGATGTTCGTGGCGAAATTGCCGGGGTCCATATAGGCGATCGATGCGATGACCGCCGGTCCGAAGAACGGCAGGTAACGCCGGAACCCTTGCGTCTCTCCGTCAAGAACAGCGCGAATGGCGCGTTCAGTCCGGGCCGACGGGCCAACGATCGGAACGCTTACGGTCTCGGTTTTGGAGAAGGGTCGCATGATTTTCTTCTTGCCTTAAGACAAGCATTATAGCCAAGGCTATAAATATGAGCTTCAGGCAACTTCGTCAATGTAAATTATCATGATTCATGCTATTTACGGTATTGGCGGATTGACGCCGTGCAGGCGAAGATATTGCGGTCCCCGGGGGAATTGCCGTCCAGCGCGGGGAAATGAGCCGAAGGCAGACCGACCCATGACGACCAGATCAAAAAGGCGTTCGCCGCTTCCCGAACCCACCGCTCAGGCCGCGGCCTTCCGGCAGGCGCGCGCGGCGCGGCGCAACGAAATATTCGAGGATTATGTGGAGCTGATCGACGATCTGGTTCAGACCGCCGGCGAGGCGCGGCAGGTCGATATCGCCGCGCGCCTCGGCGTCACGCAGCCGACGGTGGCGCGCGCGCTCACCCGGCTGGCCGAAGCGGGCCTCGTCGAGCGCAAGCCCTATCGCGGCGTCTTTCTGAGCGACGCCGGGCGCAAACTCGCCCGTGAGGGCCGCGAGCGGCACGCGATTGTCGAGACTTTCCTGTCGGATATCGGCGTTGATCCCGAAACGGCGCGAATCGATGCGGAGGGCATCGAGCACCATGTCAGCGAGGCAACGCTGCGCGTCTTCCGGGCTTTTTCGGCGCGCAAGCGCC